>JANYLN010000001.1 GCA_025357795.1 Planctomycetota bacterium
GTGCAGTCTCGCCAACCATGACGGACCATTTAGCCGGCTCGCTTGCGAGCCGCGTGTTGTTGCCGTCGCTGTTGTTCCCCGGCAACTGGCAACCGTCATTCTGTTCGCGCGCCCACTGCCCGCTACGCCTCCCGCTCAACCGTCAGCTGATCCGCCAGCTCGTTGTAGACAAACCGCGGAAGCCGCCCGACGTAGCCGCGCTGCAGCGCGTCGTCCGTCAACTCGCAATAATCCCCCGCCCGCCGGTCCCGAATGCTCGGCACATCCGCCAGAACATACGTGCGGCGCAGCGCCTCATCCAGCGTGACGCTCACCTGTTGCGGCTGGCCCGCGCGTCCCGTGGACTTGCCGATCACTTGCCCCAGCGGATCGATCGCGCAGCAGAGGCCGCTGTAGCCCCACTCCCGCGGCTTGCCCGCCACGTGCGGCATCGCGTGGCTGGCGCTCAGCACGAACAACCGGTTGTCCTGTGCCCGCGCCCGCAGCGCCAGCAATCGGTTCAGCCGCCACTCCTTCCGCGACAGCGATATGAACGGCGCCAGCAGCACCTCCGCCCCTTTCAGCGCCAGGATCCGCGAGCACTCCGGCGGCAACCGGCAGCCCTCGCTGACGGCTACCTCCGCTACGGCAAGGGTCTTCTCGATGTTGGCTTCGACCTCGCCCCAGCGGGCGTACGTGGATGCAGCGGCCACCTGGATCGTCTTCACGGCACGGCGACTCCCATATTGGTTCGGCGGCAGAACACAACCCCGCCGCCCCCAGCAGCCTACCCGCTCTCGTGAAGGCCGGCAGTCGCGTATAATGCCGCGGTGACCTATAGGGAGACGATCATGAACAGTGACGTGCGAATGCGGATCGGAATCCTCTCTGCTGTGGTAACCGGCGCCCTGCTGGCAAGCCTGGCGCGAGCGGGAATCGCCGACGTGAAGGTCACCACCGACACCAGCATCGACTGCTCGAGCGTACAGACCATCGCCCGCGACCTCTACCGCAATTGCAGAACCGATCAGGATAAGGCCATCGCCACCTGGTACTTCGTCCGCCGGATGATGTTCCACTGGCCCCACATCCCGACCTGGGACACCGTCGATCTCATCAACAGCTACGGCATCGGCCTGTGTGGCTACCAGTCCAAGGCCTTCGCCGAGATCTCTCAGGCGGGCGGCATCAAGGCCCGCACGCTGCAAATGCCCGGTCACGTCCTCGCCGAGGCCTGGTACGACGGCGACTGGCACTTCTTCGACTGCCAGGTCGGCTGGTTCGTCTACGCCAAGGACAAGCACACCGTGGCCAGCCACGACGCCATCGCCAACGACCCGTCCATCGTGCTCGATGCCATCAAGGACGGCCGCGCCAGCGAGCCCTTCTTCCAGTGCCGCGCCGGCGCCAACAGCAGCGACAGCCCCGCTGACGGCGTTCGCTACGCCCGCACCGCCAAGCCCGATGGCGCGCCCAAGGTGCCCGACAGCCGCCTGGTCATCAACCTGCGTCGCGGCGAATCGATCACCCGCACCTGGTCCAACGAGGGCCATAGCTGGTTCCAGCAGGATCAGCCCCAGCCCGGCAAGTTCGTCTCGCTCCAGCATCTCTGCACCGCTGCCGCGATCGATGAGAACGACCCGGTCAACTGGCCATACTGGAAACCCTACGCCGTCCAGACCGTCAACAGCCAGGGCAAATCGCGCTATGCCCCCAAGCGCGTCTTCGGCAATGGCCGCATGGTCTACGAGCCAGACCTCGCCAGCGATGCCTTCCGCGACGGACTCGCCAAGGACGGCCTCGAAGGCATCAAGGCGAAGTACCAGGACAAGCAGGGGCCCAACCTGCATCCAGCCGCCGCGGGCCAGCTGGGTGCTGTCATCTTCGAGATCGACTGCCCATACGTCGCCGTCGATGCCTGGCTGGACATCTCCGGCGTGCGCCACGACAACGACGTCGCGGTCGTCTACGCCCGCAGCGACAAGGACCCGCGCAGCGATTGGAAGGAGATCTGGCGCGCGGACGGCGGCAATGCCTTCCGCGCCGCAAACCTCAGCCTCAAGGATGTCGCCTGGCAACAACATCGCTACTTCGTCAAGATCGAGTTGCACGCCGCCCGCGCCGCCCGCGACGTTGGCATCGACACCCTCAAGTGTACCACCGTCTTCATCAACAACATGTACGCCTTGCCCTACCTCATGCCCGGCAAGAACCTCGTGCGTGTGACCGCCGCCGAAAAGCCCGACACGAAGCACAACCCCCTGACGCTGAAGTACGTCTGGCAGGAGCAGGGCAAAGACAAGACCCTGGAAACACGCATCAACAAGCTGCCGTTCGAAACGACCGTCGAAGTGGCCGGCCATGAGATCCCGCGGATGACGTCCGTCACGCTGGCAATCGGGCCGTGACCTCCGTATAAAATGACTTCGTCGCGCCCGGCAACGAGGAGGTCCTGGCCTTTTACCGCCGGCCCGCCAGGCCTACCGATACAGCGACCGCGCGAACTGGAACATCTGCGTCCGGCTGACCTCGCTGTCTCGCTGGCGGTTCTGGATCAGCACGTGCAGCACGCCCTCCGGCTCGATCCGCGCAACCTCCAGGGTCAGACCCTTCGGCCGGTTGTATAGCCGCATCAGCAGACCGTCCTGGAATTCTAGAACCGGCGTAACCGCATGGGCCTCCTCGGCGACCAGTTGCTGCAGCTTCTCCCACCGACCCTCGCCCTGCGCCTTCTCCAGCAGGATCATCGCCGTGATCGTCTTGGACCCGTTGGCCAGGATCGCCTGCGCGCCGGTCATGCCGATGATCGCCTGCTTGCCCGGGTCGTCCTTGGTCATGCTCCGCCAGCCTTCCGGAATGCCGTACGCCACATCCGCCAGCGTGTCCCAATACCGCGGACCGTACCATGCCGTCCCTAAGCCCGCCTCGTTGGCCCCCAGGTCCGGCGCCTTGCCCAGGTACGGCCCCGTCAGGTTCGGCAGCACCGTGCCGGCGTCGAGGAGCTTGGACCCCGCCTTCGGCACAAGCAGCGAATGCTCGAAACGCCAATCCTTCGGCAACTCCTGCCCCTGCAGCTTCTCCGAGTAGTACGGCTGGCTCGCCGGCGCCTTCACCGGCTCCGCAAAGACCGTCTGCCAATCGACCACAACGCTGTGCTTGTCCCAACCGTGCTTCTCCGCCAGCCCCTTGTACCCGATCCCCGCGAACACCTCGCCGTTGGAGTACGCGTTGTAGTCGATCCGGCTGCCAATATCCGCCTCCCCGAACGCCCCGCTGCCGGTCAGCGCCCCCGGCGTCGTCCGCAGCCACACATTGTCCACGATCCAGCCGCGCACGAATCCGCGCAACCCCTCCAGCCCCGGGTTCCGGTTGAGAATCGTGTTGCCAGCCGCATCCATACATCGGCCCAGCCGCCCTGACCGGCCGATGCCTACCATCATACCCCCTCCCGTAGCCCCTTGTCAGCCGGCCGCCCAGCCCCAGCCCATCGATCCCAGGGCCATTGTATGTGAACGCAAATCATTGCCCTTTGTACTGCTGTCGGGTGGCATGGTCCTGCGCTGTTGCAGGACCATGGTCTTGCCCAACATGCGATTGCCATTGATCCCGCCACGCCGCCGCGTTACGATTGGAACATCGGGCTTGATGTCCGGACGCTCGATCAGGAGACCGGTTCCATGAGGCGACACACCCTGCCCTCTCTGGCGATCGGCGCATTGCTGGCAGCACTGGGCGCAGCCTGTCTGTGCGCCGCCCCGCCCCCAGCCGCCCTGACTTCCCAGCCCGCCATACCCGTCGAAACGCTGCGAACCGTATTTCTCAACCTGCACAAGACAGCCGACGTCTCCGAGCGGCTCAACACCCCCGCCGGCACCGCCAGCGCCCTCGAGAAGTACCGCAAGATGCAGCAGATGATGACCCGCTTCCCCGACCTCAAGGTCGATTCTGCCTACAAGGATCTGCTCACCAGCAAGATCAAGCAACTCGAACCGCAGGTCGTCCAGAACGTCCGCCAGGCCGCCGAAAAGGCCCGCGCAGCCCGCCAGGCCCGCGCCAATGCCGCGCGAGCCAACTTCCAGTCCCCCGGCAACCTTTCCTTCCTGCCCGGGGGCACTACCAGCGGCGGCAGCTCATCCTTCGCCGGCAGCAACACCCGCGGCGCCTCCCGCTCAGCCCCCGCCTGCCCGCCAGGCCGCACCTGAGGTCGCCACCGCTGATCTGTCGTGGCGACGGATCCTCCCCATTACGCCTCCGCGGTGAATCGGTCTTCGCCGTTCCCTGGCCTCCGCCGCCCCGCCCGGTACAATCCTGGGCTGGCCGCGGCTCGGCTCGGCCGCCGCTGACATTGACAGCCGTACTCGGAGGTATTAGCCAATGATCGAACCCGGCGCCACGCTCGCCCTGATTCGCCAGAACAAGCCCCTCGTCCACCAGATCACCAACTACGTCGTCATGAACGAGACCGCCAACGCTACCCTCGCCCTTGGCGCCCTGCCCGTGATGGCCCACGCCCGCGAGGAGGTCCAGGAGATGGTCGCCCTCGCAGGCTGCCTCGTCCTGAACATCGGCACCCTCTCCCGCGAGTGGATCGAGGCCATGGTCCTCGCAGGCCGCGCCGCCAACGACCGCAAGATCCCCGTTGTCCTCGACCCCGTCGGCGCCGGCGCCACCCGCTACCGTAGCGACACCGCCCGCCGCCTCCTCGGCGAAGTCGAGATCGCCGTCCTCCGCGGTAACCCCGCCGAGATCGCCAGCCTCGTCGGCGTGGCCGCCGAAATCCGCGGCGTCGAGTCCATCACCGCCGCCCTCGACCCCGCCGAGATCGCCCGCGCCGCCGGCCGCAAACTCGGCCTCGTCGCCTCCGTCACCGGCCCCGTCGATTACGTCTCCGACGGCGCCCGCCTCGCCGCCGTCTCCAACGGCCACCCGCTCCTGGCCACCGTCACCGGCACAGGCTGCATCTCCACCGCCATCACAGGCTGCTTCCTCGCCGCCAAGCCCGCCGACCCCTTCGCCGCCGCCGTCGAGGCCCTCGTCGCTATGGGCGTCGCAGGCGAGGATGCCGCCGTCGGCGCCCCCGGCCCCGGCACCTTCCACGTCCGCCTCTACGACGCTCTCGCCGCCCTCGACCCCGCCACGCTCGACTCCCGCGCGAAAGTGGAAATGAAATGACCCGCCAGAGGGGTCAGAGCTTCAATAGTCAATAGGTCGGTACCCGTCCGGCGAAGTGCACCTTGGGGTTCGGGTAGAGTCGAGCGGTGGCGCGGTGGCCGAAGGCAAGGCGTAGCGTGTTGGCCGGCCCGTTCGGTTGCCGGGGCCTCCGTGTCCTCACCATGACTCCGTTTCCATCGCCCGCTCATCGAACCGGCCGTGCGGATTTCCCGCATCCGGCTCTCGTCCAGGAGAGTCATGCTTTCGCCCACGGGAAGGTCCGCGTCAGCCCAGGGCAATCGCGCCAGCCCAGCTCGCCCATCCCGCCCAGCTTCACGCCGCGCTTGCGTGGCCCAGACCTGTTTGGTGGCGCCGTTGGTGGCACCCACACGTTGTCTGAATTCCCCTCCGCCGCTCCCGCCCAGCTCGCCCATCCAGCCCAGCTTCACGCCGCGCTCAAGTGGCCCAGACCTGTTTGGTGGCGCCGTTGGTGGCACCCACCCAGTGTCCGAATTGCTCGCACTCGCACTCGCGCCGCCCGCCTTTGGCCCAACACCCGCCCACGATCCGTCGGCGCGCGCAAAGTGGCGCCGGTTGTGGCGCTTTTCTTCGAAACTGCCAACGGGGAACTCAACAGAAGTGGAGCGAGAACTGCGCAAAAAAAGAAAGCACTAGGAACCTTGCGGCTAGCCCAGTGCTTTCCGGAGGGGAAAGAAGCCAAGACAACTGCGAACAACAGGCACAACCTTCTCTACGGCACAGCCCCTCTTATGATAGAGGCATCTCAAACCATCGTTATGGTTTAACGCCCGCAACGAATAATCAAACCAACCTAACAAGGAAAATCGGCAAACAAACGGCTGTATCTTTAAGCCAAATTCAGTCCACACCAACCAGACATTTCTGTCCAGAAAACTTCCATACCCTGCGACAATCAACGGCCCATTTCTGTCACCGGCCCCGTTCGGCAACAGCTGGCTTCCACAAACGTTGCAGCCGCGAGGTCATGGTGAAACATGGACCTCGCGGCCACACAGATTCGATCGCTACTGCCACTTAGCACTGCGAGTAGCCGCAACTCGTGCACTTCACGCAACCCTCAGCAAACGTGAGAGTTGTCTGACATTCCGGGCACTTCAGCTTGTACATCGCCCGCCGTTGCGCCGCCAGACTCTGCACCGCCACAGCCTTGGCAGGCTTCTCCCCAGTACCACTGGCTCCACCCTCGGCCGACTTCGGACCATTGCCGTGGCCGTTGCCATGCCCGCCGTTGCCCGCCTCGCTGCCGCTGTCGGCAACCGACCGATTCTCACTCAGCAAATACCGGTTCAACGAACTCAGATCCGCCTCGCCGAGCAACAGGGCCTTCAGGCCGAACTGCTCCTTGGCCCGCTGGTACTTGATCAGCGCACGAGCCAAGCCATCGCCCAGACTCATGATCTTTCCGTCCTTGGTCGGTACCTGCAACGAGGAACCGATGTCCTTCAACTGCTTGATTACGTGCCGGAGCGAACCACCGGCCCGCAGCCACAGGCTGATCATGCGGCAGATCGCCTCCAGATCGCTGTTGGCAATGTCCCCGCCCTTGCCGAGCTGCGCAAACACTTCCATCTCGCGCCCGCTCTTAGGATCGACCGTCAGCTTGATATGCATGTTGCCGAACGGCGTCATCTGGCGGATCCGCAGCCCCGGGATCATCTCCGGGACCTGGGCCGGCTCGATGGGCTTGAAGGGCGCCGGTGCCTTGGACACGGCCTTCTCCGCCTCGCTGCCGGAGGGGGCGGCATCCCCCGCGCTGGGAGACTCGCTCTTGGTCTTCTTGAGGGCCATGGGCTGTTCGGCCCGGCAGCCGTCGCGGTACACCGTGATGCCCTTGCAGCGTAACTCAAATGCCAGCTTGTAGATGGCATCGACCTGCTCGACCTTGGCGGTGTTCGCAAAGTTGATCGTCTTGGAGATCGACGAGTCGCAGTGCTTCTGGAAGGCCGACTGCATCTTGACGTGCCAGTCCGGCTCGATGTCGTGCGCGCAGACGAAGACGTGCTTGACGTCATCGGGCACGCCATCGACATGGGACAGCGACCCGACCGTGGCGATCTTGTCGACCAACTCCTCTGTAAAGATGCCGCGCTCGATGGCGACCTGACGGAACGTGTCGTTGACCTCGATCATGGGCTTGGCGTCCTGGCCCTTGAGCACGTTCCGATAAAACGCCAGGCTGAACATCGGCTCGATGCCGCCCGAGCAGTTGCTGATAATGCTGATCGTGCCCGTCGGGGCCACCGTGGTCGTCGCGGCATTGCGCATCGGGCGGTGATGCTGGGTGTCCCAGATGCTCCCCTTCCAGTTGGGGAAGCTGCTGCGCTGCTGAGCCAAGGACTCGCTGCAGCTATGAGCCTCATCGTTGAGGAACTTCATGAAGCGCTCGCCCCACTCGATGCCCTGCTCGCTGTTGTACTGCACGCCGAGCTTGTAGAGTGCATCGGCGAAGCCCATCACCCCCAGGCCGATCTTGCGGTTGGCCTTACACATCGCGTCGATCTGGGGCAGTGGATAGCGGTTGGCGTCGATGACGTTGTCCAGGAACCGAATCGACTCGGCCACCGCCTCGCGGAGGGCGTCCCAGCGGACGTCCGCCTGCGGGGTGCAGGGGCTCTTGATGAAGTAGCCCAGGTTGATGCTGCCCAGGTTGCACGCCTCAAACGGCAGCAAAGGCTGCTCGCCACAGGGATTAGTAGACTCGATCCGGCCAACGTGCGGCGTGGGGTTCTCGTCGTTGATGCGGTCGATGTAGGCCAAGCCCGGCTCGCCGGTCTGCCAGGCGTTCTGCACGATGAACTTCCAGATGTCCTGCTTGGTCATCAGCTTCGCAGCCAGGTCCGCTGGGATCGGCTTTACGATCTTGGGCGTGGTCCAGTAGGAGGCATCGCCATCGACCTTCTCGACGTACTCGTCCGCCTGGATCAGAGAGTGGATATCGTATTTCCAGATCTCCAAATCCTTGGGCATGAAGAAGGCCTTGCCACTGCGGGGGTTGCGAACCACATGTGGGCTGTTGGCGTCAGCGATGAGTTCCTTCATCCACTGGTCGGTGATCTTGACCGAGATGTTGTAGTTGGTGAACTGACTGAGGTCCTGCTTGGCATGCAGGAACTTCAGGATGTCGGGGTGATGGACGTACATCATGCCCATGTTGGCACCGCGGCGGAACGCCCCCTGCTGGATGGCGTTGGTGGCCTCGCTGAAGACCCGCCAGAACGGGATGGGCCCGCTAGTCTCACCACCGGAAGACTTTATGTAGTCGCCGGTCGGCCGAAGGCGGTCGAAGGCAAAGCCCGTGCCACCACCTGCCTTCTGGATCATGGCGGTGTACTTCAC
Source organism: Planctomycetota bacterium (assembly GCA_025357795.1). Classification (GTDB taxonomy): domain Bacteria; phylum Planctomycetota; class Phycisphaerae; order UBA1845; family JANYLN01; genus JANYLN01. The sequence continues at coordinate 8,509 of JANYLN010000001.1, forward strand.
TGAGTCGAAGATCTCATCGATGCTGTCGCCGACGGGCAGGACGAAGCAGGCGCTGAGCATGCCCATTTCGCGGCCGGCGTTCATCAGCGTCGGGCTGTTGGGCATGAACCGCCCGGAGGTCATGAGCCGATAATAGCGGTCCTCCCACTCATCGACCTGCTCGACGTCGGCGCCGTACATCGTCTCGACCGCTGCGATGGACCGGGCGACCCGGCGGAACAGCTCGGCCGGGCTTTCGATGAGTTTGCCGTCCTCACCCTTCTTGAGATAGCGGGCGCGAAGGACGCGTAACCCGTTTTCGGTGAGGGTAGGGATCTCATTATCGGTACCAGCACGATTTATGACGACACGATCATCTTGAACAGCCATTGGACCTCGCTCCTATTCCTGCCTCAAGCAAGTCTATGCCTCTCATTGGCAGAGAGTTGTTATCGCGTACGGAGGACAAACGGCCGAACTGCCTCCGGATGGCCACTTACCATCCTAACAAAAACCGAACATAAAGCAATATATCCAGCTTGGCCCGGACGACGAACCCCCGACGGAAATGCGATTGTCGGGAAATTATAGCACTCTACCACGTCTAGTTGGCGAAGACAGGGTGTACCCCAATATATCGTATACGTCAATCAAAGTTCTACATGTTTTTCACTTGTTCATAAAGCGCGCGCTCGGAAGTACTTACGTCACGGCTGCTTAATCTTTTCACACTGTGAGTAACCCGGTGGCCAAACTGGCCAGGAGCGAATGCCGAAGCCCCAAAAACCGGGGGAAAATACCATAAGCGTTTCCGGCCTACGGCCTTACGCTCAAGATGCGTTAGCGTGGCATTCACAATCGGGATGCAGGTTACCAGTCGCGGGCAGCGGGAAGAACTGCGGTGGACAGGCAGACGCCGAGCAACGGCAGGAGAAATCGGAGCCGGCGGGTCTGCCACCAACGGCGCCACCAAACAGGTCTGGGCCAAGCGGTGGCAGCGTGAAGCTGGGCTGGATGGGCGAGCTGGGCGGGAGCGACGAGGGGAATTCAGACAATGTGTGGGTGCCACCAACGGCGCCACTAAACGGGTCTGGGCCACGCGGTGGCAGCGTGAATCTGGGCTGGATGCGGGGTTTGGGCGGGAGCGGCGAGGGGAATTCCGGACACGGGGTGGGTGCCCCAACGGCGCCACCAAACAGGTCTGGGCCAAGCGAGCGCAGCGTGAAGCTGGGCCGGATGGGCGAGCTGGGCTGGCGCGATTGCCCTGGGCTGACGCGGACGTTCCCGTGGGCGAAAGCGTGACTCTCTTGGACGAGAGCCGGATGCGGGAAATCCGCACGTCCGGTTCGATACGCGGGCGATGGAAACGGAGCCATGGTGAGGACACGGAGGCCCGGGCAACCGAAAGGTCCGGCCAACATGCTATGCCTTGCCTTCGGCCACCGCGCCACCGCTCGACTCTACCCTCTGGCGGATGCCAGAACCGCCCTAGCTGTCAAACAATTCTTCCTGACACCTTTAGTTTCACCTTTAGTTTTGACACCTTTGGTTTCCTGAATGGCAACTGGAGGAGTGTCTGGCGGCCTATTCGGGCTGGGCTTCGACCAGTTCGAGGGCTACTGCACCTGGACGAGCGGGCCCTTCGACATCGAGAAGGACCCGGCCGACTACCTCAACCTGGGCCGCAAGTACCGGATGCAGTTCGTGTCGGTGCAGTTGCCGACGATCAACGACAACTTCGATGCCTCGCTGACCAAGGCGATCCGCGCGGCGAAATTCGCCCGGGCGATCGGGGCCGAAATCGTCGTCTACCGGGTGAATTCCAGGCCGAACTACATCCGTGCCGCCAAGCCGTTCCTCGATGCTATCGAGGGGCTCGGCCTCACGCCTGTACTGCAGAACCACTGCGCCACGCCCATCAAGACGCTCGCTGACTACCGCGAGGTGATCGAGGGCATCGCGGATTCGCGCATGAAGACGCTGCTGGAGGTGGGCCACTTCCATAGCGCCGGTGTGCATTGGCGGGAAGGGTGTAAGCTGCTCGGGGAGAGCATTGCCCTGGTGCACCTGAAGGACCAGGTCGGCGAGCAGGGGGTGCCCTTCGGCACGGGGCAGATCGACCTGCCGGGGCTGTTCCGGCACATGCGATCGGCGGGTTACCGGGGCCGCTACGTTCTGGAAGTCGAAGTGCAGGACAAGGAAAACACGCTGCGGTATCTGGCGGAGGGGCGGGAGTTCATTCGGACGCAGTGCATAGAGAAGCAGCAATGAACGGTGATCCGAGACTTCGTATCGTCGGGGCAGGGGCCCTCTACGAGGGCATCCAGGGCCTCCGCCTCGTTTCGATCGGGTGATTGGCGGGAGCGCCGGCCCGCTACTTCACGAACGGTTCGACGAAGTTATGGACGATCAGGTACGCGATCGCCGCCATGAAAGCCGAGCAGGGTAGGGTGAGGATCCAGGCTATCACGATGCGCTGGCCCCAGATCCAGCGAACGCTTCGTACGCCGCGGGTCGTGCCCACGCCCAGGATCGAGCCGGTGATCGCGTGGGTAGTTGAGATCGGGATGCCCCAGTGCGTCGCGGCCAAAATGGTTGTTGCCGCCGCGGTCTCGGCGCAGAAGCCGCCCACCGGCTGGAGCCGGGTGATGCCCGAGCCCATCGTCTTGACGATTCGCCAGCCGCCGAACATCGTGCCCAAGGCGATCGCGGCGTGGCAGGAGAGGATGATCCACCAGGCTACCGTGTGAGAGTGCCCGAACATGTTCAGCGGGTTGTGCGGGTTGGGCGCGGCCCAACTGGACATCCCGGCTGTCGTCAGCAGCATTACGATGATCCCCATAGTCTTCTGGGCATCGTTGCCGCCGTGGCCCAGGCTGTAGACCGCCGCCGATACCAACTGCAGCCGGCGGAACCAGCCGTCCACGCGGCTGGGCGTCGCCCGGCGGAACAGCCAGGCGACGAGGGTCATGTTCAACGTGCCCAGGATAAAGCCGATCGTCGGCGAGAGGATGATGAACAGCAGCAGGCCGCCCCAGCCATTGAACCAGCCTTGCCAGACCAGGACATCCAGCCCCGTCCTGGCGATCAGGGCCTTGGTCAAGGCGGCTCCGGCCACTCCTCCAACCAGGGCGTGCGACGAACTGGTCGGCAGTGCCAGCAGCCAGGTGATGATGTTCCAGATGACCGCGCCGGTCAGACCGCCCAGGACCACGTAGATGTCGATATAGTGCGGATTGACCAGGCCGCTGCCGATCGTGCCGGCCACCTTCGTGCCGAACAGAAATGCGGCAACGAAGTTGAAGAATGCCGCCCAGATCACCGCGGTCATCGGCGTCAGCACGCGGGTCGAGACGATCGTGGCGATCGAGTTGGCGGCATCGTGAAAGCCGTTGAGAAAGTCGAATACCAGCGCTACCAGGATGATCGCGAAGATCAGCGCCAGGAAGCCAGTGGCCGGTAAGGCCTGGCTGGTCGCCGTGGCGGTGGCAAGTAAGGCGGTAGTAATCATCGATCCCTAGCCGTTCTTCAGTACGATCCGTTCGAGCGTGTTGCCGACGTCCTCGCAGCCGTTGATGGCCTCCTCGATCAGGTCGTAGAGTTCCTTCCACTTCATCACGTCCAGCGGGGCGGTGTTGCCGTCGAAGAGTTTCGAGACAGCCGCGTGGTTGTTCTCGTCCCCGACGTTCTCGAGCCGGTGGATTTCGATCAGCCGATCGCTCAGGTCGGACAGTTTGCGGCTCTTGCGGAGGAGCTTGACCGCGTCGCGCAGGGCCAAGGTCGCATCGACCAGCACCTCGGTCTGCTTGACGAAGGCCGGCTCCATCGCCTTGACGTGGTACAACGGGAACCGCTTGGCCAGGGCATCGATCGTATCGACGATGTCGTCCAGCCCGCCGACCAGCGTGTGGATGTCTTCACGGTCGAACGGCGTGATGAACGTGCGGTCGAGCCGGTTCAGCGCCTTGTGCGCCAGGTCGTCGGCCTCGTGTTCCTCCTGGCGAATCCGCTGGAGGTGATCGCCGATCTCCGGGAAGTTCTTGGCCAGTCGGCGAAGATGCTCGGCGGTCGAGACCGTATGCGCCGACAGGGCCTCGAACAGGTCGTAGAACACCTTGTCCTTGGGCAGCAGGTTAAACATGCGTTTACTCCACGTCAGCCTTTAGTGAAGCAGCGATTGTAAGACGCTTGGCGATCCATGCAAGCGCGGACCCGCCATGCCGATGGATTCACGCCGCCAGCGGGCCGCCTGTCGTTGTTCGGGGGGCTGTGAAGTGCCGGGCAAGGCTGACGGAGCTTCATCCGCAGGCGATACTTACGGTGCGCGAGGACGTTCTTTCCGGGTCTTAACGCAACGCTAATAGGACGACAATTTGCAGAAGGGCAGGGGCGGCAAAGGCGGCGGGAGACGGCCGGCGTTGTCGTCACTCGGACGCCGGATCTCAATCATCCGCGCCGGCCGTGCTTCTGTAACCTGCCCCTGGCACCCTGTGGTTCCAGTCCTCCCGCACCGCCGGGATCGCGCAAGTCACCGTGGCGCCCCGGCCCGGCTGCGATTCGATCGACAGGCGGCCGCCCACCAGGCTGGCGCGGTGGCGCATGATCCGCAAGCCGATCCCGCCGGGCCGATCGGATTCGGCAAACCCGGTCCCGTCGTCGCGGATCGTCATCACCAGCGTGCCGTTGTCAAAGTGCAGCCGCAGGTGCATGTTGCGGGCCCTGCCGTGCTTGAAGGCGTTGGTGATTGCTTCCTGGGCGATGTGGTAGAGGTGTGTGGCGGTGTTGTCATCCCGGACGGGGTTGGGCCCCTCGATGCACTCGAAATGGCAGGTCATCCGGAAGGTGTGCTGGCAGTCCATCGTCAGCGTCTTCATCAACGGGACAAACTCATCCGCCCGCAGTTCCATCGGGGTCAGCCCCCGTGCCAGTGCCCGGGTCTGGCGCATGCTCTCGCCGGCCAGCTGGCAGATTTCTCCGGCCTGCGCCGCCATCGGCAGGTGCAGCTGCTGTAGCTCGCGCTCCAGGCTCTTGGCAATGAAGGAGATCCCCGTGAGGCTCTGGCCTAGCACGTCATGCAGGTCCCGGCCGATCCGGCCGCGTTCCATCTCGCTGATGGCGATGACCTCCGCCTGTAGCCGTTTGCGATTGGTGACGTCGCGAAAGACGATCTGCGAGGCCGGGGCGCCGTCGTAGGTCACGGGTGCCGACGCCAGTTCGACGCAGATCTCCGTGCCGTCCGGCCGGTGCAGCCGCTCTTCGTGCAGGCCGATCGGCACGCCGGCCTCGCTGGCCTGCAGGCTATGGCGGACGGCCTCCCGCGAGTCCGGGTGGACGAAGTCCAGGAGGGAGGCCCCGAGCAACTGGCCCGGGCTGGCGGCCCCGACGATGGCGGCCCCCGCCTGGTTGATGAACAGAATCCGCCCCTGGCGATGCACCAGCACCCCGTTGGGCAACATCTCGACCAGGCTGCGGTAGCGCTGTTCGCTCTCTTGCACCTTGCGCTCGGCCTGCCTCTGCTGGCTGACGTCCTGGATGAGCCAGCGGATCGAAAGTATCTGCCCCTGGCTGCCTCGTAGCGGGTCGGCGTACAGGACCGCCTCCAGCGGCTCGCCACCGACCGGGGTGATACGCATTTCGCGGACGGCGAGGTCTTCCTGCTGGAGGGCGTGCTCGATCAGCCCGCCCAACGTGTCCTGGGACTCCTCTGGCAGAAATTCCTGCAGATGGCGGCCCGGCAGCTGCTTGCGATCGACCTGCAGCAGCGCCGCGGCTGGCGGGTCTGCCTCCAGGATTACCCCGTTCGGTGTGGTTACCAGGCAACCGTCGCGCCCAGTGCCCAGTTGCCGGTGGAGCCGCCAGAGGATCGCTTCGGCCAGACTGCGGACGTCGTCGAGTTCCTTGCTGTGCTGGACGATCTGATCGCGGGCGGTCTGCAAGGCCTGCAGGCTGGTTTGCAGCTGCTGCAATGCCGGGGCAAGTGGGGCCGTGGCCCAGGCGGGACTGAGCGGCATGTCGGGCGGTCGAGTGGCCCGTTGTGCCAGCTCCTCAATCTTGTGAGTGAAGTTGCTTCCCTGCATGGTGTTCCTCCACACCGGTGACGAACGATCCATACTTTCGGTGTCAAATCCACCCGTCCAACCTCCCGGGTTCCAGGGTGCTTCTTCGCCTCCTGGACTTCTTCCGTCCTGCGTGGCTCCAGCGAGGACGATCTGGCCGCAGGCGCAGCGACCAACAGCGCCACGGATTGCCTTGCCGCCTCGTCTGGCAGGATCCTGGCCTCTGTGCCAAGGACCTGCGGAAACCAGCCCCGTCGTCCGCATCGTCGCGACGGACCGACCAAACATGAAATCAAGTAAGCCAAAGACGCGATTGTCGGGGACTGCCCGCCGATGCGCTCGCCCCCGGCGACCGTCAGCGGCACAGTGACCCAAGAATTAAATTATACCACGAGAATCGGTTCCGGCCCTGGTTTTCTTAGCCGAAAAAAAGCAGTTCTCGACTGCGCGGCGCCAAGTCATCCGGGCGGTGGACCTACTGACTGCCGCCCGTCAGCCACTGATGGATCGCCTCCGCCGCCATCCGCCCATCGTCAATCGCGTTGACCACCAGTTTCGCCCCCATCTGCGCATCGCCGGCCGAGAAGACGCACTGTTCGCTGGTCATGTATCGCTTGTCGATCTGGATATTGCCGCGTTTGGTCAGTTGCAGCCCCAGGTCGCCGACCAGTCCAGGCTGGATCACGTGCGCAAAGCCGATCGCCAGCAGCACCAGGTCCACCTCCAGCGTGAACTCCGTGCCGGGCAACTCGGTCATGTGCCGCTTGCCGCCCGAGTAATCCCACGTCACCTCGATCGCCCGCAGCGCCTTGACGGTCGTCCCCTCGCGGAGGAGTTCCTTGGTCAGCACGCCCCAGTGCCGATCGCAGCCTTCCTCGTGACTCGTACTCGTCCGCAGGATGTGCGGCCACTTGGGCCACGGCGTCTCCGGCGGGATCGTCTCGCCGGGCTGCGCGTGGTACTGGAATTGGTGGACCTCCCTCGCCCCCTGGCGGATCGCCGTGCCCACGCAGTCGCTGCCCGTGTCGCCGCCGCCGATGACGACCACGGCCTTGTCCTTGGCGGTAACCCGCTCGCCCTCGGGGATCACGTCCCCGTGGACCACCTTGTTCTGCTGGATCAGGTACGGCATGGCGAAGTGGACGTTGTCGGCCCCTTCCCGGCCCGGCCCGTTCAGATCGCGATGCTCTTCGCATCCGATCGCCAGCAGCACCGCGTCGAACTGGTTGCGCAGGTACCGCGCCGAGATGTCGTGCCCGACGTGTACCCCCATCTGGAAGTCCACGCCTTCGGCGATCATCTGCTTGAGCCGCCGGTCGATGACCTTCGGCTCCAGTTTGAACGCCGGGATGCCGTACCGCAGCAGCCCCCCGATCCGGTCCGCCTTCTCGAACACCGTCACGTCGTGGCCGGCCCGCACCAGTTGCTGCGCCGCCGCCAGCCCCGCCGGCCCCGAGCCCACGATCGCGATCTTCTTGCCCGTCTTCTTCTTCGGCGGGATCGGTACGACCCAGCCTTCGGCGAACGCCCGCTCCGCGATCTGGTACTCGATGTGCTTGATCGTCACAGGGTCGTCGTTGATCGCCAGCGTGCACGCCGGCTCGCACGGGGCAGGGCAGATCCGTCCGGTGAACTCCGGGAAGTTGCAGGTGGAATGGAGGTTCTCCGCCGCCTCCTTCCACTTGCCGCGGTAGACCAGGTCGTTCCACTCCGGGATGCGGTTCTTCACCGGGCAGCCGATCGAATGGCAGTACGGTGTGCCGCAGTCCATGCAACGCTCCGCCTGCTTGCGTAGCGAGCCTTCCGCCAGCGGTATGTCGAACTCGAAGAATCCCTTGACCCGCTCGGGCACGGGTCGGTACGGGACGTCCTCTCGCCGATAGAGCATGAATCCAGTGGGGTTAGGCACGACGAAAAACCTCCTCGGTCGCCGGGGTGAACTCCGCTTGCGGCAACTCGTGCTCCTTCAACCGTTCCAGCGCCTTGCGATAATCGATCGGCATGACCTTCACGAACCGCCCGACCATGCCGGCCCAATCGTCCAGGATCCGGCGGGCCTGCCAACTGCCCGTCCAGCGGTAATGCTGCGTGATCAGGTCCGACAGGATCTTGCGATCCTTCTCGTGCCAGACCGTCTCCAGGTCCACCATGTCCAGGTTGCACAACGTGTCGAACAACTGGTGCTCATCCAGCACGTACGCCGTCCCGCCGCTCATGCCGGCCGCGAAGTTGTGCCCCGTCGGCCCCAGCACCACCACGATGCCGTTGGTCATGTACTCGCAGCCGTGATCGCCCACCCCCTCGACCACCGCGATCGCACCACTGTTGCGCACGGCGAACCGCTCGCCCGCCAGGCCGTTGATGTACATCTCGCCCGACGTCGCGCCGTACAGCACCGTGTTGCCGACCAGGATGTTCTCGTGCGCGGCGTAGGCCGCTCCGGGCGGCGTCTGCACCGCGATGCGCCCGCCGGAAAGCCCCTTGCCGACGTAGTCGTTCGCCTCGCCGATCAGCCGCAAGGTCACTCCCGGTGCCAGCCACGCCCCGAAGCTTTGCCCGGCCGACCCGCGGAACGTCAGCTCGATCGAATTGTCGGGCAGCCCTTTCGGCCCGCACGCCTTCACGATCCGGTTCGACAGAATCGCCCCGACCGCCCGGTTTACGTTGCGGATCGGCATCTCCAGCCGGATCTTCTGACCGCCCTCGATGGCCGGCTTCGCCTTCTCCAGGATGTCCCAGTCCAGCGCCGTCGCCAGCCGATTTGGTTGGGGGCGGATGCACCGGATCCCCCGCCCGTCGCTTGTATCGGGCCTGACGAACAGGGGCGAGAGGTCCAGCCCGCTCGCCTTCCAGTGGTGGACCGCCTTGTGGAAGTGCAACTGGTCCACCCGCCCGATCATCTCGTCGATCGTGCGGAAGCCCAGTTTCGCCATGATCTGCCGCGCCTCTTGGGCCACGAAGAGCATGAACCGCTCGACGTGCTCGGCCTTGCCGGCGAATTTCTTGCGCAGCTGCGGGTCCTGCGTCGCGATCCCGACCGGGCAGGTGCCCAGGTGACACTTGCGCATCATGATGCAGCCCAACGTGACCAGCGCCACCGTGCCAAAGCCGTACTGCTCGCCGCCCAGCAGCGCGGCGATCACCACGTCCCGGCCGGTGCGCATCTGCCCGTCCACCTGCACCCGGATCCGGTCGCGCAGGTTGTTCATGACGAGGACCTGCTGCGTCTCCGCCAGGCCCAGTTCCCACGGAATGCCCGCGTGCTTGATCGAACTCCAGGGGCTCGCCCCCGTGCCGCCGTCGTGCCCGGAGATCAGGACCTCGTCCGCGTTGGCCTTGGCAACCCCCGCTGCCACCGTGCCGACCCCGACCTCCGCGACCAGTTTGACCGAGACCTTCGCCTCGGGGTTGCCGCTCTTGAGGTCGTAGATCAGCTGCGCCAGATCCTCGATCGAGTAGATGTCGTGGTGGGGCGGCGGCGAGATCAGGGACACCCCCGCCGTGCTGTGCCGTAGCGCCGCGATCTCCTCGGTCACCTTGTGGCCCGGCAATTGGCCGCCCTCGCCGGGCTTGGCCCCCTGCGCCATCTTGATCTGCAGCGTCCGGGCATGGGCCAGGTAGTTGATCGTCACGCCGAACCGCCCGCTGGCAATCTGCTTGATCGCGCTGTTGAGTTCCTCGTTGCCCGGCTCGTACCGGTAGTCCGCCTCGCCGCCCTCGCCGGTGTTGCTCGCCCCGCCCAGCCGGTTCATCGCGATCGCCAGCGTCTCGTGCGCCTCCTTGCTGACCGACCCGTGCGACATCGCCCCGGTCACGAACCGCTTGACGATCTGGCTGGCTGGCTCGACCTCCTCGATCGGCACAGGCGGCTGCGATGGCACGAAATCGATCAGGCCCCGCAGCGTGAAGAGCTTCTCCGACTGCTCGTTGATCAGCCGCGCATACTCCTTGTACTCGCCTGGGTCGTTGAACCGCACCGCGTTCTGCAGGCACGCCACGGTCAGCGGCTGCCACAGATGGTTCTCGCCGTCCCGCCGGTGGTGATATTCCCCGCCAAAGTCCAGCGGCAGCGACCCCGCGGGCCGCTCGCCGAATGCGTTCTTGTGCCGGGCGAACGCCTCCTGGGCGATCACGTCCAGCCCGACCCCGCCGATGCGGCTGCTGGTCCCCCGGAAGTAGCGGTCGACGACCTCTTTGGACAGGCCTATCGCCTCGAACAGCTGCGCGTTGTGATAGCTCCGCAGCGTCGAGATCCCCATCTTGCTCATGACCTTGAGCAGGCCCTTCTTGATGGCCGTGATGTAGTTCTCGACGAGGTGCTCTTCCTCCATCGTCTGGGGCAATTCGTCGTTGCGCTGCATCTCGTGCACGACCTCGAACGCCAGGTACGGGTTGATCCCCTTGGCCCCGTAGCCCGCCAGCAGGGCAAAGTGCATTACCTCCCGCGGCTCGCCGCTTTCGACGATCAGACCCGTCTCGCTGCGCAGTCCCTTGGCCAGCAGTCCGTGGTGCACCGCCCCGACCGCCAGCAGGCTTGGGATCGCCGCCTTCGTGGGCGAGATCTCCCGGTCCGACAGGATCAGCAGCTGCGCCCCGTCCAGCACCGCCTCTTCCGCCGCCTTCACCAGGTTGTCCAGCGCCCCCTTGAGGCTCGCCCCCGGGTCGTCCTGCGTGACATCGAACACCGTGTAGATCGTCGCGACCTTGAAGTCCTCGCGCTTGGTCGCCCGCAGCCGTTCGATGTCCTCGTTGGTCAGGATCGGGTGCGGCAACTTCAACTGCCGACAGTGCTCCGCCGTCTCATTCAGCAGGTTCTTCTCCCGCCCCGTGAAGGTCATCAGCGACATGACCAACCCCTCGCGCAGCGGGTCGACGGGCGGATTGGTGACCTGTGCGAACAATTGCTTGAAGTAGTTGAACAGCAGTTTCGGCCGGTCCGACAGCACCGCCAGCGGCGTGTCGGTCCCCATCGAACCGACCGCCTCCTGCCCGTTCAGAGCCATCGGCCCGATGACCAGTTGCAGCTCTTCGCCCGTGTAGCCGAACGCCCGCATCCGCCGTCCGATCGTCTCCGGATCGGACGGTACGGGCCGCGGCCCGCTGAAGAGCCCCCGCAATTCGATGCGGTTCTCCTGCAGCCACCGCCGGTATGGCTTCTGCCGCGCGATCTTCGCCTTGATCTCGTTGTCCCCGATGATCCGGCCTTCCTCGGTATCGACCAGGAACATCCTGCCGGGCTGCAATCGCCCCTTGCTCTGCACCTGCTCGGGCGGAAACTCGATCACGCCCACCTCGCTGGCCAGCACGACCAGCCCGTCGGTGGTGATCGTGTAGCGGCAGGGCCGAAGCCCGTTGCGGTCCAGCGTCCCCCCGACGATCCGCCCGTCGGTGAAGATCATCGCCGCCGGCCCGTCCCACGGTTCCATGATCGCCGCATGATATTCGTAGAACGCCCGCTTGTCCGTGCTGATGTGGTAGCTCGTCCCGAACGCCTCCGGGATCATCATCATCATCGAGTGCGGCATGGAGCGTCCGCCCCGCACCAGCAGTTCGACCACGTTGTCAAACGCCGCCGAGTCGCTTCCCCCGGGTTGGATCACAGGCCGCAGGTCCTCAATGTGCTCACTGAACAGCGGGCTGGACATGTGCCGCTCCCGCCCGACCATCCGGTTGCGATTGCCCGCCAGCGTGTTGATCTCCCCGTTGTGGGCGACCATCCGGAAGGGCTGCGCCAGCCGCCAGTTCGGGAACGTGTTCGTGCTGTACCGCTGGTGGACCATCGCCATCGCGGACACGACCCGCTCGTCCGCCAGGTCCGGGTAGTACGCGAACAGCTGCGGGGCCATGAACAGCCCCTTATAGACGATCGTTCGGCTGGACATCGAGCAGATGTAGAAGTCGACCGCCGTCGGGCCGAAGTTCCGCGTCATCCCCCGTTCCGTCCGCTTGCGAGCCAGGTACAGCTGCCGCTCGAGGGCATCGCCTTCGTAACCCGCCCCGTCGATCAGCACCTGCCGGATGACCGGCTCGCCCGTCCGTGCCAGTTCCGCCAGGCAGCAGTTGTCCACCGGCACATCCCGCCAGCCGAGCACCTTCATCCCATAGTAATCGACCGCCTCTTCCAGCCCGTTCTCGCAGTGCTTGCGCAGCGCCCCGTCGTGCGGCAGGAACACCATCGCTACGGCGTACTTGCCGCGCTCCGGCAGGCCCAAGTGCAGCCTCTCCGCCTCCGCCGCCAGGAACTCGTGCGGGACCTGAAACAGAATCCCCGCCCCGTCGCCGGTGCTCTCATCCGCCCCGGCCGCCCCGCGGTGCAGCAGGTTGATCAGCACCTGCTTGGCCCGCGTGATAATGGCGTGCTCGCGCTTGCCGTTGATGTTGACCACCGCTCCCACGCCACAGGCGTCGTGCTCGTAGCGGGGGTCGTACAAACCGATTGGCTGTTGAGGCTGTCCCATAGGATCGATCTCTATTCGTAAGGCCGCAAAGGCGGCCTGCTACTGTCCTGGTACCGGCGCGCCTGTGCCGCCGTAAGGGCATCTGCTCCAAGAGAGCATTATAGGCAGTCGTCCGGGCAGTCTACTGCAATCTCCGTTCGCCGCCGAGTTTACAGGACTTTTACCTTCCTTTAAGATGACACATCCAGGGCAGACGCTATCGCCAGGCCGCCCCCCGGAGCATCGAAATGCTGATTTCCCTATTGTTCCCGTTTGCCATAGGGATGGTGCTCGTGGCCATCTTCCTGCGATGGCGGACGGGCAAGACCGCTCGGCCTGATCGCCTACGCCCGGCGGCAGGCGCGAATCCGCTGACCCGCACGCGTTGCACCTGCCGAACCCCCGATGCCAGGGCCCTGTTCTGCACGGCCCGCCTGCCATACCATTGCATGGATATGCGTCGAGTACATCCCCGCAGGTCAACTCGGCAAGGTCTGGGTCGCCTTCGGCAAGAAAGAGGAGTTCGGCTTCGATGACCTGCTGACCTTCGGCAACACCGTCACCATGGTGCGATCTTTCCACGAAATCAGCGGCCCCGGCGGCATCTGCCCGCTGCTCCGCTTCCTGCCGATCGCCTCGACCCTGCTGCCGCTGCCCGGACCTGGGCCGTTCTTTCCGCCGTCCCTCTATTGACAACCCGGTCCCTTCCGGCGATACCAACCCTTCATGAACGGTACTACCGGTCCAAGGTCATACGTGCGTTCGTGTCATTCCTTTTCCCATTTGGACGCTATTTCAACGGAGCATGCAACGTTATTGCCGTTGACAGAAATCTGATACGCCAAAGGAGCCATTCCATGCGTTGGTTCACAGCAGGTGTAGTCCTCTCGGCCGCCGTCATTCTCGCAGGCTGTAGCCAGTCCCGGCCCCAAACTGCCGCAAAGGCCTCCAAGCCAACCCCCCTCCAATCCGCCGCGGCCGCCGTGACTGGCAAGCACTTCCCGGCCTTCAAACTGGCTGACTGCAAGGACCTCCCCGGCCGTTCCTGGGGCCCGATCACCGAGGAACCCGGCCACTCCTACCGCGCCGCCCTGGCCGGTCGCAGTGCCGTCATCCCCATCCAGGCCTGGTGGGGCAAGTCCTTCCGCCCCGCCGAAGGCACCATCTACGACGTCCAGATCACCTACAAGGACACCGCCTCTAAACCGGTCGTCTTCCTCTCTCACGGCGGCTTCGTGAAGTACTGGGGCCTCGGCGAGGTCCACCGCTTCGGCGGGGCAGGGGACGGCCAGTGGAAGACCGCGATCGTCCCCGTCTCCTGGGACCTCGTCTGCCGCAAGAACGTCCCGTTCCAGGGCCCCAGCCAGTTCACCGAGTTCGCCATCGACGCCGGTTCGGACCTGCCGATCGAGTCCATCCGGATCGTCCCCGCCGCCGCCGATTCCGCCGCCCGTTACGGCCAGGAGACCCGCACCTGGGTCGCCCAGGCCCAGGCCGACAAGCGTGAAACCGCCAGCCGCGGCAGGCAGCAGCAGCCCGTCCTGCCGGACGCCCTGAAGGACGCGCCGCTGGTCGCCTACGCCCGCACCTACCTCGTGCCCCTGATGCAGAACGCCGCCCCCCAGGAAGGCGAAGCCGGCGGCCCGCTGAAACTGAAGATGGCCCGCAACGAATACGAACCCGCCACTTTCGGCGTCTATGCCAATGGTGCGGATCTCAAGAACGTCACCTTCTCCGTCAGCCCGTTGAAGGGCGACAAGGGCAAACTCGCCTGCGAACTCGACCTGCGGACCGCCGAATACAGCGCCGTCGCAGATGGCAACCGCCAGGAGGGCAAGTCAGGCTGCACCATGTACCCCCAGCGCCTCTGGCCTATGTACCCCGTCAACATCGCCAAGGCCCAGTCCCACTGGTTCTGGGTCACCGTCCACACCCTCGGCGAGAAGACCAGGCCCGGCAAGTACACCGGCACCGTCACCATCCAGGCCGACGGCCAGCAGACCACCCTGCCGATCGAGGTCGACGTCCTGCCCGTCACGCTGCTGACGATGAAGGAAACGGGCCTGGAAGTCGGCGGATGTTCCGCCCAGGTCCCTGCCCAGGACCTCCAGTGCCTCGCCGCCCACAACCACACCGGCATGGACATCTGGTTCGGCGGCACCCAGCCCCAGATGCGCGTCATCGATGGCCAGATCCGGTTCGACTGGACCTACCTCGATGACTGGATGGGCAATGCGAAGAAGTGCGGCATGGACCACATGATGTGGTTCCTCGGCGGCGACCCCTACGGCTTCCCTGACACCATGAACGCCGAACGCGACTTCTACCGCACCACCGCCACCGGCCAGAGCCAGGAACTCCGCAAGGAATTCATCGAGCGGCTCAACAAGGACCCCGACAAGATCCTGCCCGAGGTCCGGCCCCGCTACCAGGCCTTCATTCGCGACTTGGCGACCCATGCCGAAGCCAACAACTGGCCCAACAAACTGATCATCCACCCGTTCGATGAACCCGCCAAGTACGTCCAGAGCAAGGCAAGCGAGAACCCCTTCCACCAGGTCATCGGTGCCGGCAAATGGATCAAGCCGCACTTCGAGGACGGCTGCGCCCTCATCCGCGAGGCCGCCCAGGGCCACAAGAACATCCTGACAGGGGGCGACATGCACCACGCCGCGCCCAGCCTGGCTCTGCTGGGCGACGTCGACGTCTTCTGCACCAACGCCATCCACGAGGACCCCGCCCTCGGTGACAAGGTCCGCGCCGCCGGCGTGCAGTTCTGGCAGTACAGCGGCACCGGCGCCAACACCCCCGCCCACCAGGGCCGCTATAGCTTCGGCTTCTTCTTCGCCGCCTACAACAGCCGCGGCTCGCTGATCTGGGCCTACGACTCGACCAACCGCTTCGACACCAGCGAGTCCACCGCTCAGTGGGGCTACGGCTGGTACACCCCCTTTGGTACGGTCTTCACGCCCTTCATGGTCGGCGTCCGCGAGGGCTTCGACGACCGCCGCTGGATCGAGACCTATAAGAAACTTGTAGGCGAGGAAAAAGCCCGGGAACTCCTCGCGAAGATCGGCAGCGAAGCCATCGCCCAGCGCACCCAGGGCGGCCGGGATACCGTCTACGACTTCTTCGCCGAGATGAAAAAGACCGACCAGCTCAACGTCTGGCGCGACCAGGTGATGGAGGCGGTATTGCAGGCCCAGCCCGGTGGCCAGACAGCCGGCCAGTAGCTGTCTCTGCCGGCGTCAGCCGTTCGGAATCCAGGCCTGGCGCCCGCGCCGTGTTTTTGTTTGACGGAAAGGCTGTTCGAGTTCCCGCTTCAGAGGGGCCGTGGCTGTGGTTGTTGTGGCTGTCAACTGGCTCCCGGCAACTGTTGTTCCGCCAAAAAGAAAGCCCCGCCTGTCGGTGTGTCTACTCACGCTGACAAGCGGGGCCCATATTTTGTGGATCGCCGACAGGCTGTCATGCCCGCTGGCGGCTGTTTGCTAGATCGCCGGCAAGGTGATCGTGAAGGTCGTCCCCAGCCCGACCTGCGACTTTGCGCCGATCGTGCCGTCCAGTTCCTCGATGATGTCCTTGCAGATCGTCAGTCCCAGCCCGATACCGCGCTGATCCGTGCGATCCGCCTGCCGCCGGGTGGTAAAGAACGGCTCCCAGATCCGCTTGAGGTCCTCCGGCTTGATGCCGCTGCCGGTGTCCTTGATTCGGATGGCGACCGTGTTGTCCGCCTGCGGCTCCGCCTGCACACAGAGAGACCCCGATCGGCCCAGCATCGCCTGGCGGGCGTTCAGTACCAGGTTGAACAGCACCTGCTGCAACTGTCCGGCATTCGCCTTGACCCGCAGCCCCTCGGGGATGCTCATCCGCAGCTGAATGTTGTCCTTGGACAGGTCCCGGCCCAGGCTGGCGACGGTCTCGCTCACCAGCGGCCCCAGGTCGACCGGCCCCGGCCCCAGGTGCGACTGGGTCGCCAGGCCCAGGATGCGATCGCACAGCTGGCTGGCCCGCTTGGCCTGCTGGAGCGACTTCTCCACCGCCCGCTTCATGAGAGCTTCGTCGCCCTTCTCGATCGCATACTGGGCGTACGAGATGACCGGCGTCATGAGGTTGTTGAATTCGTGAGCGATCATGGCCGACATCGTGCCCAGTGACGCCAGCCGCTGCGCCTCGCGCAGCTGCTTGCGAAGGCTCTCGACCTGCTCAACCAGCCGGTCGAATTGCTTCTCGACCAT
>JANYLN010000248.1 GCA_025357795.1 Planctomycetota bacterium
CCTACACTCGCCCAACGTATACAACCGGATCGTGGGCGCCCCTCCTCGGTTTGCCCTTGCCTGTCACGGCCTACACCGGCAAGCCGCTGACGATGGGCCTGCTCGATGGGGCTATTGTCACCAACCTGGCAAACACGCCCAACCCCGATCTTCGGCTCAAACTGCTCTACCCCGAATGGCCGGTGGCCGTCCATCCGACCAACCCAGCAGACCCGACCGGCACCGACGGCCGCCCGCAGGATCCAACGCAGATCAAGGCCGGGTTGCCCGCGCTGGGGCTGGCTGCGGAACGCGATGTCGCTGGCGTCCCCGTCCCGGCCACCTTCCTGAACGTCTGGGGCTGGCGACTCGAATGGGTCGGCGGCAAGGCGCTCTGGTATGAAAACCTGCAATGGGCCTACCCTGCGGATCGCCGTTACTACTGGTATGCCTTCTACCGCCAGATGAACGAAGATCCCGTCGGTTACCCCAATCCGATCAATCTCGCCGTGACTCCTTGGGACGTGCCCCAACAGACGGCCGTCCGTGCCGACCACATCACCCGCAGAACCTACCGTATGTGGATCGTGGCCGCCAAACTCCCGACAGGCTTCTTCCTGGCCCCACGGCAGGTGCAGGTCCGATCTGCGAACAACACTCCGGCCGACTACGCGGCGCAGTGGTACCCCGCTACGAATGCAACCGACCAATGGCTGGGGCCGGCCCCGGTCCGCGTGCCGTTCGCCGATGGCAAGCCGGCCAACCTCCAGTACGATGCGGTCACAGGTTGGCTCAGCGATAATGCCGCCAACAACTACATCCAGACCGGTATCAGCAGCGGCGGGATCAAACGCGGCGGCATCCTCATGGATAGCTGGGGCGAGGTCTATCGGATCGAGGATCTGACCACGAATGCCGTTCGCCTGGACCGGAAGCTCCCGATTCCTGGCCCGCAGGTGGATGCTCTCCTGCCGTTCTGGTTCAACCCCAATGCCATCGCGGTCTTTCCGACGATTGTTACCAAGCAGGCGGATCTGCCATGAGACACTTGGGCTTAGTACAACTCGGCCGATCCAGGACACGCCGCGGCTTCACCATGGCCGAAATGCTCGTGGCTGTGACCATCATGGTCATCATCACCGCCGTTGTCGCCAGCCTGTTCGCCCAGGTCCGCAAGATGGTTTCAATCACCCAATGGAATGCCGAAACCCGAGCGCGGCTCCGCACGACCATCGACGAACTGGCACACGATCTTCAGAACATCGATAACAAAGCCTACTTCATCATGTTGAACCGTGACTACGGCACCTACGACCCCGCAGTCGATCCTAAAACCAATCCTCCCTCCCTCGGCTGCCAGGTTTACCCCGGACCGGTTGGCGTGGATGTTACCCCCACCCAGAAGCGCCTCGCGGCGGATCGTATAGCGTTCGTTGCCAATGGACCGTTCAACACCCCGCAAAACCTGCAAACCAGCGCCAACCCGAACCCGGCCGCCATGTCGGCCCGCGTCTACTACGGCCATTCGCTGTACACCCATGACATCGCCGATACCTGGTGGCGTGCACAGTTCGCCCTCGGAAACGGTAATATCGCCCCCCCGTTGTTGACGCCGCCCTGGCCGGCTGACTGTCGAAATCGCCCCGCCGTGAACTGGGAGTTCGTGCGGCAAGCCGTGCTCCATGTGCAGGATCCTGCCGCCGACCCGAGTCCGGACCCGGTGCTATGTGTGCCAGGACCCATTCCGACGCTCAGTTCGCGTCTGAACAACGACTATGAGTACCGGATGCTGCACAGCAGCATCGATGCCTATACACCCGAGGATCTGACTCGCTGGATCAGCACACAACTGGGCGCAATCCCTCCTCAGATTGACTGGGCTGCTTTGTTGTGGGCGCCCCGCGTCCGGCAATACCCGGATGGGGCGAAGATTGATATGGATGTGGCCCCCGGTCGGCTCCTGGTCCCACACGCCGCACGCGTTCGGTTCCAGGTCCGTCTCTCGGACGGTACCATTCTGCCCAAAATCCATGATGATCCCACGGACGACAACATGTGGCTGCGGGGCGCTCTGTTGGATATCGCTACGCGAGCCAGCGATGGCGCCGTGAGCATCACTGGGATGAACCCGAGTTTCAATATCGACAAGCCAGTCGGAGTGTACTCTCCATTGGGGTCGCCGTCGTCGCCACCCCAGAGGTCCGTGTACGACGTGGACACGGCAGCGCCAATCCCGATGCTGCAGTTTGGATATGTGTGGTCTGGGAACCGCTCCTACCAGACGCCGGGCAACACCCTCTACCCGGTGGCCCTCCGGGTGCGTATGGACGTCTATGACCCCCAGAAGCGAACCCCCGATCCGATTCGGGTGGACGAATGGCTGCCGATCCGCTGGCAGCGATAGTCTGGCCGGCTCGCGGAGCACTCTGGTCGGACACTTGGTGTGCACGAATACTTAGGCGGGGCGGGTAATCCCCGCCAAGGCTTTCCCGGTGGCAACTCGACTAGGAAGATTGGTCGGAATCCAATGAGAACGTACTGCAAACATCGCCGTCGCGGCTCCGCCCTGATGGTCGCCCTGGCCCTCCTGATGATGCTGGCCGTCTTCGCCGCGCTGTTCCTGACGAGCAGCCGTTTCGACAGGGAGGCCTCCTCGGCCGACATCGACTTCGTCCGCATGGACCTCTACGCCGAAGGCCTCGCCCAGTACATCCAGTCCTGCATGGTGACGGACCTCTGGGGTTTCGACGACAAACCCCTGAACTACGATGGCTTTACTCCCAAGCCCGGCGTCGTTCCTCTCGGCATGCCGGTGGACAACC
>JANYLN010000067.1 GCA_025357795.1 Planctomycetota bacterium
GCCGAGCTGAAGAAGGCCGGGGCGGAGAACCTCTTCGAGACGGCGAAGTCGATCTGGCAGGCGGGAGGCCGGCAGAAGGTGGTCTGTGTCGGTCACGTCGGTCATGGAGGTCGGTCTCGTGTTCGTCGGTGTTGCCATGGCGCCGGGGCCGGCCTGGGCCTTTGCTGGCGCGGTAGATCGGAAAGGCTGTGAGGATACGGGCAGGCGGCGGGGGGCGTCAATGGTCGAGGGCAATCGCATGTTGGGCAAGACCATGGTCCTGCAACAGCGCAGGACCAATGGCACCCAGCGCTCATGCCTGACGCTACACATAAACAGAATCCGATCTAGAGCCGAAACTCCGAACGCCGCCTGAAGGTGGAACGCCGAACGGGTTGGTCTCTCTGCTGGCGGACCCAGGGGGGGCAAAAGCATCGATCATACTGCGCACATATGCATGCTCGACGACGTTGCGCCGCGGGCGGGCAGCGCTGGGGCAGGGGGGGGCTTGCCGATGCATTGGCTATAGGGGATGATGGGTGTTCCGGCTGCGTGGACACGGAAATGAGTTTGCGAGGATTGCTGATTGAACAGTCAACTGTTGAACAGTCAAGTGTCGCCACTGATAGCTATCACGGTGTCGCTGGGGTGTCTGGTGACGTCGCTGGGGCTATCGACGGTGCTGACCTGGGCGGTGCGGAAGTGGTCACATCGCTGGGGGTTCCTGGACGTGCCGGGGGGGCACAAGGCGCACGCGGCGCCGATTGCGCTGGGCGGGGGGATCGCGATCGTCTGGACGTTCATGCTGATCGTGGCGGGGGGGGTTGTAGTGATGCTGCTGGCGGGGCGGGGCGGGCCGCTGGGGTGGCTGGCGGTGTACAAGGCGGGCATGATCGCGAAGTTGCCCAGCCTGTTGATGGTGATGGCGGCGGTGCTGTTTCTGCATGCGGTGGGGCTGGTCGATGATGTGCGGCCGCTGGGGCCGCGGACGAAGCTGATCGCGCAGACGCTGGCGGCGGGGCTGGTGGTGTTCGGGGCGCACGTGCGGATCGCGGAGCTGCTGGGCCCGGGGCCTAGCATCGTGCTGACGATGCTGTGGCTGGTGGGGATCTGCAACTCGGTCAACCTGATGGACAACGCCGACGGGCTGTGCGCGGGGGTGGTGGCCATTGCGGCGGCGTTCCTGGCGGTCTCGGCGCTGCAGGTGGGGCAGATCTTCGTGCCGGCGCTGGCGTGGACGCTGGCGGGGTCGGTGCTGGGGTTCCTGCTGTTCAACTTCCCGCCTGCGCGGATCTTCATGGGCGATGCGGGGAGTCTGCCGATCGGCTTTCTGCTGGGGGTCTCGACGGTGATGACGACGTACTACAACCCGGCGCTTAAGACGGAGCCGTACGGGCTGGCAGCGCCGCTATTCATCCTGGCGGTGCCCTTGTACGACACGATCACGGTGCTGGTGCATCGCTACAAGGCGGGGGTTCCGCTATTCAAAGGGGATCGGCGGCACTTCTCGCACCGGCTGCTGCGCAGGGGGATGGGCGGAGGGGCGATGGTGCTGACGATCTACCTGGCGACGGCGACGACGGGGCTGTCGGCGTTGCTGCTGCCGTGGGTGGGCTGGGCGGCGGCGGTGGTGCTGGTCATTCAATGCATCTGCGTGCTGTGTGTAGTGGCGATCCTCGAAAGCACCGGAACCCATGAAAAAACAACAAAGTAGTGCCGTGCGGCTGGGAGGCCAGGGGCGCAGGGAGGCGGTTGTGCGGCCTGGGGGGGAGGCTTTGTGGCTCAAGGGGCTGGCGGTGCTGTCGCTGGTGCTGCTGGCGGCGGCGCTGACGGTGCGGCCGATCCTGGGCGAGATGGCGACGGTGCAGGTCACGCAGCTATTGAGCCCGTCGCCCTTGTGGTGGAACAGCAGCCCGGCGGTGATGTACATCGCGCACGTGCTGGCGGCGGGGGGCGTGCTGGCGGGGGTGCTGTGGGTGGTGTGGCGGGGGCGGCGGTGGCGGTTTACGGGGCTGGAGCCGGCGGTGGGGCTGCTGGTGGTGGCGGCGGTCGTGTCGATCCCGGGGGCGTCGGACAAGCGGCTGGCGATCAACGTGGCGATCGGGACGATCCTGCCTATGGCTGGGGCGGCGGTGCTGGCGCAACTGCTGGGAGGGCGGGAGGCGTGGCGGCGGGTGGTGCTGGCGGCGATCGTGGCGGCGGCGGTCGCCAATTGCTGGCGGGCGACGCGGCAGCAGGTCATCGAGTATGAGGACACCTGGCAGTACTACGTCGAACACAAGGCGGACTACTGGGCGAAGCAGGGCAAGGGCCTGGACGACCCGGTGGTGGCGATCTTCGAGGCGCGGATCAAGGCGCACCAGCCTTCGGGATACTTCTATCATCCGAATGTAATGGCGTCGTTCCTGCTGCTGGGCATCGGGGCAGCGGGGGCGGGGCTGGCGGGGGCGGGGTTCTCGTTGCGGCGGTTGCGGAGGGGCCAGAAACGGGAAGCGGAACGGCCCGAGGGGTCGCTTCCGGCGGCTACTGCCGAGACGCGGGGGCCGGGGGCGCGCGCGGCGGAGCGCGGGGAGGCGGCGCCGGGGGTTCGGGTGTTCTGGTCGCTGGGCAGCGGGATGGGGCTGGTGGCGGTCATTGTCTGGTCGCTGGTGGTCATCTACTGGGTCGGCAGCGTGGGGGCGCGGGCGGGGCTGGTGCTGGGCGGCGTGACGGCGGGGATCGTCTGGGGGCTGCGGAGGCGACCGCGGGCGGCCTGGGTGCTGGTGCTGGCGATGCTGGCGGGGCTGCAGATCTCGCTGGTGGTGCTGGCGGCGCGGGCGGACAGGGTAGTGCCGTCGCTGGTGGAGCGGGGCGGCAAGATGAAGTCGCTGGCGTTCCGGCTGGATTACTGGCACGGGGCGATGGAGCTGTTTGCGCAGCATCCGATCGCGGGGGTCGGGCCGGGGCAGTTCGGGCGGTATTACCCGTCGGTCAAGCCGATCCGGGCGGCGGAGGAGGTTGTCCATCCGCACAACTGGCTGTTGGGGACGGCAGCGGAGTGGGGGACGCTGGGGCTGGTGGGGACGGTCGTGGGGCTGGTGCTGCCTGCGTGGTTGATGCTGCGGCGGCGGGAGACGGGGGCGACAACGGCGAGGAGCCTGTCGGCGGGCGCGGGGCTGGATGGCTGGGTGCTGGTGCTGGCGTGGGTTGTGGTGGTGCTGTGCTGGCTGGTGTTCCTGCCCGGGGTTGTGCCGGCGGGGTCGGCGGTGTTCCTGGTGGAGACGGTGCCGGCGGTGCCGTTTGCGCTGGCGGGGGCGGCGCTGGCGAGCCTGGCGGCGGGGCGGGGGCGGGCAGGGGCGATCGTGCTGGGGGCGGCGCTGGCGGGATTTTTCGTGCATGCGACGGTGGAGATGTCATCTGGGGTGGCGGGGGCGACGTGGCCCTTCTGGGCGGTGGTTGCGCTGGCGCTGACGTGGGAGAGTGATCCGGCGTGGGAGGAATCGGCGCAGGCGGCGGGATGGCGGGGGCTGGGGCGGCCTGCGTTTGTCAGTGCGGGGCTGGGCGTGGCAGCGGTGCTGGGGTTGTCGTATGGGCCGATTGTCGCGGTCTGGTCGATGAGCCAGGCGAAGAACGCGCTGGAGTCGGCGTCGCCGGTGCGGGCGGAGGCGCCGCTGCTGGCGGCGGCGGCGGCGGATTCGCTGGACCCGGCGCCGCGGGCGGCGCTGAGCGAGTTGTACCGGCGGATGGCGCATGCGAACCGCAAGCAGGCGGCGGGGTATCTGCGCAAGGCGGTGACTTTCGCGCAGGCGGCGGTGCAGCGCGATCCGCGGGACCATACGCTGTGGCACGACCTGGCGTGGACGAGCGCGGAGTTGGCGGCGGTCACGCAGGATGCGGCGGCGGTGCGGCAGACTCTGGCGGCGATGCGGCAGGCGGTGGAACTGTATCCGAACTGGCCTCGGGGGCACTTCAAGTACGCCGTGCTGCTGGCGGGGGCGGGCGAGCCGTCTGACTACCGGCCGGACCTGCTGCGCCAGGCGTTGGCGGAGTTTGACACCGCGTTGCGGCTGGATGAGCAGTGGCCTGGCGAGGACCCGAACAAGTTCGATGAGCAGGACCTGTCGGACCTGCGGGGGCGGCGGCAGCGGACGGTGGAGAAGTTGGGGAATCCGCCTGCGAGCCAGGGGGCGGGAACGGCGGGGTGACGGGGCGGCGGCGATATAACTATATAATATAGTAACATAGACATGCGTCTTTGCCGGCTGTTTGCGTGCGGTTGCGGGTGGCCGGGGCGAGGCTTCCGCTGCATTGCATTTCGTTTTATTGTCACTCGTGATTGTCCTGCTCTTATCGATCCTGGGGCGTGGCGGCCAGGGGGAGTCGGGTTATCGGAAGCGGCGGCTTGCGGCGGGGGATCTTATAGGACGAGTTCGGGCTTTGTTTGGTCGCGGTGGACAGGGTTTGTTTTTCATCAAGATGTTGGGGCTGGGTGGTCCGATGACCACGATAGGTTGACACAAGGCGGTGGGGGTGTTGCCTCTAAAGTTTTCTGCACGACCTTGACGTTAGGATAATGGTAGGGTATAAAACTATGACCACTCGAGCCTGCAGCGGTGTGAGCGTGGCCGCAGGAGACCTGACTATGCCAGGGGAGTTCGGAAGGTCGTGGGAGGTTGGGTTGGTGGCGGCAAGGCTGTCGGAGCGGGAGTTGGGTCCGCTATGCCTATTAGGAACCGGCGGGTCGTATTTGCGGCCCTGGCCGGGGGATCCGGTTTGGGAGCCGGATGCGGTGCCGGCGGGCGGTGGGATGGCCGAGGGGGAGTGTGGCCAGCGGCTGCGAGGCCGGGTGCTGGAGTCGTTGGGGCTGATGCCGCTGGTGATCCTGGGCCCGCAGGGGCTGGATGGCTTGGCGGAAGAGTTGTTAGAGGCAAAGGAGACGGCCGATGCCGAAGGCTGGGACACGTCGAGAGGGCGGACCGAACGGGTTGGTGGTTACGCCGCGGCAGTTAGAGATCCTGCGTTTCATTCGGGATTACCGGGTGAGCAACGGCTATTCGCCGACGATGCAGGAGATCGCGGAGTCGCTGGGCGTAAACAAGGTAACCGTATTCGAGCATGTCGAAAGTCTCGTGAAGAAGGGCTCCTTGCGGCGGCTGCCGTTCAAGGCACGCTCTTTGATTTTGAGCGAGCAGGTGCAGTTTGACGACGAGGGCGGCGGCCAGATGCCGCTGGTGGGCTACATAGCCGCGGGGGTTCCGGTGGAGGCGGTGCAGACGCCGGAGTCGATCGATCTGCGGCAGATGTTCGCCGGCAAGGGCGGGGTGTTCGTGTTGAGGGTGCGGGGCAACAGCATGATCGACGAGCAGATCCGGGACGGGGACTACGTGATCATCGAGAAGCGGGGGACCGTGCACGACGGGGAGACGGTGGTAGCGCTGCTGGATGACGGGGAGGCGACGCTCAAGAAGTTCTACCGGGAGAAGGGGGGCAAGGTGCGACTGCAGCCGGCCAACCCGGATTTCGCCCCGATCTACCTGGACCACGTCAGTGTGCAGGGGGTGGTTATCGGGGTGATTCGGAAGATGCCGTGACGGCGGGGCTGAATAAGGGCTGAGTAACAGCAACGGCGGGGATAGCCGCAAGAAGCGGGGCGTGAGGACGCGGCTCGCAAGCGAGCCGGCTAAAT
>JANYLN010000090.1 GCA_025357795.1 Planctomycetota bacterium
CACGCCTTCGTCCGCATGCGCAATCTGCTGTTCGAGAATCAGTCCCTGCTGCCGCGCCAGCCGTACGAGGCCTTCGCCCGCCTGATCGGCCTGGACGCCGGCGCATTCAACAACCTGCGAACCTGTCCTGATGTGCTCCGCGAGATCCAGAAGGACGCCTGCGTCGGGGCCGGCCTCGGCGTGCGATCCACCCCCGCCGTCTTCGTCGACGGCCGGCGGCTCATGAACCCCGTCATCCACCGCGCCGGCCGCATCCTGCTCGACGAGACGTTCGAGCATTGGCAACACGTACTGCAAGCAGTCTCCTTCGGCGCCGAAGAACTCGGCTTCAAAGGACGGCTATAGAGGCACAGCGCAGCAAAGAATCGAGTCGTTGCGATGGTGGCCGCCGTTCCCCGACCCCGTTACTCCAGGTACCCCAAATCCGCCAGCCGCTTTTCCAGCTGCTCCCGCTGCTGCGCCGTGTACACCTCTTCCATTGGCTCCGCTGCCACGTGCTTTTGCGGCGGCTCGTACCGCACCGTGATCGACCGGTCGAACAGGTCCGTCAGCACCCGGCCCTCCATGTCGATCGGCACCGGCAGCCCCAGCCCCGCCAGCACCGTCGGCGCAATGTCCGCAATGTTCGCGTCCAGCCGCTTGCCCGCCTGCACGTGCTCGCCCGCCACCGCCAGCATCCCCTCCAGCCGGTGCGTGCCTTCGATCCGACGCCGCGGCAGCCAGCGCACCGCGCTCATCCCGCGGATCTTGCGCACCACCGCCAGCCCCGGCACCGGCACCAGGATCAGGTCCGGCAGCCACGGATGCTCCGCCCGCGTGCAGTTGTACAACTCCTCGGCCTTGTGCACCTCCGGAAAGACCTGCACCGTCTGGCCCTGCAGGTTCCGCGACCGCACCGCCAGCAGCCGCTCGCGCAGCTCGTCCCGCATCGCCTCGTACCGCTCCGGCTCGACCTTCCCGCCGGGCTGCCTGCCTTTTAGATTGATGTAAAGGAAGCCGTAGATCCCCGCGTGCATCACGCACGCCTGCGTCCCCGCCCAGTCCACCGCCAGCTCCCGCTCGATGCTCAGGTCGTCCGCCGCGAACCGCCCCGCCTTCTTGAACAGCAGCCGGTTCAGCAGGTAGTTCGTCCGCGTGCTCCACCGGCTCGCCACGTCCCGCAACTTCAGGTAGCCCCACTCCTTCAGCAGCAGGTTCGGCTGCACCTTGCCGTCCAGCGAGCCGTGCCCGTGGTCGCTCATGATCATCAGCGTCGCCCCCTGCTGCTTGGCAAACGCCGCGAACTCCCCCACCACCCGGTCCAGCTCCGTGAAGCACGCCGCCGCCATCTGCGAGCGGGTGCTGCGGTCCACCGGCAGGTTCGGATCGATGTACTTCCACGCCTTGTGCTGCAGGTTGTCCACGAACTTCAGCAGCACCATCATCACGTCGAAGCCGCCGAACCGCTCCGTGCAGTACTTCGCCAGCTCCAGCCCCTGCCAGAACGTCCGCTCGATGTACTGCAGGTTGTCCCGGTACAACGCGTCCCCGCCCAGAACCTTGCGCTTCCATTGCGTCTTGTAGGAATAGTTCGGGAACTTCGCCAGGATCTCTTTCTTCAGGTCCGCCGGGTACGTGAAGTCCACGTCCACCGACGGCGTCTCAAAGCCGCTGATCATGAAGCCGTTGACCGGCGTCGGCGGGTACGTCATCGGCAGGTTGATCGAGCCGACCTTGTAGCCCTTGCTCGAGAGGATCTCCCAGATCGTCTTCTCGCGGATCTGGAACGTGCTGTTGAACGACAACTGCCCCGTCGTCGGATCGTACCGCTCGAAGTCGATGATCCCGTGCTTGCCCGGACCCTTGCCCGTCATGAACGTCGTCCACGCCGCCGGCGTCATCGGCGGCTTGGTCGACCACAGCGTCCCCGCCATGCCTTCCTGCGTCAGCCGCAATAGGTTCGGCATTCGCCCCGCCTTCATCAGCGGTTCGAACACGTCGAACGTCGCCCCGTCCAGCCCCAGGATCAGCCAGCGCTGCACCAGGCGGTTCTCGTCGTTCGGCTGCGATCCTGTCATCCCGCTACTCCTTGGCCAAAATCATCCGTGACGCCTGACACGTCCCAAGCCCGCTGCCTCCGCTCCCGAATCTCCCCGCCTGGCTGACCGCTGACGGTCGTCCTTTGGCCCGACCATCTTAGAGCCACCGCACGGACGATGCAAATCCGGGATGCGACGTCTACAATCAGGTAAGCGGGGCGGCTCCATACCCCACGCCCGCCCAAGCCGCCCGGGCAATTGGCCGATATCCCCCATTGGCCGCCACTGTTGCCTTCACGGCCCGCTGCCCGTAGCATTTGCGACCTGGGGTCGACCGAAGCAGTATTTGGAGGTAGTAGTGCATGCCTGGCAGAAATAGCAAGCCCATCAACGCCTGGAGCAGTAACGAGGATACCTGGCGAATCTTCCGCATCATGGCCGAATTCGTCGAGGGCTTCGACGTCATGAGCAGCGTCGGCCCCGCCATCTCGATCTTCGGCTCCGCCCGCAGCAGCCCCGACACCAAATACTACAAAATGGCCGAGGACCTCTCCGGCCGCCTCGCCCGTCACGGCATGTCCGTCATCACCGGCGGCGGCCCCGGCATCATGGAAGCCGCCAACAAGGGCGCCTACGAGGCCGGCGGCGTCTCCATCGGCCTGAATATCTCCCTGCCGATGGAGCAGGTCACCAACCCCTACCAGTCGATCTCGCTGAACTTCCACTACTTCTTCTGCCGCAAGGTCATGTTCGTCAAGTATGCCATGGCCTTCGTCTGCTTCCCCGGCGGCTTCGGCACCATGGACGAGTTTTTCGAGGCCATGACCCTCATCCAGACCGGCAAGATCGCCCACTTCCCCGTGGTTCTGATCGGCAAGGAGTTTTGGACCCCCATGCGCGACTGGGCCCACAAGACCATGCTCGAAGAATTCCACACAATCAACCCCGAGGACCTCAGCCTGTTCACCTTGACTGACGACCTCGACGAAGCCCTCGATGTGCTGGTCAAGAACAAGGAAGAGGTCCAGGTCGCCGCCCCCGCCAGCAACGCCCCCAACGGTCGGGACCGCCTCACCGCCGAAGGCACCCGCATGGGCGTGCCCCCCACCCGCTCCATCGTGCGCAACGAGTCCTCCCGCTAAAGAGGAAGATCCTCCGGATCAGCCGCCAGCCACTTGCCGTGGCCCTGGTTGTCCGTGCCTTAGTTCGTAGTCCAGGCTTCCGCCAGCGTTCGGAGTCCCCGCTTCAGTGGGGCCGTGGTCGTTGTTGTGGCACGACCGCCCGCGCCTGTGGCCGTTGCTGTTGTTATCCGTGTGAATCCGTGTTCATCTGCGGCGTTGTTGCTGTCGTTGCCGTTTCAATCTGTGTAATCTGCGAAATCTGCGGATTCAGTTGTTGTTGTTGTCCTCGTTCGGCGACGGATCGCAGCCCCGCCCGCCACCAGAACCTTCCCTTGGTACATTCCCCCAACCACCGCCATCCCCGACTTCAACCGCCGCATCCGCTTGCCTTCCCGATCTCAGTCCTCCTCGACCACGTTCCGCGGCAGCGACGGCCTCCGCATCTCCTCTCCCTTGAACGTCCGCAGCAGCCGCTCGAAGTCCCGCTCCAGCAGGAAATCATCTTCCGTCAGCAGGTCCCGCAGCGCCTCCTGCATCCGCTCCGGATAGCGCTGCGCCATCCGCTGAAACATCCGCACGCTGATAGCCTCCTCCAGCAGGTACTCCCACAGAATGTCCGCCTCATACTCCCTCAGCGGCCCGGCGCCCTCGAACACGTCGCGGAACGCCCCATACCCCCGGTGGAACATCAGCCCCGCCTGCCCGTCCATGATCAGACCGACATCCAACGCCTCCGATGCCTCCTCCGGCAACCCGATCTTCACCTCGCTCCACGACTGGCTCGCCGCCGCTTGTCCTATCCAATGTCGCTCGAACCGCTCCAGCGCCACCCGGAGCCCCTGCCCCTCCGCAAACACCAGCTCATCCGTCCCGAACAGCCCCACCCACGTCTCGTACATCTCCTGCTGTACCCGCCTCGCCTCCGCCAGGCCCGGGTCCTCCATCCCTGCCGGCCGCCAGTGCGGCTGCCGCCGCAGATCCTCCCGCATGTATTGCACGTCCCGCTCATCCACCGCCGGCCAGTACACCTGTGCCCCCGAAAGCAGCCAGTGGTCCTCCCACGGTACCACTCGCGCCCTCAGCACTCCCCCCACCTCCGCCCGCCGGATCTGCTCCACCTTCCGCCCCGTCACCCGCAGCCGTTGCCCCGTCTGCAGGTCTTCGGCTTCCAGGAAATCCCCCTCCATCGCCTCCACCAGGAACATCCCCTGGAACGCCTCCCGGTCCCACCGCTCCAGCCGCTCGCGCTGCCGCGCATCCATGTCCGGCTGACGCTCCAGCAGCACCTCGATCGGCGTTTTGCCCTCCAGCTGTGTCGCGGAAAATACGAAGTTGTCCGCGATGTACATCTCCGGCGCCTCCCCCCGCCCGAAGTCTTCCACCAGGCCCGGATCGTCCAGCTGCTCCTGCAAAGCGGCCCACAGCTCCTGGCCGATCCACGGATCCTCCCGGCAGAACGCCAACACCTTGTCCTTCAGGACCCCCGCATCGTCCCCTGCCCGAATCGTCACCGATAGCTCGTACAGGTCCTGCCGCACGTCCCCCGTACTCCTGGCCGGGTCCGCCGGAAGCACGTTGTCCGGAAAGTATTCCCCCGTCGGCCCCAACGGCTCGACCAGCGCATCCGCCAGGTCTCCGCCCTCGCTGCACCGCGCCAGCAGAAACTCCCGCACCGCCTCGCTCAGCTCCTTCGCCAATCGCTGCACCGAAGGGTTCAGCCGCGGATAGTACAGCCCCCCATGATCCAGCATGTACTTGCGCAAGAGAGGCTCCAGGCACGACCGCCGAACCCGCCCCCCGGCTGCCTCCGCCGTCGCCTCGTTCATCGGCCAGAACTCCATCGGCCCTTCCGCCGCCTCATCAGGCCAGTTCCGGCTCATCAGCACCCCGAAGCCCTGCCCCAGCGTCCGCCCCAGGATCCCCGGCTCCTCCCCCTTGAACCGAAGACGCTTGTCCGACAGACTCACACACACCTGCCGGCACCGCTCCGCCAGCGCCAGCCCCAACTCAAACACCAGTACGTCCCACCGGCAGGGCTTCCGATGCAGCGTAAAGACATACGCCTCCTTCTGCGTCTCAACCTGCTTCTGTTGCCGTGTCGGCTTTTGCGACTTACGCTTCGCCATGGGACGTCTCCTCGCCGGTAAGTACACGCTCGACCGACCACAAGATAGTAGAACACGGATGGCCGGGAACGATCGGATGGAAGGATCCTGCGGATACAAAGATAAAAAATCTGACTCTTGGGCGCCAGCCCTCTGCCGCTTCCTGATAACGGACGATGAGCGGCCCTGCTACTTCACTGCCTCCAGCCGCATCTTCACCCACCCCATCGGCCGAAGCGCCCCCGCCAGCCCCCGCGTCCGGCTGTTGCCCTCCGCGTAAGGCCGCACCGTCATGTTCTCCAGATGGCTGAACCGCCCGATCCGCAGCAACGTCTCGTTCGGCTTCATCTGGCTCGCCATTGCCAGCAACTTCTCCCCGATCGGCCGCAAATACTGGTTCGGCTTGTAGAACCGCTCGTGCTCGCGCGTCAGGTTCTCCAGGTAGAACCCCCGGCACGCCAGCAGGATCTGCTCGGCCGTGATCTCCTCGGCGACCGCCTTAGGCCACCGCCACCGCCGCCCCGCCTCGCTGCGCAGGCCCTCCGGCACCGCATGCTGCTGCAATTTCCTGTAAATCGTCATCTCGCCCGACGCCGTGATCTGCTCCCCCTCCAGCCCCGAAAACGTCGCGTCGCAGAACAGCGGCTCCCGCGCAGCCGCCCCCTCGCCTACGTACAGGATCACCCGCTCGATCACATTGCTGTCCGGCACCAGCGCCGCGTCCCGCACCCGCAGCGACCGCAACGGATCGGCGTGCGGATCCGTCGTATCCACCCCTTCGCCCAGCTGCACCCGGTAGCCCAGCACCTCCGCCTCGAAAATATCGCCCCGCATCTGCTGTCCGACCTGGCTCGCCAGGCCAGGCCGCGCCGCGCCCGCCCCGGCCCGATACCACAGCCACGCCGTGCGGATCGCCCCCTTGATCGACGAGCCCGGCAGGTACGGATCATTCTGCGGTCCCGTCCGCGCCATCATCACCACGTCAGGCGGCATCGCCTCTCTTTCCCGCTCGCCGCGATCGCCCCCACCCGGCCCGTTACGCCCGCGATCTCCACTGCGCCCGCCCGGACTGCCGCTCGCCGCCGGCCCCTGCCACGCCCGCAACAGCTGCTCGTCCGCCTGGCACTGCCACAGCGCGTGCTTGGCCGGATCGAAATTGGCCAGGAGGAACCGGCGCAACCCCGCCGGCAAATTGCCGCGCGTCGCCGCGTCCAGGTCCACCCGCTGCCGATCCGTCAGATTGCCGAGGATCCGCCCCGCATCGATCGCGTAGAACCAGATCACGCCGTCCTTGCCTGCGCGCACGACGTAGTCCATCGGCCCGAGCGTCTGCCCCGAGCCCGTGTGTACCGGCCCGAGCATCGATAATGTCATCTTGAAGCGCTGCACGCGAACCCAACCTTTGTGGCGTTGTTCCCGCGAAACCCGTTCCTGGCTCCGGCCCTGTCAAGCCGCATCGCGGGGTGCCCTTGTCGTTCCTGTCGCTACGGCGCCACCTTCACCGCCAGCACCGGCGCCATCCCGTAATGCACCACCTCGCTCCACTGCGGATGCACGTTCGGCACCAGGCGCCCAACGAACGCCCGGCCCTCCAAGGTCTCCGCACTGCTCCCAACACCCCTCAACACCGCACCAGCCTTCAGCCCCATCACAGGCCGCTTCTCCGCCGCCGCGCCGCTCGCGGCAAACGTCCCGCCGACCTTGCCCCAACGCGTCTGCACCCGCCAGGCACCCCCCGCCGGATCATCCTGCTTCGGCACGCACGGCCCCAGCGTCACCACGGCGTTCGCCCCGATGACCTCGGGCCAATCCTCCATCCCCTCCAACGCTACCAGCTCGACCTGCCCGTACCCCACGCTCGCCGCCCGGCCGACGCCGTGTTCCAGCCCCAGCCCCAGCAGCCGCTCGATCTCCCCGGCCTCCAGGTCGCTGGCGATCAGTACTTCCACCTGCCCGCCCCCGGCCGACGCCGTCTTGCCCGACGCCGCGCCCTCCTCGTCCCAGCACTCCACCGCCAGCCACTCGCTCCGGCCCACGGGCCCGCCGCTCTGCCGACTGGCGGCACTGCGCACCCGCATCTGCCGCCGCCCCAGCACGGGCCGCGGCCAGCCGCTGGCATCCAACGCCTCGCGCACCACCCCCGCCGTCAAATCCCGCGCGGCCCTCAGCAGCGCCGCCCGCGGCATCAACCCATACCGCCGGTACAGGTCCCACAAGGCGAACCGCTTGCCGCGAACCTCCGGCTCGATCGACCCGTCCTGCAGCACCACCGGCATCGCCACGAAGTCCACCGGCGCCGGCTCGCCCAGCACCAGCGGCGGACGCTCCGTCTGCATCCGCGCCAGCAGCTCGCTGACCGCCTCCGGCCCGTGGCGCAGCGCCACCCCCCAGCAGATCTGCCCGAATAGCCGCTCCGCCGTCAGCGGTCTTGCCAGCGGGCTTCGCATTCCCAGCACCGCGCGCCAACGCTTCATGCCTGTGCCACCTGACCAACCCTGCTTGCCCCCCGCGCTACACACGGGAGGCGTTGTGGTTGTTGCCGTTTTGTTGTAATTTCCAATCCCTACGCCGTCGGCTTCGGCAGCTCGACCCGCTCGCCGTCGATCAACACGCCCGGCCGCGCCTGCCCGTCCACAGCCGCCAGGAACCGTACACTGCCGTAGCCCCGGCTGCCGCTGCTGCCCAGGCAGTCCTGCTCGATCAGCGCCAGCCCCGTCAGCACCACATCCTTCAGCAGCGCCTCGTCCCGCTCGCCGCCGTCGCCCATGTCGAACACGCGGTACAGGATCTCGAAACCGAACCGCACGCCCGGCACCACCCGCTCCACCGGCCGACCCGCCGCCTCCGCCGTCAGACGGTTCACGCTGTTCTCGAACTTGATCTCCACGACCGGCTGGCTCCCGCTCGCCATCGCCGCCCGACACTCCTCGACCAGCCGCGCGTCACGCACGATCAGCCGCGTCGGGCCCGTCGTGTGCTGGCTGCTCGCCGGTCCGCCGAACACCCGCGTGATCACGTCATCCGCGCTGCTGCTGTGCCACGCCGAGCCGTCCTCGCGGATCATGCCCAGGTGCCACTCCAGCAGATGCCGCATCTTGCCCTTCAGGCTCGAACCGGGAATGTATGGCTCCTCGCTCTGCCCCTCGCGCACGATCGGGTAGTCCACCACCCCGATCGAAGGCGGCAGCCCGCTCCCGATCCGCAGCCCCGTGAGCACCTCGATCTGCCCGCTGATCCGCCGGACCCGTACCAGTTTTAGCCGCAGTCCCTGCTCGCTCATGATTGCACCGATCCCATCCCGTACAGGAAGCCCACTACCGCCTCGAAGTGCCGGGCGAACTTGAGGAAGTCCTCTTCGTTGCGTACGGTCTGCACGCTCTTGTCGATAAAGTCCCGGAACTCCCGCGGCACTCCATGTCCCTGCCCGATCCGCCGGTTCGCGTAGTACGCCTTCGCCCGTAGCAGCCGCAGCCGCGGCTCGATCTGCTGGAAGCCCTCCGCCCCGCCGTGCGCCAGCGCCCGCTGCAGATCCTTGATCTCGCCGTAAAACTTCGCCAGCTCCGCCGCCGCGATCCGCCGGATCCCCCGCGCCTGCCGCTGCGCCAGGTCATCCACCAGCTCCACCACGCTGCGGCTCGGATCGAAGAACACCTCCGCCTGCCGCGGCCCGCGATCGTCGCGATCCCGGCGCTCACGCCCTCGGTCGCTCCGCCCGCCTCGCTCCCCGCCTCGATCCCCACGCGGACCGCCCGGACCGCCCCCGGGGCCACCACCCGGACCGCCGCGCTCGGGCCGGCCGCCCTGGCCTCCCTGGCCGCCTTCTTCGCCGCCCGGCCGCATCTCGCCGGGGCCTGCCTGCTCGCTCATGACGTCTCTCCCTGGTTCTGCCAGAGGGCCATCCGCGCCGCAATGCCCACGCTACCCGGCATCTTCCCGCGCCGGCCCCCTGTGATCAAAGTATCTAATTGTTGTAACAGGTCTTCCTGTGCCGCCGTCCGCTTGCCCCGCGGCGGCCAGTGCCTCAGCAGCAACTTGCGAACGTCCTGCGCCAGCGCCGCCCGCCACGCCGTGACCCGCCCGCTCCCCTTCGCCTGCTTGCCCCCGCCCACCCCGTGCGACTGCTGCTCGTGCGCCAGCAGCCGCCGGCAGAACGCCAGCCCGCTCTCCTCGCCCAGCGGCTCCGCCCCCTGCATCTGCTCGTCCAGCAGCGCCCCCAGCCGTAGCGCCTCCCGGTAACTCGTCCACGTCCGCGCTCGCTCCAGGATCCAGATCCGCCCGGCGCCTTCCGCCGGGTCCGCCTCCGCCAGGCCCGCTTCCGCCTGCCACGCCAGATCCGTCACCGGCACGTCCCGCGCCCCGAACACCAGCGCCCCCCGCACAGGCCACGCCCCCAGCGACCCCGTCCAGCGCCGCCACCACTGCTCGGCCCGCCCCGCCAGGACCATCATCGTGTTCCACGGCCCCACCAGCGTCGCCTCCCCTGCCCCGCAACGCAGCACGAACACCCGCCACGTCGCCCGGTCCGCCCGCCGCAGTTGCCCCTCCAGGAACTCCTGCCAGAACCACTGCGCCTGCCGCGCCGCTTCCACGGCCTGCCCGAGCGTATTACAATGTTCTATCAGATCGCTACAGCCCCCGCCGATCCCGTCCGCCTCCAGCCGCAGACACCCCAGCCAGCTCCGCCCGACGAACCCGCGACCCTTGCGGCTCCGCCGCGACAGCCAGCCCAGCTCCTCGAACGCGATCGGCGTCTCCCGCCGCCGCGCCGGCCCGTCCAGGCGCTCCCGCTCCGGCGATGGGTCCGCCCGCAGCTGCGATTCGTCCGCCCGCCGGAACGTCGGCCCGTGCGGCAGCCCCTGCCACGCCGGCACCCACGCCCACGACTCCTCCCCCTCGCCGATCGAGTAGATCTGCTCCAACCCTTCCCAGCCGGCCAGCCCCTCGGCCGATACCCCCACGTGTACGAACCACGGCCCGATCGCCGTCGGCTCGCCCTCCGCCCCCGCCGGGCTCACCGGGCTATTGTACGCCGCAATCGTCTTGCCCCGCGCCAGGCTCGTGCCCAGTTGCCGCTCGTACGCCTCGGCCAGCCGCGCCCACTCCCCCGGCTCCTGCGCAACACCGTGCCGGTCCGTCAGGTTCAGGACGGCCGCCTCTTCCCGCCAAGCCCCGGCCGTCTGCAGCAGCTCCGCCGCCGGCCGCGACTTCACGGCCTTCAGGTTTTGTGTAATGCCCCGGGCGATCTCGCCCCAGCCGCCCCGCAACGCATCCGTGCCGAACCGCACCGGCTCCGCCACCGCCAGCCGCAGGTACCCGCCGCTCTGCGCGAACAGCCGCGCCCCCTGCTGCTCCGCGAACTGCTGGATCGCCGCCGCCGTCGTATCGCTGCCGTCCGCCAGGATCGTCAGGCAGTCGTCGCCTTCCCACAGCCGGCTCACGCTCGGCAAGCCTAACTCCGCCAGCAGCACGTCGCCCAGAAGCCGCGACACCAGCCGCACCAGCGTCGCCCGCCCCCGATAGACCCGGCTGCTCGACTCGCTCGCCGCGGGCCGACTCAGAAACTCGTCGACCCCCTCGATCTGCACCGCCGTCAAACTCAGCGGCCGCTCCTGCGCCCCCGGCAGACTCCCCGTCTTCTCATGCCACTGCCACAGCCCCGCCGCAATCGCCGCCGTCGCCGCCGCATGGCTATACAGGCTCACCGTCTGCCCGCCGCTGCCCACGTACTCCGGCACCAGGCTCAGCCGTTGCTCCAACACGCCGCGCAACGTCTCCAGCAGCCACTCGATCCGCGGCCGCACCGACATCCGCCCGATCTTCTGGCAGATCGCCACCAGGTCCGTGCCGATCGCCCGGTAATCCTGCTCGTTCATCTCGGGCCGCTTCGGCGTCGGCAGCACGTCCTCGTCCGCCCGCAGCAGCTGCGCCTTGATGTAACCCTTGCGCACCGGCGCCACATCCACCGGCCACACCGGCGCAGCGCTCGGCGCCTGCGGGACCGCCCCTTCCAGGGTCGCTCCTTCCGCCGGCGCCTGCCCTTCCGTCGCCTCCGCCGGCTCCGCGCCCGCCTCGGGCCCCGCCGGGCCAGGCTCGCTCGCCTCCGCCGCGGATGTGCTA
The DNA here is from genome assembly GCA_025357795.1 of Planctomycetota bacterium. GTDB lineage: Bacteria > Planctomycetota > Phycisphaerae > UBA1845 > JANYLN01 > JANYLN01. The sequence continues at coordinate 11,362 of JANYLN010000090.1, forward strand.
CTTCTTTGTACTCTTCGACTCTTCGGCCGGGGCTCCGGCTTGCCCGAGGGCTCCGCCGGCGCCAGCCGCCCGCTGATCTCCCACAGAATGCTCTCCAGCGGCACCTGCGGCGGAATCGCCGCCTGCAACTCCTCGATCTCGACCTCGCTGGCCCCCGCCGCCAGCCGGTCCGCCGCATCCAGGATCAGCGCCGCCGGATCCTCCAGCACCGCCTTGTGGTGCCCCATGACCAGCTGAATCACCCGCGCCAGGTCCACGTAGTCAGCCAGCCACTTGAGATTGTCACTGCAGAAGTCGTAGGACCAGAGGATATGACGATGAACGGGCCGGCCATCCACGATCGGGCAGAGACTCTCTTCGAGCTTCTCCGCCGTCTGCGACAGGGGCCAATCCGCCCGCTGAAAGACCTTGCCGATATCATGCAGCAGGGCGGCCAGCGTAATTTCCGCCGTCCGCCTCAGTGTACCGTTGCGATCCGTACGTTCGATTGTGGCACCCATCGCCGCGCCTTACCGGGCCGTCCTGCCAGCAGACAGCCTCGTGTGGATATTGCCGCCAGAGCGCCCCGGAAACCTCTTGTAAGCCGTCCGGCAACGCCAGCAGCCTTTCTTCCAAGGTTATGCACAACAGCATGCAGCCGCGAGCTACAGACGCCAAACTCCCTGCCAAGCCCGCACAAGCGACCACCAGGACTTGTCACGTAAGAGGTGCTTGTTCGTGTCCGCTATGGCCTTGCTACCCGCCACGGCACCGGCCAACCTCAAACAATAGCCGCTCAAAGTTGCCGTTTCCCAGGGGCCTGTCCACACAGCCGCCCCCTCGCAGGGACGCCCGACAGTATAGCCCACGCCAAACCAATTGCAAAGACTTGAGTCACAAGCACCTGCTACAGGGTGCGTGACAGGATTCGCGGGTTGCCGTTACAAGCCCCCTGCGGATGCCCCGAGTGTAACGAGGGGCGCGGGGTCGGCCCCGAACGCACGATAGGCTGGGAAGGGAGTGAAGCGTACAAGCCCCTGCTCAGCAAGCTATGGCGGCGTACCAGGCGGACGGGCCTTCGGCAGGGCGGCAGCCCCTTCAGGATGCCGCGGTCGATTCGCCCTTTCGGCCGACCCCCTGCTACACCCAAATCCCTGCCCTTCCGAATCCTTGCCTCCCCATGGCCCCACAGGTTCCAAGTCGGACCCCGCCAATAATGAATAGCAACCAACCATTGACCGCCCGCCCCCCTCCCGCTTTACTACACGGCACCGGAAACCATAAGGCCAGCCAGGCCAGCCCTTCACGCAGCACCGTATCGCTG
>JANYLN010000102.1 GCA_025357795.1 Planctomycetota bacterium
AGCCCGCTCATCAGGTGCCCCACCCGCAGCCCGATCGCCCCCCCCGCCCACAGCAGCAGCAAATTCAGAATGAACGCGATGATCGTGTTGACCGTGCCCACCCGCTGCACCTGGATCAGGCTGATCCCCACCGTCATCACCGCCGGCCCGACGATAAGAGGGATCGCCAGCGGCACCACCCCGACCATCACCCCGCTGATCTTGCTGGACTGCCCCCCGGAAATCAGGTCGTGCAGCGACAGGGCCACCAGCAGCAATCCCCCCGCGATCTGGAAGTCCGCCACGCTGACCCCCAGGTAGGCCAGGATCAGGTTCCCCGCCAGGAAAAACCCCGTGCCAATGATCGACGCCCAGATGATCGCCTGGCGCAGTACGTACGCCTGCTCCTGCAGGGACATGCCCCTCACAATCCCCATATACAGCGGAATCATCCCCGGAATGTCGATGGCTACAAACAATACCAGGAAGGCTTCGAATATCCTCTTGGCACTAATCGGATCCATGACAACCCCCCCAGGTATAGGCGAATGCTCTCTCCCAATCTTATGGGACGTATAGCCGATGTCGTCGCCGCAAGTCTCCTCGCCTGCGCAGTTCCCGTAGTACACGTAGTACCCGTTGGTTGCGTCGTCCCCGTCGTCTACGTGATACCCATTGTCTACGGAGTTCCCATCGTCAGCAGCAACCACACCTCCCGGTTCCCGCCCGAGCCGGGCAGGGGGGATGCACACTCGCCAGCCACAGTCCACCCCGCCTCGATCACCTGCTGGCGAACCTGCCCCACGACCGACCCCAGATGCTCCTCCGGCAGCACGCCGCCCTGCAGCAGCCCCTTCGGCGCTTCGTAGTGCGCCTTGACCAGCGTCAGCACCCGCCCGCCCGGCTTTGTCAGCCGCGCCGCCGCCGGCAGGATATGATGCTGTTTCGTCCAGCCGACGTCGATGCTGACCAGGTCCACCGCTTCCGGCAACACCACGTGCATCGCGTTGGTCCGCTCCATCACGACCACCCGGCTGTCCTTGCGGAGCTTCCACGCCAGCGTGCCGTAGCTGGTATCGACGGCATACACCTTGGCGGCCCCGTGCTGCAGCAGGCAATCGACAAACCCGCCGACGTTGCTGCCCAGGTCCGCGCAGACCCAACCCGCCGGGACGATGCCTAACTGCTGCAACGCCCCTTCGATCTTGTAGCCCGCGCGACTGACGTATTTGCCCGGAGAGCTGGCCATATCAAAACAAAAAGGGCACGTAGGCGTGCCCTTTCATGTACGCAATATCGTTTACGGTTCGGCGGTCCCGGGGCTGGAAGGCCTACGCCTTGGCGGCGGACTTGCCCTTCAGACCGTTGAGCTTCGCTGCCAGACGCGACTTGTGCCGTGCCGCCGTCTTCTTGTGGATGGTCCCCCTGGCGGCCACGCGGTCGAACATCCGGGCGCATGTCCGGAACTGCTGCTCGGCCTGAGCGGCGTCCCCGCCATCCACACTGGCCAGGAACTTCCTGGTCAGGCTCTTGAGAATATGCTTGCGAGCGCGGTTGCGCAGGCGACGCACCATGCTCTGGCGGATTCGCTTCTTAGCCGACAACGTATGTGCCACAGTCTTAGCCTCCAACGGTCTTCGATGTCCAAAAGCATTAAGACCCGCTAGTTTATCCCAGGCGGGGTATTCCGGTCAAGGCCTGGCTATTGGCCAGCCTCGTTTTTCCTCGCCTGCTGCACCACTTCAAGCCGCTGGCGCACATCCCGATAATTATAGTCCCACTGGATGATTTGCCCGTATGTCTGAATTGCCCCGTCCTTTTGTCCGGAAGCCTCCTGGCTGCGGCCCAGCCAGTAGTGCAGATCCTTGCTGATATCGTCCGCCTCGACATCGTGATTCTTGATCGCGTCGAGCAGGACGTTGATCCCCTGGTCGAAATAGCCCTTGTGGTAGAAGCACTGGGCGATCAGCGACAGGCACATCATGCGGTGCCTGGGGTCCGTCCGCGCCTGCTGCAGCACCGGCACGGCGTCGTCGAACCGCTGCGCCATGAAGTACCGCTTACCCAGTTCGTACTTGAAGCGGCCCTCCGTCGGGTACTGCTGCATCCGCTCCTTGTACACCCCGATCTCGTAGTCCAGAATCTTGCGCAGGTGCTCGCTGGCCGCCGCACGATCGCCACTCGCCTTGATCTCCTGCGTCTGCCGGTACAGCTGCCTCATGCGGATCTCGTCGGCCCGCATCTTGAACTGGTACACCTTGCTGCGGCTGAACGTCTCGACCAGCAGCCGGATCGCGTCGTTCTCGTCCTGTACCCGACCCCGCCGCAGCATCAGATCGATCACGGCGAAGACCTTGCCGGTCTCGTTGGGGTTCTCCTCCAGGCCCTTCCGCGCCGAGGCGACCAGCTCCTCCAGCCGACTGTCGTCCTGGACCATGCGCTCCCGGTCGCGCAGCTCACGCTGCTTGTCAGCCTCGTGAAGCGACTCCCGGAAGTCCCCCGTCTCGAACTTGCCCTTAATGATCGTCAGCTTGCCCGAGAGGTTGCGGTACATGTCCTGCGTCGGGCCATCCGTCGGCTTGAGCCGCGCCAGCATCTCCACGGCCTTCACCGCCACATCGTAGCATTTCACGGCCTGCGGAATGTTGCCCTGGGCGTTGTACCGGTCAGCCAGTTCCTCAAAGACCTGCAGGACCGTGGGCAACTTCGTCTGGTTGGCCCTGGGGCTGGCTAGAACCTCTTCCAGGAAGATCGGCCCCAGCCATATGCACGTCTCCACGCAGCCCGCCTTGTGGGCGCTCTTCAGGACGATCTCCATATAGATCAGATTCGTCGGGTCCTTGGCGAGCAGCGTTTCCGCCGTCAGCATGCCCTCCAACGCGTCCCGACCCGCCCCGACCGTCGAGAACTTCAGCGTCTCCAGCATGCCTGGCTTTTTCTTCCCCGCGCTGTGGCGGGCAAAGGCTATCGTCCGCAACGGCTTATGCCCCTCTTCCACGGCATCTGGCCACGCACGCAGGCCATTGATATAGCATTCAATGCCGTAATCGTAGTTGTGGGTGTCCGCCACGGTCTTGCCGTGCTGGAACCACTTGGCGGCTTTGGCCTTCTCCTGCGGAGTCGGCTCCTGCAGTGGCTCGCCGCCAGTTATACTATCTTTAGCCATTCGTGCTTGCTGACCCAGATCCCTACGCGCAGATCGACTTACCGCATGTGTTCCAAGTTGATGACAGACCCTGGACTACGCTGCGCAGATCCGTAAAATCTGTATCGTACGAACGCCGAAGAAGTTGTCAATACAGGTCGGTTATCGGCCCCACCGGAGAGGTGATTGCGTTGGTTGGCAAGAAAATAGACCCGGCTGCCCTGGAACTGATCAAGTACCCCGACCCCCGACTGCGCAAAAAGTCCGTGCAGGTGAAGGACTTCGACGATTGGCTCGCCCAGGTCGCCCGTCGCATGTTCGACGTCATGTATGCCAGCCGCGGCATCGGCTTGGCCGCCCCCCAGGTCGGCCTCAATATCCGCATGTTCGTCTGCAACGAGACCGCCAAGCCTGACCCGCAGCACGAACGGGTCTTCGTCAATCCAGTGCTATCGGACCTGGCCAACGCCGAAGAAGGCGAAGAGGGCTGCCTCTCGCTCCCAGCCATCTACGGCCCCGTGGTACGCGCCACCTGCTGCCGCATCCAGGCCTTTGACCTGGCAGGCCAGCCCATCGACCTCCGGAGCGAGGACCTGATGGTCCGCATCTGGCAGCACGAAACCGATCACCTCGACGGCGTGCTGCACATCGACCGCTTCGGCGAGGCCGCCAGACTCGGCGCCCGCCGCGCCCTCCGCGAACTCGAGGACGCCTTCCAGACCAAAACCAAGAAAAAGACCCTCGCGAGGTAGAACGCCGTCTTCCCGTGACCGCCACCGAAAGGACAAACCGTACTGATTCACGCTCCGGTTGATGGTGTCCGATCCGATCCGGCAGATGCTCATAAAACGCCGAGAACCGGGTAATTGCCGCATGGCGCATCGGACAATACCAGATGGAGTGTTTATGAGTTCCTGCTTCAGCAGGGCCGTTGTCGTTCACCCTGTGGCCTTTCTGCCCTTTGCGGTTAACATGTTGTTGCGGTTGTTGCTTGTTATCGTTGTTGCTCGCTGACCACCGCTGGTGATTGCATCAAAAAGGAACACGCATGCGGCTCGTTTACTTCGGCTCGGGACAGTTCGCTGTACCCATCCTGCAGTCCATCCAGGGCGCAGGCCATGAAGTCCTCGCCGTCGTCACCCAGCCCGACCGCCCCGCCGGACGCGGCCGCAAACTCCGCCCCACCCCCGTCCGCGAACTCGCCCAGGAACGCGGCCTCCGCGTCATCGCCGTCGAAAAGGTCAACGACCCCGCCGTCACCGCCGAAATCCTCGGCCTCGGCGCCCGCATCGGCGTCGTCGCTGCCTTCGGCCAGAAAATCGGCCAGCCCCTGCTCGAAGGCTTCCCCGCCGGCATGATCAACGCCCATGCCAGCCTCCTGCCCAAGTACCGCGGCGCCGCCCCCATCAACTGGGCGATCGTCGAAGGCCAGGAAGAGACCGGCGTCACCATCTTCCGCCTCGTCGAAAAAATGGACGCCGGCGCCATGTTCGTCAAACGCCGCACCCTCATCAAGCCCGCCGAGACCGCCGACGAACTCGAGGTCCGCCTCGGCGGCATCGCCTGCGACGCCGCCAAGGCCGCCCTCGAGATCTTCGAGTACACCGACAACCCCAGGATGGAAGTCCAGGACGAATCCCAGGCCACCAAGGCCCCCAAACTCAGCAAGAAAGACGGCTACGTCGACTTCGCCCAGCCCGCCTGGAAGGCCGTCCACCGCATCTGCGGCCTCTGGTCCTGGCCCGGCGCTGCCTGCGATTTCAGAAAGGCCGACGGCGTCCGCCGCGAACGGGTCGTCCTCGGCCACGCCTACATCATCCGCAACGATGACCTGGCCGACAAACCCGCCCCCGGCACGATCCTGCCGGACTTGTGCGTCCAGACAGGCCAGGGCGCGATCCGCATCACCGAGATCAAGCCCGCCAACAGCAAACTCATGCGCTTCGAGGATTTCGCCCGCGGTCGGCACTTCGCCCCCGGCGACCGCTTTGAGACGCTTACCCCCGAAATGCTCGCCCCAACACAACACGAGGCTGGAAATGTCAGTACCGAACGCTGAAAAGGGTGGGCGACTCGATCCCACGGATGGACGTGACCTGGCCGTGCTCGCGCTACGCCGCCAGTCCGAACGCGACTACGTCCGCGATACCCTCAATGCCGCCGCCGCCGCCGCAAAAACCCCGCCCGAGCACATCTCTCTGGCACTGGAATTGGCGATGGGCGTGATGCGCCACCGCTTGACCCTCGCCCGTATGGTCCGCGATCTGCTCACCGGCAGTTGGCAGGCCCTCCCGGCCGACATCCGGCACATCCTCTTGCTCGGGACCTACCAGCTGATGTACCTCGACACGATCCCCGATTACGCCGCCATCAACGAGGCCGTCGCCCAAGCCAAACGCAGCGGCTTTGGCACCCTCGGCAAGGTCGTCAACGGCGTGCTCCGCAACGTCCAGCGACGCATCGTGGGTCGCGAAGTCTGGTCTGACGCGCTACCGCTCCGCCGCGCCGTCCGCTACGAGTACGGCCGCGCCTGCATGCTGAGCATCGACCTGATGGTCGACCGCAAGGAGGACCTGGTAGGCTACCTCTCGATTGCCACCAGCTTGCCGACCGAGATCATCACCCGCTGGATCCACACCTTCGGCAAGGAGCAGGCCGAGCAGATGTGTTGGGCCTCCCAGTGGCGCCCGCCCGTCGTGCTGCGTCCCAACCCCCTCCGCACCACCGGCGCCAAGCTCCTAGCCGCCCTCACCGCCGAGGGGATTCCCGCCGAACTGGACACCGCCTCCGACTCCGTCTTCACCTCCAGTGCAGGGGGGATCACCCACTGGAAGGCCTTCCTCGATGGCCTCTGCCAGGTGCAGGACGTCACCGCCCAGCAAGCCGTCATCGCCGCCCAGCCCCGTCCCGACCAGACCATCCTCGACCTCGCCGCCGGCGCCGGCACGAAATCGACCCAAGCCGCCGAACTGATGAAGAATCGCGGCCTGGTCCTCGCCCACGATATCGCCACAGCCCGCCTGGATCGCATTGCCGGCAACGCCGCCCGCCTGGGTATCCAGATCATCCAGGTCGTGTCCCCGGACCAGTTCGACGCCGTCCTCGCCGAACAGAAACCCGACGTGATCCTGGTGGACGTCCCTTGCTCGAACACCGGCGTCTTCGCCCGCCGGCCCGAAGCCAAGTACCGCCACAACCCCCAGTCGCTGACCTCCCTGAAAAAGCAGCAGGTCTCGCTCCTTCGCCGCGCCATGGACCTCGCCATCGACTCCGGCGCCCGCATCGTCTACAGCACCTGCAGCGTCGAGCCCGAAGAGAACGAGCAAGTGATTCAGGAGGTCCTCACAGGCCAGTCCGAGTGGATCCTCGCCAGCGCCCATCTTTTCAAGCCGACCTTCACCGGTCCCCTGACCTCCTGGCGCGACGGCGGCTACGTTGCCGTGATCGACTCAGTCGTCAAAGCCCGCTGACCGTCGCAGCGCCCCAGGAAACCCGCCCCATTTAGCCGGCTCGCTTGCGAGCCGCGTGTTGTTGCCGGGTGCCGTGGTCCTGCGCTGTTGCAGGACCATGCTGTCGCGCCCGCCACAGAGGATCTCAAAGCGCTCTAATGGCACTTCTGTGCGACGATCCGCACGGAGAGTAGTTTGAATGGACCCGCCTTCCCCGGTCCGGGCAAGGTTCCATCTCTTCGCCAGGCCCCTTTGCCGGACGAACGCAAGTGTGGCGGCGTCCAGCAGAAGCGAGTACTTCCAGCGCTCCATCATCTGCGGGACAGCCCTCGCCGTTCGCTTGCTGTTGCCGTGGTTGTTGCAGTTTCTGTTTCTATTGTTATCCGTGTTCATCCGTGGCTGTCGTTGCCGTTGTTGTTGTCGCCGTCCCCGTCACCCCGGCAACGGACAAGCCCCCCCATGCTTCAAGTGGTAATCCTGGTGATACGCCTCCGCCTCGTAGAACGGCCCCGCCGGCTCGACCTGCGTGACGATCTTCCGCTTGGCGAACCGCTCGCTCTTCTGCTGTTCCGCGAGGAACGCCTTCGCGGTTTGCATCTGTTCCTCGCTCGTGGTGAAGATCGCCGACCGGTAGCTGTCGCCCACATCCGGCCCTTGCCGGTTCACCTGCGTCGGGTCGTGGAACTTGAAGAACCACACCAGCAGTTGCTGATACGTCACCTGGTTCGGGTCGAACACCACCTTCACCGTCTCGGCGTGCCCCGTCTTGTGGCTGCAGACCTGCTCGTACGTCGGATTCGCGGTATGCCCGCCCGCGTAGCCCGAGACCGCCGAGATCACCCCGGGGATCTGCTGGAACCGGTCTTCCACGCCCCAGAAGCAGCCGCCCGCAAAGTACGCCGTCTCCAGCCCTCCAGGCCGCGACTCCGCCGGCAACGCCGTCCCCGTGGCATAGAACTTCAACGCCCCGCTGTTCATACAGTACCGCAACCCTGTCGGCTTGGGCCCATCGTTGAACACATGTCCCAGGTGCGAGCCGCACCGTACGCACAGCGTCTCCGTCCGCGTCATGCCGCCGCTCTTGTCGGCCACCTGGCGCACGTGCTCCGGGTCGAAGGGCTGGAAGAAACTGGGCCATCCCGTCCCCGAGTGGAACTTCGCATCCGAACGGAACAACGGCAGCCCGCACAGCCGGCAGACGTACGTGCCTTCCTGCTTATTATCCAGCAGTCGACCGCAGAAGGGCCTCTCCGTATCCTTATCCAGCAGGATCTTCCGCTCCTCGGGCGTCAAATCCTTGGCCAGTCGATCGACCGTCGCCCCATCCAGGGGCCGGATGTCATACCCGCTCTTGGAGTACTCCGCCCGCTTGGCAGACGCCTTCCCCGACTCCTGCTGCCCAGCCAGGACCCCCCAGGATTGCCCCCGTTGCAACGCGAACCGCCCGACCAGTAGCACCCCTGCGACAACCAGCAGCAACGCCAACACACTCGAATGACTGGACGTCATCGTCTCACTCCGACTTGTACGGCGTATCGCCAGGCCACGGGAGAACCTCCCGTGATACGCCGGTGCTTATTCTACGTCCGGCTATGGCCCCGGTGCGATCCGCCGGGCGAACCACCGCCTCCCCTGCGCACAAGGTTATGTTGTCCGCATATCTTCTAAACGGAAATAATCTGTGGTTGTAAACCCTTCTTGATTGGCAGCCATGGGGGTCGGCTCCGTCGACGTTGTGGACCTCATCTACTTCGCCGAAAACTGGGGCCGCTCCAGCAACACTCCGCTGCCGGACTGACCCCGCGCCCGTCAAGTGGCGCCGCAAGTGGCGCTTCTCAGCCCATCCCCCGCATCCAGCCCAGCTTCACACCACGAGGTGCGGCCGCCAACCTCTTCACGGGCGCCGTTGGTGGCACCTGCACCGTGTCCGGAATGCCCCTCGTCGCTCCCGCCCAGCTCGCCCATCCAGCCCAGCTTCACGCGGCGATCGCTTGGCCCAGACCTGTTTGGTGGCGCCGTTGGTGGCACCCGCCCACTGTCCGAATTGCCCCGGCCATTGCTGCCAAGTCTTGCCCCTCAAACGTCGATATACTCTGTACAGGCAAGACCTTCGGCAAGGCGGCAAACGCATGGGCTTTTGGAACTTCCTTTTGGTTGGCGGGCTTATCACCTGGACGTCGTGCGTCTTCCTCCGCGCCGTCGCCGCCCGCACCTGCCAACTCCGCGCCCAACTCGTCCCCCCCGTCGATTCGGCCGACCCCACCAAAAAGCCCTCTGCCGACGATATTTTCGCGGTCTCGTTGGGCCCGACAACCATAGCCGAAGTCATGGCCAAGCCACAACATGCAGCCCGCAACGGCAACGGCAATGGCAAAGCCCCCGCCAACGGCAAACACTCCGGCAATGGGAACGGCAACGGCAACGGCAAGATCCCCCTCAAACGCCCGCTCCGCTAACCGCTACCTCTCGTCCGCGGCAAAAACAATTGACAGCAAGTCTACTATCACCATACACTTAAAGCAGGATGGTCGAACCTCAAACCCTCAATCAACAGGGTGAGCCATGAGTGAAACAACGAAGCGGCTCGAGAACTTGAGGCAGCTGGCTGGCGCGGCACTGATTGCAGGGATCGTCCTGGGGCTGGCGTTCCTGTGGTTAGCCGCCTGGCAGGCCCGCCAATTCTGGGGGCAGACCGTCCCCGCCGGGCCCGCCTATGCCCCGGCCCTGCTGGGATTTGCCGGCATCCTCGTGATCCTCGGCAGCCTGATCGCCTGGGCCGTCGTCCTGATCCTTTTCAAGATCGAACGCACACTCTTTCATACCCGCGATGTGCTGCTGGACATGCAGGAGCTGATCCGCGGCCAGCAATCCAAACTCAGCGAAATCGCCGAAAACGTCCAACTCTCCGACGCCACCAAGAGTATCGCCCGCCGCGAAAAGGAACGCAAAGCCCTCAACGAAGCCATCCAGGATGAGACCCTGCGAGGCAACTGGGACGCCGCCTATTACCTCGTGGACGAACTGGAGAAGCGATTCGGCTACCGTGGCGAGGCCGCCCGGCTCCGCGAGGAAATCGACACCTGGCGAGGCCGCGACAAGGAGCAGCGTCTCCTCCAGGCCGTCAAGCAGGTCGATGCCGCGATCGACACCCACGACTGGAAACGAGCCAAGATCCTGGCTGCACAGGTGATGCAGGTCTTCCCCGGCGACGAACGCTCCATCAATCTCGACCTGCGGATCCGCGACGCCTTCGACCGCCGCAAGCAGAGCCTCCTCAACACCTGGCGTGAAACCATCGCCAGGCACGAAATCGAAAAGAGCCTGGATCTCCTCAAGGAACTCGACCACTACCTCAGTGCCCAGGAGGCCCAGGACCTTCGCGAGCCAGCCCGCGCCCTGTTCCGCGAGCGGATGCAGAACCTCGGAACGCAATTCACGGCTGCCTATAAAGCCAAGCAATGGGAGACAGCCCGCACGGTAGGTGAGCGGATCCAGGTGGAGTTCCCTACCAGCAAGATGGCCGAGGAAGTCCGCCGCCTGATGGACGCGATCAAGCAGAAACTCGAGCTCCAGCCCGTCGCCAGCTGACAGCGCTTTCAGGCGTTGCTCGACCGACGGCAGACTCGGCACTCATACCGGGCCAGCCCCTTGTGGCCACAGGGGATGCCGTTCCCGTCGCCGTCTGCCAACCCCTGGCCACTAACCCCCAACCCGTATATAAGAGTCACTTCGGTGGCTGGGATGCCCCACGCTGCAGCAGGACACATGTTCGTTTTAGAGGTGTGAGGTCGTGGAAGACAGGCTATTGCAGGTGCTGGATCGGTTCGGCCGGCAGAAGGTGCTGCTGGTGGGCGATTTCATGCTGGATCGCTACCTCTACGGCGACGCCGAGCGGATCAGCTCGGAATCGCCCGTGCCGGTACTGCGCGTGGTCAACCGCGAACAGCGCCTGGGTGGCGCCGGCAGCGTCGCCGCCAATCTCGCCGCCCTGAATGCCGAGCGGATCGCCGTCTTCGGCATACTCGGCAAGGACGATATTGCCAGGCAAACCCTCGCGATGATGGCCAGCCTCGGCATCGACACCACAGGCATGCTCCAGCTGGAAGACCGGCCCACGACCTGCAAGACCCGCGTTGTAGGCCTGGCGCAGCGCCGCCATCGCCAGCAGCTGCTCCGTATCGACGAGGAGCGGCTCTGCCCGGTGCCCGACGACGTGCACGCCTTGCTGCAAGAGCAGGTCCTGTCCGCAATTGCGCCGGCCGCCTTCGATGTCATCCTCGTCGAGGACTACAACAAGGGCGTCATCACGCCGCCCTTCATGCAGAAACTGATCGCCAAGGCCCGTGAGGCGAAGATCCCCGTGCTGGTCGATCCCGCCGCGATCGAAGATTACGGTCGCTACACCGGCGCAACACTCATCACTCCCAACCGCGCCGAACTACTCAAGGCCATCGGCAAGCGCGTCGAAGGTGCCGAGCGGATCGGCCAGGAGGCCCAGGCCCTGCGGGCACAGTTCCAGATCGATTGGATCGTCGTCACCCTCGACAAGGAAGGCTCCCTGCTGGTCGGCCCTGAGTCGGTCGAACACGCACCCTCCCGCCCGCGTGACGTTTACGATAACACCGGGGCCGGCGATGCCGTGCTGGCAATGCTGGGTCTGGCCCTGCCGGCCGGGGCGAGCCCCCTCGAGGCGGTCCACCTGGCGAACATCGCGGGCGGTCTGGAAGTCGAGAAATTCGGCGCTACACCGATTCTCCTGGACGAAGTCGCCTGCGACCTTCTGACTGAACTGCGCAAACGCGGCCACAAGATCCTCGACGAGCAGCGATTGGAGATCCTGTTGGGCCGGCATCGTCGGATCGGCAAGAAAATCGTCTTTACCAACGGCTGCTTCGATCTGCTGCACATAGGCCACGTCGATCTGTTGCGATTCTGCAAGGAGAGCGGCGATATCGTGGTTGTCGGGCTCAACAGCGACAAGTCCGTGCAGATCAACAAGGGGCCCAATCGGCCCGTCCTCAATCAGCACGAGCGAGCTCACCTGCTCGAAGCGATCGAGTACGTCGATTACGTGGTGATCTTCGATAGCGAAGACCCGCACCCCCTGATCGAAAAGGTCCGGCCCGACATCCTGGTCAAGGGCCAGGACTACATCGACAAGTGGGTCTGTGGCCAGGACTTCGTCGAATCCTACGGCGGTAAAGTGATGCTCGCTCCGCTGCGGACAGGCTACAGCACGACCAACGTGATCCAGCGGATCGGCGAGAAAAACGGCAGCTAACGCCAGGATTGCCGACCCCAAAGTCGTGCAAAGGTCAGGGGACCGTCCTCTTTGTGAAAGACGGGACACGGGAAAGGGCCTCAGCCGCCGTGGCCGTTGTTGTTGTCGTCGTCAGCAAACCATGCACTGCACCCGACTAGCGGATTTTGAGGAATCATGTAATGAACCACGCATCCTTAAGTAATCGTATCGACCGTCACATCCAGGCCGTGCAGAAACTCGCCGATGACGCGGCCACCGTCCAGGCCATCTGCGACCTGCTGATCGAGACGTTCCGGGCAGGGGGTCGGCTCTTCCTGGCCGGCAACGGCGGATCGGACTGCGACGCCCAGCACGTGGCCGCCGAACTGCTCGTCCGCCTTTTCCACAACCGCCAGGCCCTGCCAGCGATCTACCTCTCCGCTGGCAACGCCATCGGCAGCGCCATCGGCAACGATTTCTCTTTCGAGGACGTCTTCGGTAGACAACTGGAAGGCTTCCTGCAGAAGGGCGACGTGCTCTGGGTCTTCAGCACCTCCGGCAAGAGCCCCAACATCCTCAAGGCAGCGATGATCGCCCAGGCCAAGGGCGGCAAGGTCGTCCTGTTTACCGGACCTAACAAGGGGCCGGTCTCGCAGCTCGCGGACATCACGCTGTACGCCCAGGGCGACAGGACCGACCTCATCCAGGAAGTGCACGAGGTGGCCTATCACTTCGTCTGCGAGCAGGTCGAGGCCGCGATGCTCCCGCAGGGCCAGAAGGCCTAATGCCCCCAAGCCGGTTAGGCCTCCCGCGCGACCCGCCGGGCGGGGCATCAGATCGCTATATCCTGCGGTAGATGCCCCTTGGTCTATTATCGGACGTACGTGCCCCGTCTGGACCGACTTGCATGGCTACCCTATAATCACCTCTTCGTGTTTCGACAAAGATTGTCTCCTGTGAAGGTGAGAAATGCTACGTGTTCTGATCACCGGATCGAGCGGCCAGATCGGCACGAACCTGGGCTTAGCGCTGCAGAAGCGGGGCGACCAGGTTTCGGGCATCGACATCCGTCCCAACACCTGGACCGACGCCATCCCTACGCGGATCCTGGACCTCAGCAAAGCCCAGCCCGAGGACATCGCCAACGGACCCGTTGACGTGGTGGTGCACTTGGCGGCCTACGCCAAGGTCTTCGAACTGGTCGAGCACCCGGACCGCGCCTTCGACAACATCCGCATGATGTACCCGGTCCTGGAGTACTGCCGGCAGCGCGAGGTGCCGATCATCTTCGGTTCCAGCCGGGAAGTCTACGGCGACATCCAGCACCACATTACCGAAGAGACCGCTGCGGACTTTGTCGTCGCCGAGAGTCCATATTCCGCCAGCAAGATCGCAGGCGAGGCGATGGTCTACTCCTACGGCGAGTGCTACAGCCTGCCGTACCTGGTCTACCGCTTCAGCAACGTCTATGGCCGCTTCGACAACGACCTCGAGCGGATGGAACGTGTGATCCCGCTGTTCATCCGTAAGATTGCCAGCAATGAGCCGATCGTCGTCTTCGGCCGCGACAAGGTCCTCGACTTCACCTTCGTGGACGATACGGTCGCCGGGCTGATGCTCGGCATCGATGCCCTCGTGGGCGGCCGGGTAAAAAATACGACATTCAACCTCTCCTATGGGCAGGGCAGCACGCTGGTGGACGTGGTGAACATCGTCTCGCTGGCGCTCGGCTGCAAGCCGCAGGCGAAGTACGAGCCTGCCCGCCCCGGCGAGATCATGCGGTACGTCGGTGATATCTCCAAGGCCCGACAGTTGTTGGGCTACCAGCCCCGCGTGCCGCTCTCGGAAGGCCTGCCTCGCACCATCGATTGGTGGAAAGAGTGCGGAAAACTCTAGAAGACGGCATCAACCCGAAACGTAGGGTGTGCAGTGCGCACCATTAGAAGATATAGCCATAGACAGGAAGCGATCGACGTGAACTTCGTAACCGGCGCAACAGGACTTCTGGGCAGTCACATCGTCGAGCAACTGGTCAAACGCAACCGTCCGGTTCGCGCTCTCGTTCGCCGTAACAGCGATATCAGCTGGCTCAAGACTCAGGGCGTGGAACTCGCCTACGGCGACGTGACAGACAAGGCTTCCCTCGAAAAGGCCATGCAGGGTGTGCAGTGCGTCTACCACGCCGCCGCCCGCGTGGGCGATTGGGGCCCGTGGGAGGAATTCGTCGCCATCTCGATCGACGGCACCCGCAACGTGCTCGATGTGGTCCGCGATCAGAAGGTCCCCCGGCTGATCCACATCAGCAGCATCAGCGTCTTCGGCCATCCCGAGGGCGACGGCCGGGTGATCGACGAGACCGCTCCGATTGGCGTGAACGTCTACAAGTGGTCCTACTACACCCGCGCCAAGGTCGAAGCGGAAAAGATGGTGATGGACTACCACCGCAAGTACAATATCTCTGTCGCCATCGTCCGGCCGAGTTGGATGTATGGTCCACGCGACCGTGCATCGCTGCCGCGCATGGCCAAGCTGATCCGCACCGGCAAGATCAAGATCGTCGGCCCCGGCGACAACAAGATGAACGTGACCTACGCCGGCAACGTCGCCGAGTGCTGCATCCTCGCCGCGGACAACCCCAAGGCGACCGGCCAGGTCTACAGCGCCTGCAGCGACGGCGATATCACACAAAAGCAGTTCGTCGACCTGCTCGCCAGGGAACTCGGCTTCCCGCCGGTGACAAAATCCGTCCCCTTCAAGGTTGCGTACAACGTGGCGTTCATCCTTGAGATCCTCGGCCACCTCTTCAAGACCAAAAAACCGCCGATGATCACCCGCTACGCGATCTGGCTGTACGGTCGCCGCACTTTTTTCACGCCGGAAAAGGCCCGCCGGGATCTGGGCTGGAAGTCGACCGTCGGCTACGACGAGGGCGTGAAGCTCTCCGTCGCCTGGCTTCGCCAGCAGGAGAAGCAGGGCGGCAAGTAGACAGCGTTTATCGTGCTATCAAGAAACGCCGGCGGGCTCCGAAGCGGCTGCCGGCGTTTTTCTTTGCGCTGCCGGCACGATGCGGAACACGACCGCCGTCTCCGGCCCGCCCTTGGCGGTATTTACCCCAAACGCCACATCGCTGCGTTCGATCCGCGGGCCGAACCGGGCGCGGACGCCGCCCTCAACCTTCCGGCTGGCGATCAGCACGAACGGCACGTCGATATCCTCGAGTTGGGGCAGGGCGGTAGCAGTGCCCAGCCGGGTGTACCGGTCCGCCGGCAGGTAGAAGAATACGGCCGGCTCCGTGTAGCCGATCACGAAGTACCGCGTCTGCTCGTCGCCCATCGCGATCGCCTTCTGTGCGGCCTGTCGCGACAAACTCTCGTTGAACGTACTGCGCGTCGTGAACGCGATTACCAGGATCAGCAGTCCCGCTGTCCAGCCGCACGCCTGCACGCCCAGCCCGCGACGGATGCCACATCGCCTGGCGACAGCAAACCCGACAAGCGACACCAGCACCAATAGCAGGACCGCCGCCAGCAAACTGCTGACCTGCCATGGCTCCAATTTGCCCAGGTACGCGATTCGGCTGGCCATCTCCCCCTTTGCAGCAAGCAGTTGATCGACCAGCCGGATCCGCAGCCCTTCCTGCCACGCAATGCATGCCGGGATCGCCAGGACAGCCGCAAAGATCAGTACAGGCAGCACCAGTCCGAATGCCCGCTTACGACTCATCGGCACATCCAGATCCTCCGCCTGTCGCCACCACATCGCCCCCAGCAGCGCCAGTGCCGGCACTGCCGGCAGGATGTAGTGCGGCAGTTTCGTCGAAGCGATCTCGCAGAGCACCCACGAGCCGATCGCCCACGCCCACAGCAGGCTCCGGGTCGCATCTTCCCGCCGATGCGCCCGCGACCAGCCCGCCAGCGGAACGATCACCGCCGCAAACGGCAGCAGCCCCGCCGCCAGTACGCCCAGGTAGAATCCAGGTGGGCCCGAATGATGCTCCATGGGCCGCGCGATGCGAGTCAGCACTTCAAAGAGGAGGAACCGCTTGGCGGAGTCCTCGTGTACGGTGCTGCCGGTACTGACGTACACGAACCACCAGCCGCACACCACCAGCATCAGCGGCACGCCCCAGGCGATCCCCACCGGCAGCCGCAGCAGTGGTACCAGCCAACGCAGCAGGCAATAGCCGACCGCCAGCCCGCCGGGCACCGCCAGGGCAACCGCGGCGGCGTTCCTCTCGCCGAGCCCCAATCTCCCCGCGATCACCAGCAGGACCATGCCCCCTGCGAAGATCGCGTATCGCTTCCAGCGGAAGCCATCCGCCGCCAGCACCAGGGCCGGCCCGACGAACGCCAGGATCGCCGGACCCTTGATCAGCATACCCGCCCCCGCCAGCGTCCAGATCGTGACGTTGCACGCCAGGCAGCCGCCCACCCGTAGCGACCGCTCCAGGCACAGCAGGATGATCGTCCCCAGCAGGGTCAGCAGCGAATCGGTGACCGCCATGTGGCCCACGATCGTCGGTAGCAGCGGCACCACCATGCACGCCGCCGCCACCAATCCCGCCGATCGGCCCCAACGCCTTCCCGCCCACGCAAACAGCAACGCGGCAGTCAGCGCCGCGCACACTGCGCTGGGCAGCCTGGCGGCAAACTCGCTCACGCCGAAGACCTTGAACGACCCCGCCATCACCCACATCGCCAGCGGCGGCTTGAAGATTGACTTTTCCTCCCAGGCCGGCAGGTGCGGCGTAAGCCACTCCCCCCGCTGGACCATCTGCCGGGCGACCTCGGCGATCATCGGCTCGTCGCGATCGACCAGGGCCAGGTCCTTGGTGCCCAGCACGAACCAGCCCAGGCTCGTCAGCAGTACCACCCCCGTCAGTACCGCGGCCGCCGCCCGCCCCGTCCGGCTGCGCCGCTCTTGCTGTAGGGTCGGCGTCTCGCTCATGTATGCACGATCCCCCGCTCTTATGGGGCTGCTTTTCTCAGAGTCGCACCGTCCACTTTATTGCAAAGCGTTGCCCACGCGTACATAATCCGCTCAATCCCCCGGCAAGGCAAGCACCGGCCATGGGTGTCGACGTACGGAGTTCCCGCTTCCGCGGGCGTTTGGAGCTCCGGCTTTAGCCGGTGCCGGTGCTGTTTCGATAATCGTGACTCGACCATCATGAGACACATCCGCACCATCCTGATCGTCTTGGCTGGCGGCGCCCTGGCTCTCGCCCTGGACATGCCCATGCACCGCTTCGTCGCGGCATACGTCCAGCCGCACCTGAAGGACAGCCTGGTCCACCAGGTAATCGTCGGCTTCCAGGACTTCGCCCAACTGGTCCCCATCGTGATGATCGCCTGGGCCGTCCTGCGCCTGGATCGCCGGCAGGGCCGCCAGGTCGTGGTCCGTATGGTCGTCGCGGCCGTCCTGGCCGGCTTGCTCAGCAGCGGCGCAAAGGCCATCGTGGGGCGCCACCGCCCGGAGCACTTCAAGGGCAACGCCTGGAGCCAGTCCTGGGTCGACTTCGGCTGGAAGGACCGCAGCGGCAAGCAGGAGTCGTTTTTCTCGGGCCATTCCGGGGCGGCCTTCGCGATCGCTACCGTCCTCGGCAATTTCTACCCGCCGCTCCGGCCGATCGTCACCACTCTGGCGATAGGCTGCGCGGCCTCGCGAATGGCAACCCAGCAGCACTGGGCCAGCGACGTTTACGTTGGCAGCGGGGCAGGGATTGTTGTAGGATGGCTCCTGCTGCCCGCCGCCCTCCGGCGCGGGCGACGCGGCAAGGGTTTGCTCCAGGGAAGGCTGCCCGCCCAGGCGGTCGGTACTTCCTCCAACGGATAACGCAACGGAGTTCAGCCAGACATGCCAGCGACGGATGTGCAGGTGAACAGTGGACCGCTGGACCTGGGCGTGCCCGACGACAAGGGCCGCTTCGGACCCTTCGGCGGCCGGTATGTCCCCGAGACCCTCATGGCCGCGGTCGAGCAGCTGACCCGCGAGTACGACGCCGCCTGCCACGATCCCTCGTTCTGGCGCGACCTCGACTGGTACCTGCGCAACTACGCCGGCCGTCCCACGCCGCTATACTTCGCCAAGCGCCTCACGCAGCACCTCGGCGGCGCCAAGGTCTACCTGAAACGCGAGGACCTCGCCCACACCGGCTCGCACAAGATCAATAACACCCTGGGCCAGGCCCTGCTGACCCTCCGCATGGGCAAAAAACGCGTGATTGCCGAAACCGGGGCGGGCCAGCATGGCGTCGCCACCGCCACCGCCGCCGCCGCATTCGGCCTGACCTGCGCTGTCTATATGGGCGCCGAGGACATCCGCCGTCAGAACCTCAACGTCTTTCGCATGGAACTGCTCGGCAGCAAGGTCGTCCCGGTCAAGACCGGCCAGATGACCCTCAAGGACGCGATCAACGAAGCCTTCCGCGACTGGCTCGGCTCGGTCACCGATACGCACTACATCATCGGTAGCGTCGTCGGCCCCCACCCGTTCCCGCGGATCGTCCGTGATTTCCAGTCCATCATCGGCCAGGAAGTCAAGGCCCAGAGCCGTGCCCTCGAAGGCAAACTGCCCGACGTGATCGTAGCCTGCGTAGGCGGTGGCAGCAACGCCGCCGGGATCTTCTCGCCGTTTATCAAAGAGCAGGGAACCAAGCTCGTCGGCGTCGAGGCCGCCGGCCGCGGTCTCACTCCCGGCGACCACTCCGCGACACTGTCCGTTGGCTCGCCGGGCGTGATCCACGGCATGCACACCTACGTCCTGCAGGATGACGATGGCCAGACCATGCCGGTGCACTCGATCTCCGCGGGTCTGGACTACCCCGGCGTCGGGCCGGAGCATTCCTATTGGAAGCAGATCGGCCGGGCGGACTACACCAACGCCACTGACGCCCAAGCCCTCGTCGCCTTCGACCTGCTCTGCAAGACCGAGGGCATCATCCCCGCGTTGGAGTCCTCGCACGCCGTGGCCGGCGCAATGAAGATCGCCCCGCAACTGTCGAAAGACCAGGTATTGGTAATCAACCTTTCCGGGCGGGGCGACAAGGATTGCATGGAAGTCGCCCGGGTGACCGGCCGGAAGATCTGACCGAGGTTGCCATGAGTACGCATGATTTGAAGCAGTGGTACCTCAAGAGGATCCTCAACAACCTCCTGTACGTCCTGGCCTTGTTCGACGAGAAGGACGGCCTGTTCCGGGCCGAAGAGGGGTACGACATCCAGTACCGCCACTGCCTCCGGCCGCTGGCCTACCTCTACAGGAACAAGCTCGACGGCAACCCCTACTACCAGGACAAGTCCATCCTCGACAAGATCATCCGCCAGGGTGACCTCAACTGCACGGTCGGTGACATGCCCCTCCAGAGCCAACAGCAGCACGGCTTCATGGGCGTGGAGTGGGTTGCGTACAACACCATGGAGTGCATCGAGTGGCTCGGTGACGACCTGGGCCCCGCCCGTCGCGACCGCTGGACCGACGCCCTGGCCCTGCACATCGAGCAGATGAAGATCGTCAGCAACTACGTCGCGACCTCGCCGAACCATTTCATCTACCGGGCCGCTTTGCTCTACCGGGCAGGCCAGATGTTCGATCGCCAGGATTGGCGCCGGACGGGGCAGTTCCTGGCGCGGCAGGTCTGCAAGACGCAGATGCCCGACGGTTACTGGGATGAGGCGGTCCGCGGCCACGGGCCTTCGACCAACTACCACCGCACGCACCTGCATGGCCTGGACCTCTATTACCGCGCTTCCGGCGACGAGCAGGTCCGCGAGACACTCTACAAGGCCATCGACTTCGGTGTCCGCACCTCCTATCGCGACGGCACGCCTATTGAGACTTTCGACGCCCGGCATGGCTACCTGGCAACCTTCGCGGCTGGCATGGCGGCCGGGGCCCTGTCGCGTACGCCGCAGGGCCGACGCGTGCTCCGCAACCAGATCGCCCGGCTCGACGAACTGAACGTCAGTGATGCCGGCGAGCCTTGTGGCTTCGCCCTGAACTGGTACGCCTTCGCGACCACCGACTTCATGCTCGACTGCTACCGCTTCTTCGAGGATGGCCCCGAAGAGCCGCTACCGCAGGAACAGGATCACTGGCGGCACACGTTTGCCCTCAACGGTCAGGCCGGTATAGGTGGTGCCGCCGTCCTGCGCGACAGGCCTTGGCTCCTCGCCCTCTGTGCCGCCCAGAGCGATACCCCGCGCTTCAGCCAGAATACCCACATCTCTGAGCGACAGAGTGGCTTTAGCGTCTATCACGACCGCACCGCCCTGATCGTGGGCGGCGGCAATCGCATGCGCAACCACGTGCCCCTGGTCAACGCGATCGTGCTGACAGGCTGGAAGGACGTGGACTGCCTTGGCGGACGCTTCCCCGATCAGTACGTCGGCGAGCAGCAGGGCCTTCCTGGTACCGTGCCGGGCCTGACGGAAGCCCGTGACCCGGTCAAATGCTGCTACTACCCGATTCGCCGGCGCGCCGAACTCGGCGAGCATGGGGGCAGCCTACACTTGGAATTCCTGCACGCCAACATCCGCCTGGACCTGAACATCCTGGGCCCCGACGAGTTGGCGATCGATTACTGGTTCGAGGCCGTCGACACGAAGAAGATCCTGCTGCAGGTGCCGATCCCCGTATTCTGGCCGCTGCAGTGCCGGGTGGACGAGCAGTGCCTCACGGTCCGCGATCTTGAGGACGTTCGCACACTGCCGGTCAGCCGGGCGGTCCTGGTCCGCTCGCGGAGCCACCCGGTCCGCTACGAACTGCCCGCAGGCCAGACGGCCTCATTCACCTACCCGCTCCAAGCGATCCGCAACTGGGAGTTCCGGGGGATCAACTACGCCAAAGATGTGCGGTTCCAGCCGCTCTACGTCGTCGGCATGTTCTCTTGCGAATTCCACGAGCAGACAGGCCAAGGCCGATTGCTCACGATCTCCATGAATGCCTAGCCATTACCTCCTCCTCCGCACTGGCTCAGATCGTCCTGTCCCCCCAACTCCGCCGCCCGCTCGTCCCCGCCCCGGCCAATTGCACAATCCCGGCCGACTTCTCCTCTGTCCCGCTTGGCCTTCCCCGGCCAACCGGGTATCCTGCCCCGATGGGCGCCTCTTGGTTGTTGTTGCTGTTGTTTTTGCAGTTTTTGTGCCCTTTGTGGCTCTCTTGCCGTTGCTGTGGTTGTTGCTGTCTGTGGCACAGCCGCCCTCGGCTGTGGTCGTCGTTGTCCGGTTGCGGGCAAGCCCCGCCCTGCGTTTATCAGCGGCTGTCGTTCTCGTTGCCGTTAACCCACAACGCCATCCCCGCCCGCGCAGGACGTCAGTCGCTCACCCCGAACTGCCTCACCAGCGTCAGCAGGTCCAGCATGCTCACCGTGCTGTCCCCGTCGAAATCGCACGCCCCGTCATACCCGCTCTGTCCCTGGCTTACGCCGAACGCCTTCACAACCTGCAGCGCATCCAGAATGTTCACCGTGCCGTCGTCGTTGGCGTCGCCTGGTAGGATGATCGTTAGCGAGACCGGCCGGTCGATCGAGCTGTCGCTGTTGATGTGGAAACGGATCGTGTCCTCGTGCACGCCCCGATGCAGGCCGCTGCCTGCCGCGGAGTCGATCAGGACCGTCACCGCGTCCCCGTTCCCCGGCGCAAGCAGCCCCCCGCTCTTGGACAGCTTCACCCAGGGCTGGCTCACCGTCACCGTCCAGGAGATCGTCGTATTGCTCGTGTTCAACAGTAAGTATGTCGTACTCGCCAGCGCGAACGGCCCGCCCACATTCCCCCGACTGATGAACCCGCCTCCCGGCGCGATCTCCAGCCCCCCGCTCGCCGCCACCACCGTCAGGCTGACCGAGCGGCTCGTGCTGCCCTTGCCGTTGGTGGTGTTGGCGAAGCTGACCAGGTTGCTGTACATCCCTACCAGCAGGTTGTTGGCCAGCGGGCTGATCGATGCGATGACCGTGTCCTGCGCCCCCACAGCCAGCGTGCCGCCCAGCTTGGACAGTGTCACCCACGGCTGGATCTTCCGGGCGGTCCAGTAGATCGGCTGGTCGCCCGTGTTGGTCAGCGTGTAACTCAGGCTCGCCGTGAACGGTCCGCCCTGCGGGCCCAACCCGGCAAAGGTCCCCGCCGGGCTGACCGCCAGCACGCCCCCCGTTAAGTTCGTTACCGCCAGCGATACCCCCCGCGTCGTGTCGCCGACCCCGTTGGTGACGTTGACGAACGTGACCGTATCGCTGTACGTGCCCGGCGCAAGTGCCGCCGCCGTGGCCGTGTCCACCGTCACTAGGACCGTGTCGCTCGCCCCGGCCGCCAGCGTCCCGCCCGCCTTCGACAGGCTCACCCAGATGGCCGTCTTCGTCGCCGTCCAGTCGATTGACGTCGTGCTGCTGTTGCTCACCGTGTACGTGATGTTGCCTGGTGCGAATGGTCCCCCCTTCGGCCCGCTGCTGCTCAGCCCCGTCGTCGGGCTGACAGCCAGCTCGCCGGGCCGCGGCGAACTGCCCTCCAACTGCGCCAGCAGGTCCGCGTGCAGCAGGTACAACTTCAGCTCATCGAGATTGCCGAACGCATAGTCCCACGTCTGGTCGCCGTACTTGCCGGCCAGGCCGTTGCGCGCCTGCTGGCGGTTCATTCCGCTGACCGATGCCCACGCGTTCAGCAGCTCGATGACCTGCTGCGCCTGCCGCATCTGCTTGACCCGGATGCTCATCACCGGTCCGTCGTACGCCCTCCCCGGCATCGTCTTGCCTTCGTAGACCGTGGACAGGTCGTTGGCCGTCCCCCAACTCGTCTGGTAGTTGTCCCAGTAAGGCAGGCCCCCCTCAAAGCCCTGCGACCACTTTTGCAGGAAGACTTGCGCGTTGCGTATGCCCGCGCCCTCTGCCAGAACCGTGCTCGGGGCGATGCTCCCCCCCAGCCCGTACCAGATCCACTGTTCCTGCTTGCTGTCGTCCAGGAAGTACTTGCGGTACTCCTTGTTGGGCCAGTGCCACCCCGCCGCACTGCTGCCCACGCACTGCCAGTTGATGCGGTTGTCCAGTTGTCCGTAGTTCTGGCCCCACCGATCCGAAATGTCGATCCGGAAGTGCCACTTGACGTTGCTCGCCCCCGAGGCCGCCTGCCCATCGCGGTAGAGCTGGTGGAAGAAGCCCACCGCCCGGAAGTCATCCGCCTTCTCGCACTCCTCCAGCGTCCACAGCGAGTGCGTCCCGCTGAAGCTGTACTTGTTGTTGAGGTAGCACTCGAACGCCGTCTGCGTCCACCCCTTCGACTGCGCGTGGCTGAACCAGTCCGCGATGACGTTCCGCACACCCTGCTTGTACCCGCTCGGTAGGGCCGCATACAGGTCCGGTGCCGTCGTAAAGAACAAATCCGGGTTCGAGCGGATCAGGTTGTCCCAGTACGCGCTGCCCAGGCCACTCGCGTCAAAGCCGTAGCTCGCATCGATTAGCGAGACCGGCCACATCTCGTGGAACGTCGTATAGAAATGCGTGACCGGCGTGTCCGCGCCCGGGCCGCTGTAGCCCTGCGCCGCCGTGAACGCCGTCCCGTCGAAGAACCGCCCATACCGGCTGTCGAAGGCCGTCCAGTCCGCTGCGTGGGTGCTGGCCCCGCTGCCGCTCAACGTCGGGGCGCGGGATGTGTCCGAGATGTTGCCGCTCCAGCCGTACGGCAACGTGTTGCACGTCGCGCGGTGCTTGTGGATCATCTGGAAGTACCGCAGGCACATCTGGTCCGTGTCGTACGGGCTATTCCACTTCCATGGGCTCCCGTAGCCGTTCAGATCGATGACGAACGTCGGATAGTCCGGGATCGTGACCCGGCTGACCTTGACGCCCAGGTTAATCGTCACCGGGCTGCTGAGCTGATCGGCCGTGACCGTCACCGTGCCCGTGTAGTCCCCGGCCGCCGCGCTCTTCGGGATGTACAGGTCCATCCACACCGACTGGTTCTTGCCGCCGGGGTTGTGGCTGGCGTCCGGAATGTTGAACTTCGTCGGCAGCGGCGCCTTCAGGGGCACCGCCGCGTCCGGGTAGTACACCCCGGCCTCCGCGACGTAGTGCATCTGGAACAACTCCACGTTGCCGCTGGCTGCAATGCTCGCCCCGCCGCTGGTGGCCAGATCGCTGACGGCCACCTCAACATTGTTGAGATTCGCCCCCAGTCTCTCCACGATCAGTTGGCAGCCGACCACCTCGTTGCGCCCCGCGATCAGCGAGATCGTGCCCGTCCCCGCGTCCCAGACAACGTTGGCCTTCTTGTACGTGTCTACTCCGCTGCCGGTGTAGCCATCCTCGTACCGGTTCCCCATGGCCGGGTTGACCTTGGCAACCTCCGACGCTGCCCAGTACCGCATCACGTTCGACACAGAGCGAACCGTCTTGCCGCCCGCGCTCGGGATCGTCTGCGACCCGTTCACCAGCGTCGGCACCGTAAAGGCGTTCGGTACCTTCAACGCCACGCTGCTGGCCGCCCCGGCGTTGCCGACCGCGTCGTAAGCCTGCACGAAGAAGTTGTACGTCGTCCCCGGCGGCAACCCCTCGATCAGTACCTTCTGCATCACGCCCGGTGCCCCCGGCCGCGGGATCCGCCACCGTGCGGCGTCCGTCGCGCTGTTGATGTTGCTGCCCGTGCCGTACCGCACCGTGTAGCCGAACGCATTGCTGGCCTGCGGATCGCTCGCCGCCCCGAATTGCAGTACCACCTGCCCGCTCTCCGGCCCGCCCTGCGCAACCAGCCCCGTCACCGCGCCGGGCGGCGTCGTGTCCGTGCTGCTGGCGAATTTGATGTACAGCTGCGGGTGCAGGTTCACATCCGAGGCATTACGCG
>JANYLN010000110.1 GCA_025357795.1 Planctomycetota bacterium
AACGGCATAGAGGTTTCAGGGGCTCTGCCCCCGAGCCCCCGGCTTCTTCCCCTCCTGGTCAACAGCAACGACAACAGCCGGAAATCGGACTATACTGGTCAGACTCTCATAACGGTTGGTACATAAATCGGGGGCAGGTCACCCGCCGGTCAGTTTGGCGAGCCCATCACCGACGGTATGATGCGAGGTTCCATGGCTGCTCCACGATTCATCGGTTCGGTTCGCGTGATCGCCGCCCTGACTTTGGTGTCCCGGGTGCTGGGGCTCTTGCGCGAGACGATCTGCGCAGCGGTCTTCGGCATCAGCGGAACCTGGTCCGCCTTCACGATCGCCTTCCAGATCCCCAACCTGTTTCGCCGGCTCTTCGGCGAAGGCGCCCTGTCCGCCTCGTTCATCCCGGTCTTCAGCCAGCGCTACCACACCGAAGGGTCCAAAAGCGCCGAAGCCGCCGCCCGCCAGATCATTGGCCTGCAGGTGGCCCTGCTGGTCGTACTGACGATCCTGGGCGAACTGATCGTGGCGGGCCTGTGGCTGTTCCACCCGACCGATCCGCGCGATCGGCTGACGCTGATCCTGACGGCCCTGTTCCTGCCCCACGTAGTCTCGATCTGCACGACCGCCTTGCTGGGCGGGATGCTCAACGTCCTGCGCAACTTCTGGATCCCGACCTTTGCCCCGATCATCCTGAACATCTTCGAGGTCGCCGGCGTGGCCGTCGCCTGGTGGATGCACCGGCACGATCCCGATCCGACGGCGCTGCCATCCGTCTATCCCGTCGTGATCGGCGTGATGATCGCCGGCATCGCGCAGATCGCCATCCCCTGGTATGCCCTCCATCGCCGAGGCATTTCCCTGATCCCCAAGATCGCCTGGAACGACCCGGCCGTCACCCGCGTCGTCAAATTGATGGCTCCGACCGTCCTGGGTCTGGCGGCCGTCCAGATCAACACCCTGCTCGATGGACAGATGGCCTATTGGTTCATCCCGCGCGAAACCGCCCCGGCGGTGCTGGCCAAGGCCATGCTGCTCTACCAGTTGCCCTTGGGCATCATCGGCATCAGCGTGGCTACCGCGATCTTCGAGCAGATGTCCGCCGAGGCCACCCTGGGCAAGATCGCCGAGCTGCGCAACACGGCCCTGGAAGGCCTCAAGCTAATACTGTTCGTCGGCCTGCCGATCAGCGTGGGAATGTGCATGCTGACCTGGCCGCTGACGGCCATCATCTACCAGCGCGGCGCGTTCAAAGCCCCCGCCACGGACCTGGTGGCCTACACATCCGTGTTCTTCACGCTGGGCATCTGGGCCTACATGTCGCAACACATCTACGCCCGGGGTTTTTACGCCCTTCAGAAACCACACATCCCCGCACGGATTGCGCTCTACGTGGTCGGCCTGAACCTCACGCTCAACCTCATCCTGATCCGTTACATGCAGGAGGCCGGCCTGGCCCTGTCCACCGCCATCAGCGCCTACGTGCAGATCGTGCTGCTGAGCAAGGCCTGGCGCGACCTGACGGGCAGCTTCGCGATCAAGGGCCTGCTCGTCTCGCTCTTGCGGACAGGCATCGCCACAGCCGGCATGGCCCTCGCGATCCTCGTGACCCGCTGGACGATCAACCACACCTGGTTCGCCGGTGCGACAAGCTGGCCCGACCTGGCCAGCCGCCTCACCGCGCACCACCAGATCGGCAACTTGATTCATGTGCTGGCCTCGATGCTCATCGGCGGCGTGGTCTTCTGGATACTGGCCCACCTGCTGGGCTGTCCGGAAACCCGCTCGCTACTGGAGGGCCTCGGCCGGCGCGGCGCTAAGGCTCGCGAACGGACGGCGGCAATGGAAGCGATCAAGTCATCCGAGCCTGCCGTCGCCGGCACGACCGACTAGAAGCGTTTTCGTATCATCCCTAGCGGGAGTGAGAGCATGGTCCTGCAACAGCGCAGGACCATGGCACCCAGAACGGGATGCCGGACGCTACACATCAACAGAATCCGATCTAACGGGCAGGCTGGTTTGCCCCGAGCGTGCAGCGAGTCATCGGGCGCAACCCAATCGCCATGGTCGTTGTTACCCGGACCCCGGAACCACGACGCCCAAACCCGCACCCCGCCCTTGCGCCCGCCATTCCATCCAGTAGAACCGCACATACGGCATACCGCCCTCGCTGCGGATATGCGACCGGAGCGATTCATACCGCGGCTCATCCAGATCCACGTCCCGCAGCTTCGGCTCCTGCTGCCAGAACTCACCCGTCCGTGTGAAACCCGCCTTTTCATAGCAGCGGATCGCCCGAGGATTGGCCCCTGCCACGTCCAGCCGCAGCACCTCGATGCCCTGCTCGAAGGCCCACCCCGCCGCCGCTCGCATGAACTGCGTGCCGATCCCGCGATTGCACCAGGCCGGATGAATGCGGAAACCCATGTTACCGATCGTCCGCTTGGACCACTCGATGCCCACCAGGCCGAGATAGCCGATGCACGGCTGGTCCGTATGGTCAGCGACCAGCGTGATCCGCATGATGTCCGCCTGCCGCGTGAGGAACAGCTCGCCGCGCTGCGCCGGGCTCATGCCAGCAAAGCGCAGCTTGAACGCCTTGTATTCCGCGGGATAGCCGGGCCAACGGGCAAGCGAGTCGAGGTCGTCGCGGGTGAGGGCGCGGATACCCAGGTCCCCCGCCAGGCGCGGCAGCGCCGCCAGCAGAGCCTGCTTGGAGCATCCCTTGCCTATGTCGGATCCCATGTCGCTCTCCGCGTCATCGACGGGTAGCGACGTTTTCCGCCATCGCCAACGGTGCCGCCTATCGGCTATTATACTGGCCTCTCCGGGAAGCTCGCCGGAAATACCATTGGAGTGCGAAGAGTCGTGTCTGCCGCTGAACCGAGTTCGGTGTTGTTGATGCCATCGGGCGCCCTGGGCGATACCGTGCTGCAACTGCGGATCGCCGAGGCGATGCGTCGTGCGCTGCCCGCCGCGCGGATCACCTGGCTGGGCCGCGACGGCTGGCTGCCCCTGGCGCAGCGATGCCCCGCCGTGGACGAGGCCCTCGGCCTGGACGCACTGGGGACACATCGGCTGTTTGAGCCGGGGCTGCATACAGACCCGGACCTGGCGGATCGGCTCAGCCGGTTCGACGTGATCGTCAACGGCTTGAGCGGACCCGATTCACCCGTGATGGCTCGACTGCGCCGCTTCGCTCGGGGATCTGCCGTCTGCTACGATACCAGGCCACAGACCGGTGCAATCGGTCACGTCTGCCGGCAGTGGCTCGGGCAGATCGCCTCGCAGTGGGTCGAACCCTTCCCCGCCATCGCAGGCCGTGCCGAGCAATACGCGCAGACCCTGAACGACCCATGCGACATCCTGTTGCGGCCACAAACCTGCGATCAGGACGTTACGGGCGTCCGATTTCCCGGAACATCAAGTGACCCGCCACAGCGCCGGGTTCTGCTGCACCCCGGCAGCGGCGGGCTGCACAAGTGCTGGCCGATCGAGCACTACGTCCACCTGAGGGAGATCCTGCAGCAGCGGGGGTGCCAGTCGATCGTGCTATTGGGACCAGCGGAATTGGAGCGCTGGCCCGAGCAGGCGGACCGGCTGGCGCGCAACGGCCCGGTCATCGTTGATCCTTCACTGGCGGAACTGGTCTGGCTGGCTCACTTGGCATCCGCCTACGTCGGCAACGACTCCGGCCCGACGCACGTCGCCGCCGCGGCCGGCACACCGACGCTGGCCCTGTTCGGCCCGACCGAGCCGCGGTTGTGGGGACCGCTGGGTCCGGCGGTTAGGGTGCTATCCTCGCAGCAACACCAACACCACTGGACCGACCTGTCCGCCGAGACGGTGGCACGCGAGGTTGCCACGTTCCTGCGGTAGTGTCAGTGCCTGTATGCGCGGCCACGCGCCCTACGCCGCGCACACCCGCTGCAGCACCTCCTCGGCCGCATCCGCCAGGCAATTCGCGGCACCGGCATCCGTAGCCTCGCTGATGATCCGCACGATCGGTTCGGTATTGCTCGGCCGGATGTGCAGCCAGCCCTGGGGCAGGTCGATCCGCAGGCCGTCCGACTCGTTGAACTGCCCGGCGGCAAAGTGCTGTTTCAGAGCATTGTACACGCTGGCCAAACACTCGCGCCGCAACGGGGCCTTGCGCTTGATCATCGCGTACGCCGGCAGCGAGGCCACCAGCTTGCTCAGCGGCGCGTCCTCCTCCGCCAACAGTTGCAGGATGTGTCCGATTCCGATCAGGCTGTTGCGTACCGCGACCACCCGTGGGTCGATCACGCCACCGTTGCCCTCCCCGCCGATGGGGCACTTGTGCGCGAACATTGCCGCCGCGACGTTGGCCTCGCCGACCGGCGTGCGTACCACCGGCACGCCGAACTTCTGCGTAACCGCGTCGACCAGCCGCGAAGTGCTCAGGTTCGTCGCCACGGGCCCGCGCCGTGTCTTGAGCACCTGCCAGACCGCCAGCGCCAGCGTGTACTCCTCCCCGATGAATCGGCCGTTCTCATCGACGATGACCAGCCGGTCCGCGTCGGGATCCTGGGCAAAGCCGATGTCCGCGCCGACCTCCTTGACCTTGGCGCACAGGCCCTGCAGGTTCTTCTCGATCGGCTCGGGCTCGTGCGGAAACAACCCCGTCGGCTCGCAGTTCATCAGGGTCGCATCGCACTGGAATTTCTCGAACAGTACTGGCGTGGCGATGCTGCCGGCACCGTTGATGGCGTCGAGCACGACGCGGAACCGGCCCGAGCGAATCCTGTCTACGTCAACGATCCGCATCACCGCGTCGATGTGGCGCTGGTGGGTCGAGTCGTCCTCGGTGAAACCGCCGCAGTGCAGCGAATCCTTGTAGCGGAAGACCTTGCTGGCGTAGATGGCGAAGATCTTGTCTGCTTCTGCGGGCGGCGGAGCCCAACCCTGATCGGTCAGAAACTTGATGCCGTTGTACTCGGGTGGGTTGTGGCTGGCGGTGATGACCACCCCGCCGCGCGCCGCCAATTCCTTGACCATGAGAGCCGCCCCCGGCGTGGAGACGATGCCTAAGTCGACCACGTCGCAACCGCAGGCGAGCAAGCCGGCCTCAACCGCCTGGCGGAGCATCTGCCCGCTGGGGCGTGTATCGCCGCCGACCACGACCTTGCCCCCACCCAGCCACGTGCCGAAGCTGCTGCCGAACTGGACGGCTGCCTGGGGCGTCAGATCCGTTCCGATAATCCCGCGTACACCACTGACACTTGCGATAATGGCCATAGATCCTCTCATTGCGTAAGATCGCGCGCCATGCATGACATGCATATATGTACATGAATATCGGCGATTTCGGGCGATGCCAAGACTTGTTTCGGTGCGCCACCCCCGACACGGCATTATAAGCGCGATTACGCCCCCGGCGAACCGGACCCCTGCTGCGCCTCCTTCAAGGCTTGTGCGATGGCATGCTCCGCCAGAGGGATGCTGAGTCGATCGAAGTCCTGCAGCGCCTGGTAGATTGCCTCGGCATCGCTGGACGTCTCGGCCAGCCTGCGCAGGTTCACCATCGACTCCGTAATCCGCTGGCGCAAGGCAGGGTCGAGCGTCGGACCGGCCTTGGCCAGCGCCTGTTCGGTTTTCGTGGTGTCGAAGACCACTTGGTTGCGGACGTCGATCAGGCGGTGGACCATCAGGTCCTCGCGAGCGTGCGCGTAGGCGTCCATCTCCATCTGGCGGACCTCGTCGCGCGTCAGGCCATGCGCGGGGATCACCTGGATGGCCGCCTCCTTACCGCTGCGCTGCTCCTTGGCCGATACGTGCAGGATGCCGTTCTGATCGATCAGGAAGGCCACCTGGACCTTGGGCATCCCGGCGGGCATCGGGGGGATGCCGCGCAGCTCGAACTCGCCCAGGCGGCGGCAATCCTTCGCCAGTTCGCGCTCGCCCTGCAGGACAGTCAGCTTGATGCTGGTCTGCCCGTCGATAAAGGTCGTGAACATCTCGGTCGCCTGGCACGGCACGCGCGTGTTGCGCAGAATCAGCTTGGCAACCGCGCCGCCCAGTGTCTCGATCCCCAGCGACAGCGGCACGACGTCCAGCAGCAGGATCTCGCGCTTGATCCCGGCCAGGACCGAGGCCTGCACCGCCGCGCCCATCGCGACGACCTCGTCCGGATTGAGCGCCGAGTACGGCTCCTTATCGAAGTGCTCCTGCAGCCGGCGGCGGACATACGGGATCCGCGTCGACCCGCCGACCAGGACGACCTGGTCGATCTGCCCCGGCTCGAGATGTGCGTCGCGCAGCGCCTGCGTGCACGACTCGAGCGTCCGCTGCACATACGGCTCGATCATCTTCTCCCACTGCGCGCGGCTCAGCTGCATCTGGAAGCTGCGCCCCTCACCCGCGTCGATCTCGAAGGCAACCTGCTCTTCGCTCGACAGCCGGATCTTGACGGCCTCGGCGAGATTGCGAAGCCCCTGCACCGTGCTGGGTGGGAACTGCAGGTTCTCGCCGTAGCGCTTCCGCACCTCTTGCTGCACCAGGTGCATGATCTCCCAGTCGAAGTCGTCGCCGCCCAAGTGCGTGTCGCCATGCGTGCTGAGCACCTCGAACGTCCCGTCGCTCAATCGCAGGATCGAGACATCGAACGTGCCGCCACCCAAGTCATAGACCGCGATCGTCGCGTCTTCGTTGCGATCCAAGCCGTACGCCAGCGCCGCGGCCGTCGGCTCGTTGATGATGCGGACGACCTCCAGGCCCGCGATCTTGCCGGCGTCGCGCGTCGCCTGGCGCTGGGCGTCGTCGAAATACGCGGGTACGGTGATAATCACCTTGCGGATCGGCCGCTGGAAGTGCGCCTCCGCGCGCTGCTTGAGTTCGCGCAGCACGAAGCCGGAGATCTCGGGCGGCGTGTAGGTCGTCTCGCCGATCTGGACAGCGGCAATGTCGCGCCCCTCGCTGCTGGCGCGTCGTACGACGCGGTACGGCAGGCGCTGGACCTCGTCGTGTACGTCCTCATAGCCGCGGCCCATCAGCCGCTTGATCGAGTAGATCGTCACCTCGGGCCGCTCGATGGCGTGCAGCCGGGCGCTCACGCCGACGTCGGCGCGGCCCGTCGCCGGATCGATCGCCACGACCGAGGGGACCATGCCGTTGTCTCGCCCGCCGTCACGAGTGAAGCGGATCACCCGCGGTCCGTGCTGGTCCGCAAAGGCCACCAACGAGTTTGTCGTGCCAGGTCAATACCTACGATCGTGTCCGTCTGGCTGCTCGGCATGCGATGCTGCACCTCTCGTGTGTACCCTGTCGCGCGTCCTGCTCTTCTGGTTCGGAGTTCCCGCTCCAGCGGGGCCGTTGGTCTTGCGATTTGCCAAGCCTCTGACAACTGGCAGCGGTCGTCAGATCTTGAGATGGCGGAGCAACCCGCTCCAGTACTGAGTGGCATTGAGTTGCTTGCGCAGCTCGGACCGCTCGGGCTGGCTGTCCGACTCGCAGACTTCGCTGGCCAGCGCGCG
>JANYLN010000130.1 GCA_025357795.1 Planctomycetota bacterium
ATCTGTACGATACTGCCCAAGCGGGTATTTGCTGGGAACACGGTTATCGTATCGACAGAACCACAGTGCCCGGAGGAGTTGCTTGCAATCGTCGCATTGCTCAATAGCTGTGTGGTGGACCATGCCATCCGCCAAAAAGTGTCTGCGCACTGCAATATGTTCTACGTCTATCAACTGCCTGTGCCGCGGGTAACCCGAGAGCATCAGGGGTTCGCCTGCCTATCACGTCGCGCCGCCAAACTCATCTGCACGACTGCCGAATTCGACGACCTCGCCAAGGCCGTCGGCCTCAACCCGCCCAACCACAAGGCTGGCGTGACCGACCCGGCCGGACGGGCGAAACTTCGCGCGGAACTGGACGCCATGGTCGCCCACCTCTACGGCCTGACCGAAGAGGAATTCGTCCACGTTCTCTCCACCTTCCCGCTGGTGGAAGCCGCCGTGAAGCAGGCCGCCCTCGATGAGTTCAAACGCATGCTCGCCTCCGGCGAGGCCGCCCTCTTCAACCCCGACCTTGCCAAACCCTCCGCCGCCCAGGCCGACCCGGCCAAGGCCATCCGCGACCTCATCGCAGCCGGCGAAAGCGCCGGCGTCGAGTTCAAATCCTCCGCTCGATGGGATGTCAAGCAGAGCCAGCCCGCCAAGCATATCGAACACGTCATCGTCAAGACCGTGGCCGCTTTCCTCAACACGGCCGGGGGCACGCTGGTGATTGGCGTGGAGGACAACGGCAACGTCTACGGGCTGATCGAGGACTACAAGCTCTGCGGCAAGGACAACCGCGATGGCTTCGCGCTGTGGCTGATGCAGGCCTTGCTCAAGGATTTTGGGAAGGATGCGGCCGGGCAGATCGCCATCGCCTTCCACGGGTTGCACCAGGCCGAAGATGCCAAGCCCGGCAGCGGGGACGTTTGTGTCGTCAACATCAAACCATCGCCGCGGCCCCGGTTCGTCGTCGAGAATGGGCAGGAGCTGTTCTATATCCGCACAGGTAACGCAACGAATCAACTCAAGCCGTCAGAACTGCTCGGGTATTGCGCTCAGCGCTGGCCCGACGGCCCAGCATCCACCGAAACTGCCTGAGCACGCGGGGCGCAAAAAAAATAGCCGGAGGATATAGAACCCACGGGTCGAAACCCATGAATCACACGGCATGGAGCCGAATTTCGTCCACCAGCCTTACATAGCGTATCGACCCGTCGGGACAGAATCAATAGTTGATTGTTCTGACGGCCCGGGGCCTTGACCGCTGACGCCCACTTCCGGCAAGCCGGCTTTGTCGCACTGCTGTTGGAACCATCATCGCGAAGCGCAGCGCATGGCTGACATGATTCGCCCACATCTGGCCGGACCTCTGCAACCTGCCTCCTTGCTGCCTATGGGGATCGGTCTTCAGCAGCACGAATGGGAGGGATAACGCCGAACTTATTGCACTTGCGGCCACATACCCTACAATCTGGTATGATTTGTGGGTCGAGGCTACAACCCAGTAGTTTTCCGAGGCCGTTTGAAGCCAATGCCAAACAGGATCGCCGAACCCAAGGTCAAGCAGGAACTCAACGAGCTGACGCTGCTGTTCGAGATCAGCCAGATCCTCGACCGCAGCATGGACTTGCGCGACGTGCTGGGGCCGGTGCTCAAGGCGATGGCCCAGCACATGGGCATGATGCGCGGGACGATCGCCCTGCTGAACCGCGAGACCGGCGAGATCACCATCGAGGCGGCCTATGGCCTGTCCGCCAGCCAGCAGGACCGAGGCAAGTACAAACTCGGCGAGGGAGTGACCGGCAAGGTGGTCCAGACGGGGCAGCCCGCCATCGTGCCGCGGATTTCGGAAGAACCGCTGTTCCTGGACCGCACGGGGGCTCGCAAGGGGCTGCCCAAGAGCAACATCTCGTTCCTGTGCGTACCGATCAAGAGCGGCACCGAGACGATCGGGTCGCTCTCGGCCGACCGGCTGTTCGACGAGGACACGTCGTTCACCGAGGACGTGCGGCTGCTGTCGATCATCGCCTCGATGATCGCCCAGGCGGTGCAGCTGCGCCGCTCGGCGAGGGAGGAGCGGCAGCAACTGCTCGAGGAGAACGTCCGGCTGCAAGAGGAACTGCAGAACCGGTTCCGGCCCGTCAACATCATCGGCAACTCCAAGCAGATGCAGGGCGTGTACGACCTGATCGCCCAGGTGAGTAAGAGCGACGCGACGGTTCTCATTCGCGGCGAGACCGGCACGGGCAAGGAGCTGGTCGCCCAGGCGACCCACTACAACAGCATGCGGGCCAACAAGCCGTTCATCCGCGTGAACTGCGCCGCCCTGCCGGAGAACATCGTCGAAAGCGAGCTGTTCGGCCACGAGCGCGGGGCGTTCACCGGGGCGATCGCGCGGCGCAAGGGGCGCTTCGAGATGGCCGACGACGGGACGATCTTCCTCGACGAGGTCGGGGATCTGTCGGCCGCAACGCAGATCCGGCTGCTGCGAGTGCTGCAGGAGCGGGAGTTCGAGCGGGTGGGCGCCAGCGAGACCATCAAGGTCGATGTCCGCGTGATCACCGCGACCAACCGCGACCTCGAGCAGATGGTGGCCGAGGGCAAGTTCCGCCAGGACCTGTACTATCGGCTGAACGTCTTTCCGATCCACATGCCGCCGCTACGAGATCGCAAGGCGGACATCCTGCTGCTGGCGGACTACTTCGTGGAAAAGTACAGCAAGTCGAGCCACAAGGACGTGCGGCGGATCAGCACGCCGGCGATCGACATGATGATGGCGTACCACTGGC
>JANYLN010000177.1 GCA_025357795.1 Planctomycetota bacterium
ACGGCCCTGCAGAGCGTGACCCGCCAGCAGAACTTCGGCACGGCCTCCAACCTGATCGGTAAGATGATCACCGGCAAGGTCTCCAGCAGCACCGGCCAAGAGCAGACCCTTCAGGGCGTGGTCACCGGCGTGCGATTCGAGTCCAATGGCAGCGTCATCCTGGAACTTGACACCGGTGACGCCCTGCCGCTCGAGGGTGTGGTCCACGTCAGTGACGTCCAGAAGCCGGCGACCACATCGAACGGCACCTCGGGGACCTCGACGTCGGATACGACATCCAATACCTCGGGTACGGCGGACTCGTTGTCCAACCAGAACCAGGAATCACAACCGCAGGCGTAAGACGGACGCGCAAGCGACTGAACAAGCAGGAGCACGTATATGGGTCTGACTTCCGCACTATTCACCGGTTTGAGCGGCCTGAACACCAACCAGTTTCGCATCGACACCATCGGCGACAACATCGCCAACGCCAATACCACCGGCTACAAGAGTTCTCGCAGCATGTTCCAGACGCAGTTCGCCCAGGTGCTCACTCGCGGCACCCCACCGAGCGGCACTCAGGGTGGCACCAACGCCATCGAGGTCGGCTTGGGCTCGATGGTCGGTGCGACCCAGCGCAACATGCAACAGGGCTCGACCGAGACCACCGGCCTGACGACCGACATGGCCATCGACGGCGACGGCTTTTTCGTCGTCCGTTCCGCGGACAACCGCCAGGCCTACACCCGCGACGGTTCATTCCTGCTGAACTCGAACAATGACTTGGTCACCGCCGATGGCTTTTTCATGCAGGGCTTCGGGGTCGACAGCAACTTCAACGTCGTCCCTGGCGTACTGACTGACCTGCATATCCCGCTGGGCCAGATGAGCGAGGCCCGCCGGACCGACCGCGCCACGCTCAGCGGCAACCTTTCCACAACCACACCCACCGGCCTCGGCTCGATCGGTTCACAGGGCACCCGTTATGGCAGTCAGTCCCTCGTCTTCGACAACGCCGGTGTCATCACCCCTGCTGATGGCGCGACGGCTCTGACCGCACTGCGCTCGGACGGTTCTCCGCCAAGTGCCCCGCTGTTCGCCAACGGTGATGTGATTACGGTCAAGGGCGCGGAAAAGGGCGGCCGGGACTTGCCTGAGGCCCAGTTCGTTGTCGGGACGACCGGCACCACCGTCGGCGAGTACCTCTCCTGGCTCAACACGTCCCTCGGTATCCAAACCGGCGGCGGCATTCCGGGCAGCCCCGGCGCGACGATCAGCGGCGGCCGGATCACGATCAACGGCAACGTGGGCTACGAGAATCGGTTGAATATCCCCGTCGGGGCGATCTCCAGCAGCAACGCTTCGTTTTCCGGCCCGTTCACCATGACCAAGCCCGCCGGCGGCGATGCCGTCGGCCAGAGCGTCTACACCTCCTTCACCGTCTACGACTCGCTAGGCAAGCCCGTGCAGGTCGACATGACCATGGTGCTGGAGGACAAAGCTACCGCCGGCAACACTTGGCGGTTCTATGCCGAGAGTCCGGATGACGCCCTCAGGGGCCGGGCCCTCAGTACTGGGACGGTCGTCTTCGACCAGTACGGCAGGGTTTCTTCTTCGACCGGCACGGCCTTGTCAATCGATACTGACGCCACGGGCGCCATCGATCCGCTCTGCTTCAACCTGGATCTGTCCGGCCTGACGGGCCTGTCCACCGGCGATAGTAACATGGTGATGACCGGCCAGACGGGCTTCCCGCCCGGTACGCTGCACTCCTTCAGCGTCGGGGCCGACGGCACGATCACCGGCTCGTTCACCAACGGCCTGAGCCGTACCCTCGGCCGAGTGGCTCTGGCGACCTTTTCGAACTCCGCCGGCCTGACTCGTGAGACCAACAATGTCTTCCGCGCCGGCCCCAACAGCGGCGAGGCCGTGGTCACTGCCCCGATTACGATGCGAGCTGGCCGGATCATGTCCGGTGCCCTGGAGCTCAGCAACGTTGACCTGTCTCGGGAATTTATCGGACTGATCAATGCCTCGACCGGCTTTTCCGCCGCCGGCAAGGTCATCACCACCAGCGACAAACTGCTCAACGACCTGCTGAACCTGACGAGGTAATATCGCCCGGACCCTGAAATGCTGACTTGGCTCCAGGACCCTTTGCAGCCGATATAGTCTATGGACTGTGTCGGCTGCTCGCTTTTCGCCGCCGCCCGCACGGAAAGGATGATATGATCCTGCTGACTCGATTGACCGGCCGCCCGATGATCATCAACGCCGAGCTGATCAAGACCGTCGAGGAGACCCCCGACACGATGATCACTTTGCTCAATGGGGACCGGATCATGGTCAAAGAGCCGATCGCCGAGGTCGTCAGACGCGCGATTGAGTATGGCCGGCAACTCCGCTGCTTTGCGCCCCCTGCGTGCCAGAATCCTGCCAATCTGCCTGCTTAACCGGTCGTCCAAATCAGCCGATAGCACCGGAGAGCAGAAGGTGTATTTTGCACTGGACAGTATCGACTTCATGGCGACGTGCTTCGCGGACGTGAGGAGGACTATTCGTGGCCGAAGATGAATCCAAACCACAAGCAGCCGAAAAGACCGCCGCCCCCGGCAAGAAGAAGCAGACCCTGAAGATGCTCGGAATCCTGCTGTTTGTGATGCTCATTGAGGGCGGAGGCATGTATTTCGCCGTGAAGTACTTCAACGGCGGCCCCAGGGTGGCGGCGGCGGAGGGGCTCGCGGCTCCCGGCAAGTCGTCCGGCGGCGGGCATGGGGAAGGCGCCGAAGCCGGCAAAGAGACGGAGGTCACCAACGACGTCGAACTCCAGGTCGTCAAGTTCAAGGCCCCGAACATGAAGAGTGGCCGGCTGTTCCTCTATGACATCGAGGTCTACGCCAAGACCAAGAAGGACAAATCCGATACGCTTAAGAAGCTCATCGAGAGCTACAAGGCCACGATCGAGGACCGGCTCAATCGCGTGGTTCGCTCCGCCGAGCCCCAGGACCTGCAGGAAGACGGCCTCGAAACCATCCGCCGTCAGGTCCACCACGAATTGAGCCAGATCGTCGGTGATGAGAAAATGATCGAAGAAATATTGATCCCGAAGTGCACTCCGTTTAAAGTAGACTACTAAGTGTGCACGATCGCGGTGGAAGGATCCGTCGCGATCGCCAGATCGTAAGTCCTCCAGGGCCGCTGTGCCCTGGCTAACCGGGTGCGTCACGGAGGATGCACAGATGGTGCAATCACCGCAAGATCCCTCGGGCGGTTCCGAACAACCCCTGAGCCAGGAAGATATTGATGCCGCGCTAAACGAGGTCGGCTTGAACAGCGCCCCCAAATCGCCGGCCGCACCGCAGGCGGCCGGCCCCGCTGTCGCCGCCCCCCCCGCCGACTCCTCCCGACAATCCCTGCAGAACGCCGCCCGGGCCGCTGCGCAGGCGGTGGCCAGCGGGCAGGTGGACCAGGCCGGCCGTCCGTTCGACCAGTTCGCCGCCGCCATGGCCGGGGCGATCGCTTCGGAGGTCGGCGTCCCCGACGACGGTACCACGCCCGTGAACATGCCGGACTTCGCCAACGCCAACGCCAAAGACAAGGATCTGGAACTCGACAAGCTGCAGATGCTTGAGGACGTGCAGCTGCAGGTGCGCATCGAACTGGGCCGGACCCGCATGCTCGTGCAGGATGTCCTGCGGCTGGACCAGGGCAGCGTGGTCGAACTGGACAAGCTGGCCGGCGACCCCGTCGACGTCTACGTCAACGGCCGACTGGTCGCCCACGGCGAGGTGCTGGTGCTCAACGACAACTTCTGCGTTCGTATCAACGAGATCGTCTCCAGCCCGCAGGAGACTAACGCCTAGAGTGATTGGCATGGATGCCGGACGTCGAGGATTGCGAGCCATAGTCTTGGTGCTGTGCCTGGCGGGAGCCGGGCGGGCCGAGCCGCCTTACGCCGAGACTTCCGTGCAAACCCCTGCGTCGAGGCCGGTTGGTCAGGCTCTATCGAGCACTTCGAACGTCGAAAGCATATCCCGCGATGCCAGTGCT
Source organism: Planctomycetota bacterium (assembly GCA_025357795.1). GTDB lineage: Bacteria > Planctomycetota > Phycisphaerae > UBA1845 > JANYLN01 > JANYLN01. Next base: position 4,033 of record JANYLN010000177.1, read on the forward strand.
GAAAACCGTGCGGTCCGCCGCAGTGGCACCAGCCGCGGCAGTGCCGGCCGGGACGGCGGTGGCGAGATCCGCAGCGCTGGCAGTTGGTGGATCTGGCTGCAGACGCTGGGCATCCTTGGCGTGGTCCTGGTGGCGATGGGCTTGGTGTTCAAGTGGCTCCGCAAGGCCGGGTTCGGCACCTCCTTCGGCGGCTCGACCGCGGCCGTGCAGGTCCTCAGCCGCGGGTACCTGACCAACAAACACCAGATGGTGCTCGTGCGATTCGGCGGGCGAATCCTGCTGGTAGGGGTCGGGCCCCAGAACCTTCAGCTGCTTTCGGAGGTCAACGACCCGGCCGAGGCTGCCCAGATCCTCGCACGACTCGAGGGAAGCAAGGCTGGCAGCGCATCGCAGGACTTTCAGCAGACGATCGACGCCGCCGTGCAGCAGTACGAGCGCACCGGTTCGCTGCCGCCGGTGATGCCCGAACCATCCGTCACCGCGGAACCCGAGATCGGCACGCTTCGCAAGGATCTGCGCAGCCTGCTGGCCAGGATGCAGTCGATCGGACGCAAGCCGGTAGACTGATGCGCCGCCCAGCGGCGCCGTGTCTTTGTTGTGATTGCCGTTAACGCCGGGTGTGCATGGCACGCCGTCTTGCTGTATATTCATATGTATATGTAGCGCCCGGTGCGAAGGAGTCGCGCCGGTAGCATGGCATGGACGCCTGATGAGTTCAACAAGGGCCCGAATCCTGATCGTCGCACTGCTGGCGGTGCTGGTGACCGCCGGGGTCACCTTTGCGCAGACTGTTCCGAAGATCGACAACCCCCTGAACATCCCTGACCTGCGGCAGACACTCCCCCCGGCAACCGACCGCGCTGCGATGTCCTCGACGCTGCAGATCCTGCTGCTGATGACGGTGCTGTCCCTCGCGCCGGCGATTTTCGTCCTGACGACCTCGTTCACCCGGATCGTGGTTGTGTTGGCCCTGCTGCGGCAGGCGCTCGGTGCCCAGCAGTTGCCGCCGAGCCAGGTGCTGGTGGGCCTGAGCCTGCTGCTGACCGCCCTGGTCATGGCGCCCACGTGGAAGAACATCAACGAAACGGCTCTGCAGCCCTACCTCGCCGGACAGGTGACCCAGATCGAGGCGCTCGAAAAGGCCGGCGAAAGCTTGCGGGGCTTCATGATCCGTCAGATCGAGCGAATGGGCAACGAAGAAGACGTCTACATGTTCTGGGAGTATCAGCGAGCCAAACCTATCGAGCTTAACGAGCAGGTCACCTGGAGCCAGGTGCCCACCGTGGCGATGGTGCCGGCCTTCGTGCTCAGCGAATTGAAGACGGCATTCGTCATCGGCTTTCGCATCTATATCCCGTTTCTGATCATCGATATGGTGATCGCCACGGTGCTGGTATCCATGGGCATGATGATGCTGCCGCCGGTACTGATATCGATGCCGTTCAAACTGCTGCTGTTCGTGTTGTCGGATGGCTGGCGGTTGGTGGCCAGTACGATGCTGGACTCATTTGCGTCGTAGCAACCGCAGGGATCACGATGAACCTCGACCAGGCAATCTATTTGGGCCGCGAAGCGCTGATGATGATCCTGGTGATCAGCGGGCCGATCCTGATTCTCGGCCTGCTGGTCGGCTTGATCATCAGCCTCCTGCAGGCGGTGACCCAACTGCATGACCAGACGCTGGTCTTCGTGCCCAAGATGATCGTAATGGCTGTCGTCGGCATCCTGCTTACGCCCTGGATGGCCAGGCGGATGATCGAATATAGCGTGCGGCTGTTCGGTAGCTGGCATTGAGGATCCCCGTGCCCCCGTCCCTGACCTTTTTCGACCTGCCCATGATCCTGCCGCTGCTGGCACTCGTGCTGGCGCGGATCACGGGGCTGTTCGTCACCGCGCCGCTGCTCAGCAGCTCCGCCATCCCCCTGCGGATCAAGGTTTACCTCTCGTTCGGCGTGACGATGGTGGTCCTGCCCAACATGCTGGCGGTCAGGCCCGCCGTCACAGGCTGGGTGGACCTGGTCATCGGGATCGGCGCCGAACTGGCGCTCGGGGCGATCTTCGGTTTCGTACTCAACCTGATGTTCGTCGGCCTGCAATTGGGGGCGAACGTCATCAGCCAGCAGTCCGGCATCTCGATGGCGGAGGTGTTCAACCCGGCCTTTGATGCGGAGATGGATGTCCTTTCCAATATATACTACTGGGTTGCCGCCATGGGCTTCCTCGCGGCCGGCGGACACCGCATGCTCATCCGCGCAGTGTTGGACACCTTCACGCTGCTGCCGCCGATGGGATTCAGCTGGCCCGACTCCGCCTTGAGCCTGACACTGCGGGCCTTCGCGGTCGTCTTCGAGCTGTCGATCCGCGTGGCCTGGCCCGTGCTGTTGGCGCTGCTGCTGTCGGAACTGGCAATGGGCTTTGTCGGCCGGGTGCTGCCACAGTTCAATATCTTGATCGTCGGGTTTCCGCTCCGGCTGATGGTGGGCCTGCTGGTAACGTTCCTGACGATGACGGTGGCGATCGATCTGAGCCTCGAGGTCGGCGACAGCCTGCTGGCGTCGATCCGCTACGCGCTGGGAGGCGTCGCCGATGGCGGATGACCGCGGCGAAAAAACCGAAGCACCAACGCCGCGCCGCCGGCAGGAGGCCCGCGAGAAAGGGCAGGTCGCTCGCAGCCAGGATCTGCCCTCGGCGGTACTATTGCTCGGAACTGTAGTGGTCTTGAAGGTAATGGCCCCCCATATCTTGAGTACCTTCCTCCAACTGTATTCGACCGTGTTGGGCAGTGATGCTGTCCAGGCCACGGACGTGATCCAACTGCTGCCGCTGGTGCTCAAGAGCGCCGCCATGATCACCTTGCCGATCCTGCTGCTCGCGGTCGTGTTCGTGACGGCCGCGAACCTCGCCCAGGTCGGCTGGCTGATCAGCACCGATCCGCTCAAGCCGGACCTGAACCGGGTCAATCCCGTCACCGGCTTTGGCAAACTGTTCGACAAGCAGGCGGTGGTCCGGTTGGCCCTGGGCATCGCCAAGATGGTGGCCATCGGCGCCGTGGCGGCCTTCACCATATGGGACATGCGGCATGGGATCCTCTATTCCGCGCACTTGAGCGTGGGGCAGCTGCTGACCTACACCGGCGAGGTTATCTACACGCTGTGCCTGCGACTGGCGATCGTGCTGCTGATACTGGCAATCCTGGATTACGGCTGGCAGCGCTGGCAGCATGAGCAGGACCTTAAGATGACCCGGGAGGAGACCAAGGAAGAGTTCCGCCGGATGGAAGGCGATCCCATTATCAAGCAGCGCCGCCGGCAGGTCCAACAGCAGCTCGCCCAGCAGCGTATGCGCTACGACGTGCCCAAGGCCGACGTCGTGATCACCAACCCAACCGAGCTGGCGATCGCGATCAAGTACGACGCTGACGCAATGGCCGCGCCGAGAGTGCTGGCCAAAGGGCAGGGCTACATGGCCGCCATGATCCGCCAGATCGCCGCCGAACATGGCGTGCCGATCGTGGAAAGAAAACCCCTGGCGCAGGCGTTGTACAAGACGGTGGAAGTCGGCCAGGAAATTCCGCGAGAATTCTACAAAGCTATTGCGGAAGTGCTCGCGTACGTGTATGAAATAGCACAGCGCGGTTATCGTCGAAGACCGATCTCGGCCTGATTCGGGCCAAACGGGCATGGATGCCCGGAGCGCAACTCAAAGTTTCGATTCAGCATGGATGGCAGGCACGGATGCCGGCTCTGATTGCTAATTCCAATTTATCGCAGGCCTTCCATCGCTACCGCGGGATGGCCTTTCCGATTGGGTCAATCCTTCTGCTGTTCGTCATTCTCGTCCCGTTGCCGACCTTCGTCATGGACCTGCTGCTGTCGGTCAGTATTACCGTCTCCGCCGTGGTGCTGGTGACGGTGATGTACGTCAAGCGGCCGCTCGACTTCTCCGTTTTCCCCTCGCTGCTCCTGAGCCTGACCCTGTTTCGCCTGGTGCTTAACATCGCGACCACGCGACTGATCCTGACCAATGCCAAGGCCGGTACCGCCGCGGCCGGTCACGTCGTCGAGGCCTTCGGCAACTTTGTGGCCGGCGGCTCACTGGCGGTGGGCATCATCATCTTCCTGATCATCTTCGTGATCCAGTTCGTGGTGATCACCAAGGGCGCCACCCGCGTCGCGGAAGTGGCGGCCCGCTTCACCCTGGACGGAATGCCCGGCAAGCAGATGGCCATCGACGCCGATCTGAACGCCGGACTCATCAAGGAAGACGAGGCCCGCCGGCGCCGACTGGAGGTTACCCAGGAAGCGGACTTCTACGGAGCCATGGATGGTTCCAGCAAGTTCGTCCGCGGCGACGCGATCGCCGGTATCATCATCACGGTCATCAATATCCTGGGCGGACTCTACGTCGGCATGCTACAGGAACACATGGGGCTGCTGCAGAGCCTCGAAGTCTTTACCAAACTGACCATCGGCGACGGCCTGGTCTCGCAGATCCCGGCGTTCATCATCTCCATCGGCGCTGGTGTGCTTGTGACCCGCAACACGGCGAAATCGAACCTGGGTGAGGAAGTGATTACCCAGATGACCAGCCAGCCGATCGCCTTGATGATCGCCGGCGGTTTCCTGCTGATACTGATGGCCACGCCGCTGCCCAAGGCCCCGTTGCTGGTGCTGGGCGTCGGTTGCGTCGTTATCTCGATCGTCCTGACCCGCGACCGGACCAAGGCGGTCGCCACGCAGGAGGCCCAGGCCAAGGTCGCCCAGTCCCAGAAGCCCGCCGAAAAGATCGAGAGTTTCCTGTCGATCGACCCCATGAGCCTTGAGGTTGGTTACGGACTGATTAAACTGGTTGATCGCAAGCAGAGCGGCGACTTGCTCGACCGGATCAGTTCGATCCGCAAGCAGATCGCCCAGGACCTGGGGCTGGTGGTCCCGCCGATTCGCATCCGCGATCAGCTGCGGCTCGAGCCCAACCAGTACATCGTCAAGATCAAGGGCGTCGAGATCGGTCGTGGCGAGGTCCTGCCGGGCCACTCGCTGGCGATCGACAACGGCACCGCCGTCGGCAGTGTGCCGGGCATCGAGACTCGCGAGCCGGCCTTCGGGCTCAAGGCATACTGGGTCACGGACGAACACAAGACGTTCGCCGAGCAACGGAACTATACGGTGGTCCCCGCCAGCAGCGTGCTGGCGACGCACCTGACCGAGATCATCAAACGCAGCGCCGCCAGCCTGCTCACCCGGCAGGAGACCAGTCGGCTGGTCGATACGCTCAAGGAGCATGCCGCCAAACTGGTCGAAGAGGTCATCCCGGACCTGCTGAAGCTCGGCGACGTGCAGAAGGTCCTGCAGAACCTGCTGAAAGAGGCCGTGCCCGTCCGCGACCTCGAGACGATCGTCGAGACGCTGGGCGATTGGGCGACCCGGACCAAGGACACCGAGGTCCTTACCGAGTACGTCCGCAACGCCCTGGCCCGGCAGATCTGCCAGCAGTACCTCGCCGATGATGGCCGGCTGTACTGCGTGAGCCTCGATCCGCAGCTCGAAGACATGATCCAGGCGCACGTCGAGCGGAGCGACCGCGGGTCGTTCCTGACGATGCCGGTGACCATGCAGCGGCGCATCATCGAGGCCGTCGCCGGGGAGATCGACCGAGCGATCTCCGCCAGCGCGGGCCGCACGCCCGTCGTGCTCTGCAGCCCGCAGATCCGCGTGACGGTCCGCCGGCTGATCGAGGCCGCGCTACCGCACATTGCCGTGCTCGGATATAACGAAGTCGTATCTGGTATCGAGGTCCATAGTCTGGGAGTGGCGGTGCTGAGTCATGAATCTGCGAACGTACCAAGCACAGTCCATGCATGAAGCCCTCGCGATGGTCAAACGTGACCTGGGACGCGATGCGGTGATCCTGCACACCCGCGCCTTTCGCAAGGGCGGCGTCCTGGGCTTTGGCGGCCGGACGATGATCGAAGTGACCGCCGCCGTCGGGGTGAACGTTTTGCCAGCGAACCGCCGCCAGTCGCTTGCCAGGGGCGAGCCGCAGGAGCCGGCGCCCTCTCGGGCGACCTCCTCCCAGGCGAACCTCCGTGACAACCGCGCAGCCGTCCTCGCCGCCTATGCCACCGCCTCCGCCAGGAAGAGCCGTTCCACCCAGTCCGACTCCAACCAGGCAGGCAACCCGTCCGACGACTCCGCTGTCGGCACGACGCTGACGCCCCCCCCGGCCGCGGCGAACCAGTCCGACCTGAAGGATCTCCAGAACGAACTGTACCTGCTTCGCGGCATGGTCTCCGAACACGTCAAAGAGAGCCGCAAGGTCCACGGGCCGGCCCTGCCCGAAGAACTCATGCAGGCCTACCAGCAGTTGCTCGGGAACCAGGTCGCCGAGGAGATCGTCTATCAGGTGCTCGACACGCTCCGCCAGAAACTCAGCCGCGACCAACTCCGCGACGAGAATCTCGTTCGCGCCGAACTGCTCAAGGTGATCGAGGCCTCCCTGCCGGAATCCAGCGGGATCGATCTCAAGCCGACCGGCAAGCCCCACGTGGTTGCTTTTATCGGCCCCACCGGCGTGGGCAAGACCACGACCATCGCCAAGCTCGCCGCCAACTTCAAGCTCCGTGGCCGCTGCCGCGTCGGCCTTATCACGATCGACACGTACCGCATCGCCGCCGTCGATCAGCTGCGGATGTACGCCCAGATCCTCGACGTGCCGCTGCAGGTCGTGCTCACGCCCAATGAGTTGGTCGATGCGATCGCCAAGATGCGCGACCGCGACGTGATCCTGGTCGATACCGCGGGCCGCAGCCACAACGACCATCTCCGGATCCAGGAACTCAAGAGTTTCATCGACGCCGCCGAACCCAAAGAGGTGCACCTGGTGCTCAGCAGTGCCGCCAGCGAGAAGAACCTGCTGCAGGCGGTCGAGCGGTTCAGCCAGGTCCGCGTCGACAAAATCGTCTTTACCAAGCTCGACGAGGCCGTCGGCTTCGGCGTGATTCTCAACGTGCTCAAGCGGGTCGACAAGGCCCTCTCGTATATCACGATGGGGCAGGACGTGCCCGACGACATCGCCCCGGGCAAGCGGTCGGAACTGGCGGCCCTGATTGCCGGCGGCCAGCCCATGCTGGTCAGCCGCAGTCTCTCGTTGGAGAGCTAATAGGGAATGCTCGGACAGGACCAGGCATCCAAACTCCGCAGGCTCGTGGCCCAGCAGAAGCAGGCCCGGACCGCCCGCATCATCGCCGTCGCCAGTGGCAAGGGCGGTGTGGGCAAGACGGCCCTGTCGGTCAACCTGGCGACCAGCCTGGCGGCCAAGGGCCGCCGCGTTGTGCTCTTCGACGCCGACCTGGGGCTGGCCAACGCCGAAGTGCTGCTCAACGTAGACCCCGCCTGCACGGTGCTGGACGTGCTCGACGGCCGCAAGACCATGCGCCAGGTCATCCAGGAGGCGGCCGGTGGCGTGAGTCTGATCTCCGGCGGTTCCGGCGTGGCCAGACTTGCCGACCTGTCCGAATTTGAGCGGGCCCGCCTCGTCGATTCGCTCGAGGAACTCGAAGGGGAGGCGGACATCATCATCGTCGACTGCGGGGCCGGCATCTCGCCCACCGTGCTGGGCTTCGCCGGCGCTGCCGACATGACCATGATCGTCACCCAGCCCGAGCCGACGTCGCTCACCGACGCCTACGCCCTGATCAAGGTGATGACGCAGCGCTACGACGACAGCTGGAGCCCGCAACTCCTGGTCAACTGTGCGACCAGCCGCAAGGAGGCCCAGGAGGTCTACCAGCGGATCAGCCGCGTCAGCTGGCGGTTCCTGAAGATCTCTGTGCAGGACGCAGGCTACGTGCTGCGCGACGAGGCGATGGTCGCCGCCGTCAAGCAACGCGTGCCGGTCGTGCTACACCGGCCGCGCAGCGCCGCGGCGAGGTGCATCGAAGCGCTGGCGCGGACAGTGGACAAGTCCCTGGTTCCGGTCGAGCGGCGGGTCGGTTTCTTCCGCCGCGTGCTGGGCCTCTTCAAATAGTTGTATTCTGCCGCAAAATGACTTGTCGGCAGACAGGAAGTGGATATGCTGGCTAAACTGCTGGCCGGTATTTTAGGACTGATGGCCTTTGCCGTTTGTTTGCTTGGCGGGTTAAGCGTCGGGGCGCGAGCGGAAGTGGTTATCCTTCGCGGGCTCAAGGCAATGATTGTCTTTTGTCTGCTGGGGTGGGTCGTCGGCTGGGCCGCCGAAACCGTGGTGTACGAGCGGGTGCGCAAGGAAGCGCAAGAGGCGGAAGAAAAATCTCGTCAGCAGCAACAGGAACGGGAGTCGGCCGTTCCGGAGAACGGCAAGTCGGCGGCTTAGTTCACCTTCGCATAGACAACCTGCGAGTTCGAGAAGGCTGTTGAATCGCCACGGAGGGCGAGCGCATGGCTACGCAGCGGAACAATATAAATCTGGAGCCCGTCTGGCAGGAGTACAAGCAGTCCGCCGACGTGCACCTTCGCAACGTGCTCCTCGAGCATTACCATCCCCTGGTTCGCTACAACGCCGAACGCATCTGGGCGAAACTGCCCGATGAGGTCGAGCTGGACGACCTGATCTCGGCCGGCGTCTTCGGCCTGATGGATGCCATCGACGCGTTCGACCTCTCCCGAGGCGTCAAGTTCGAAACCTACTGCTCCGCGCGCATCCGCGGGGCAATTCTCGATGCCCTGCGCGACATGGACATCGTGCCCCGCCTGGTCCGTTCGCGGGCCCGCAAGATCGATCAGGCTGTACGCGAACTGGAGATGCAACTCGGTCGCGATCCCCGCCGCGACGAGATTGCCAAGTACATGGGCATGTCCCCAGTGGAGTATGAGAAGCTCGAACGGGAAGCTACCGCCGTGAGCTTCGTCTCGCTGAGTCGGCCTTACCTGGAGACTGACGGCGATAAGGACGTTCGCGAGGTCGATATCGTGGAAGACAGGCGCAGCGAGGACCCTGTAATCGAGTTGCAGAAGAAGGACGTCCGCGACCTGATCACCAAAGGCCTCTCCCGGGCCGAGCGGCTCATCCTGCTGCTGTACTACTACGAAGAGATGACCATGAAGGAGATCGGCGCTACGCTCGACCTGTCTGAGTCGCGCGTCAGCCAGATGCACTCGGCCATCCTGGCCAGGTTGCGGGACCAGTTGGTCCAGCGGCATCGGGAGTTCAGCGCGTAAGCCGACAGGGCAGGGGGCCACACCTGCCATACAACCCTGCACAACAGCGAAACGACCCCGCTTCGCGGCGCTGCGCAGTACGATCAGCAGGATTCTGTGGACGAACGCGAACGTTCTGCCGATATTTCCTGCGAGTCGAGTAGATTCCAGCCTGGCCGTCAAGGTGGAACATTGCTATGTCCGCGTTGCCTCCACAACTGATTGTCTCCAGCCTGCAAAGCACCCTGCAGCAGCACCAAGTCCTGCAGAACCGCAGCGTCGCCGATCGCCGCCAGACCGATACGAGTGCCGCGATCGTGCGAGCCGGCCAGCAGCACGAGACGCAGATTGACAACGCCGAAGCCGATAGCCAGATCCACTCCGATAGCTCCGGAGCCGGTGGCCAGGGCAGAAGCTTTCACGAAGAGCCCCAGCAGGACATACCCGGCTCCAGCGAACCGGCCGCCAACGGCCCTGACATCGACGCGGACGGCCAGACGCACCTGGACATCACGGCATAGAAGCAGAACGGGACAGCACCGCTATTGGGTACTGCCCCGCTCTGTACACTCCGATCCTGTGGACCGGCTTGTATCACTTCCAGTGGATCAATAACCCGAATTACCGCCTTGCTGGCCCGAACTGCCGCCGGAACCCGGACTGCTGCGCTCCTGCCCGCCCAACGTGCCCTGCCCGCTGCCGCCGCTCGAACCAGTCGGCCATTCGTCGTTGCCGCTCCGCTGGCCGCTGTCATAGACGCGGTCCTGCTGCTGCATGCCGCTGGTGCTGCCCACGCCCATCCGGCTCTGCCACGGGCTGCTGAGGGTCTGCTGGGTTTCGACGTTCTGGACCTTGTCAGCCTTGGCATCCAGTGTGACAACCTTCAGCTGGTTGTTGGTGTCCACCACGTAGACCTTGCTGACCAGGTTGCCCTGCTGGCTGGACTGCTGCTGCTGGCCGGCAGTCTGCTGGCCCTGCAACACGAAGAACGCGCCGATCACCTGGCCCGGTGCCTGGCTCTTGGCCTTGTCGATGGCCTTGTCCAGCGTGGCGTTCTGCTGATCGACGAGACGCGAGATCTGCTGCGCCTGGGTGAGCGTCAGCATCTGCCCGCCGACCGAAACGCCCGTGCGGTCAGTCTGCGCGTCCATGCCCGTCGAGCCGCTCTGACCCGAGCTGCTCTGGCCTTGCATGCTGCTGCTGTCGGAACTGCCGGCGCCCGAAGAGCCGCTCGTGCCCATCTGGCTCTGCATCCAGGGGTTGCTGAGCATCTGGCGGTTCTGGGTGTCCTGGACCTTGTTGGCCTTCGGATCAACGATCACGTCCTTGATCTGGTTGTCGGCGAACACATAAACGTGCGCGACCACATTCTGGTCCTGCCCGCTCGTGCTGCCGCTGGCCTGCCCGGCCGAACTGCCGCTACTCTGGCCGGAACTGCCGCCCATGCCCGACTGGCTGTGGGTCACGAAGGCGGCGCCGATCGCCTTGCCGTGCGCCTGCCGCTCAGCGGTCTGGATGACCTTGTTCAGTTGAAAGCTGCTCTGCTGGACCTGTTGTGACAGTTGCTGGATCTGGCTGGAGCCGACGCCCCCCGTCGAGCCCATGCCCTGTTGCGAGCCCTGCATGCTGCTCTGGGAGCCTTGCTCCGCCAGGGCCAGCCCGGCCGTCAGAACGCACATGATTGCTACTGCCAATACCTTTATTCGCGACATAAGGATGCCTCCTAAAGTGAGTCCCCCGAGCGCTCCAGGGACGGCTACACGCCGCGAAGAGAGGGACCTGCCAGCGCCCGTCGAACCCTGTCTGTGTGGACCTGCACTGCGTCGCTGAAAGAATGCACGAAGTGGACCTGCGACCGTAATTCCCCGTTGACTACTGGTACGTCGAATTAGATGCTTGCCGCGGCGCTAAAGTCAAATCTGTATGGGCGTACGGAGGGTTTGCAGCGTAGTCTTGCGTGTGCCTGCCATGCCCATAGGCTGCCATAAGGAACTAGAGCGACAGGAAGTACGGCCGCGAGTCTCCGCAAAATGCTGTTTTGTTGTGCCGGCCTGCTCGTTGCGGTTCGGGCGTACTGGCTTCCCCTCTGCAGAGGCTTCCGTCTCATAGCCATGCGCAGGGGACCTGTGTGCGAAATAACCGCATCCGGCAATGCTGCGCGGGTCCGAATCGAGGTGCATCTGGTCGCTACGCACAGCCCAGCCGCGACTCCCGTATCGACCCCTGGATCAGACCCTTCGTGCGCAGCGCTTAGTTGGGCAAGCCGTTCGACCAGGATCCGGTCACACAACCAATGGTCCTGCCGCGCCGACGCTTACTGACTCCGCCCATTGCCTTGCGCATCGTCGCCCGGATCGTCTAGCCGCGACGCCTGCCGCAACGATTGGAAGAATTCCCGCAGCAGTTGCCCCGCCTCGACCGCCAGTACCCCGCTGGTGACGGCTGCGCGGTGATTCAGTCGCACATCCGCGGGGATGTCATAGAGCGAACCGCACGCCCCCGCCTTGGGATCCTCCGCACCGAAGATCAGCCGGTCGATCCGCGCCAGGTAAATCGCCCCCGAGCACATCAGACACGGTTCGAGCGTGACATACAGGCTGCAACCCGTGAGCCGCCATGACTTGAGGTGATCCGCCGCCGCCGTGATCGCAATCATCTCCGCATGAGCGGTCGGATCGTGCAAGGTCTCCCGCTGGTTGTAACCGCGGGCAATCACCTGGTTCTGATGAACGATTACCACGCCGACCGGAACCTCGCCGGCTTCCCCGGCCAGGTGAGCCTGCCGCAGGGCCTGTCGCATGAAAATCTCATCCAGTATGTGTTGCGGCATGCCCGCGTCAGGAATCTGGCTCATCATCAAACTCCGAAAACTCATTGCGGCGATGGCGTTGCAACAGTTCGCACCGCGTGGCATGCTACCGGCTGCACGCGGCCGCAACAAGTATAGAATCATCGTCGGAGACTCGAGGGCACTATGATCGTAACTATAGACGGACCCGCTGGTTCTGGAAAATCGACCGTCGCGCAGCGATTGGCCCGTCGCCTCGGCGTTGCGTATCTGGATACCGGCGCAATGTACCGGGCGATCGCTCTTGCGGCGCTTCGTCAGCGGATTGACCTGACTGATGTCGAGCAACTGGCTGCCTTGGCCCGAAATACGCAGATCCGTTTTGAGCCCGGCCCCGCCGGCCAACGCGTCCTCGTCGATGGCCTCGACGTCAGCGAGGCCATCCGCACCATGCAGGTCAACGAGACCACGCCCTTTGTCGCCAAGGTCCCCCAGGTTCGCGAGGCCTTGGTGCTCAAGCAGAAGCAGATGGGACAGCACCTCGGCTCCCTGGTCGCCGAGGGACGCGATCAGGGCAGCGTGGTCTTCCCCCAGGCCGACGTGAAATTCGTGCTCGATGGCAACGTCGATAAACGGGCGGGGCGCCGCTACACCGAACTCCGCGCCGCCGGCCAGGACGTCAGCTACGACACCGTGCTCAGCAACCTGCAGCAACGCGACAGGGGCGACCAGAAACATTGGCTCGGCCTGCTGACCTCCGGCCTCGCGGTCCATGTCGACACGACAGGTATGGAGATTGACGAGGTCGTCGAGTATCTTTACCAGGCGGTGGTACAAAGGACCGGGGCAGGGACTATAGACAGGGTGCAAGGTAAATGACACAGACGCGGGAAACAACGCAGGTCGTGGCAGCAGGCACCCCGGCAGCGCCGGCGCCCGCCAAGGTTCGCGCCGCCGGAGAGCCTCCCGAGTGGCTCCGGCGGATTGTCTGGTACGGTAAGGTCGAAGGGGCCCAGCGAGGTTGCGTGCCCCTGCGGCCCTGGTGGTGGTTCTGCCGTGTGGTGGCCTTCAGTCTCTCCTGGCTGCTGTTCAAGAGTCATGTGACCGGTGTTCGCCGCGTGCCCAGAACCGGCGCCGTGATCCTCGCATGCAATCACCAGTCGTTTCTTGACCCGGTATTGGCGACCATGGCGCTGGATCGCGAATCGGCGTATATGGCCCGTGACACGCTCTTTGCCAACAAGCACTTCGGCTGGCTGATCCGCTCGCTCAACGCCATCCCCATCAAAAGAGGCCAGGCCGACGTCACCAGCCTCAAGGAGATGCTCCGCCGCCTCAAGGACAACTTCGTGGTGGTGATCTTCCCCGAGCAGACCCGCACGCACGATGGCTCGATCGGCCCGATGAAGCCCGGCACCGTGCTGATCGCCCGAAAGGCCCGCGCCGCCATCGTGCCCGTCTGCATCGAAGGGGCCTACGATGCCTGGCCCCGGACCCGCCCGCTGCCCGGTCCAGGCCGCGTGACCATCGCCTACGGTAAGCCGATCCGCCCCGAGGACATGAAAGGCCGCACCGAAGAGGACGTGATCGCCGAGGTCCGTCGGCGCATCATCGAGATGCAGTGCGAAATCCGGCGGCGCGATGGCCGCCGGCCATTTGAGTATGACACCATGTAGGGTGTGCACCGCACACCATTGCTGTGGATGGGACAGGTGGAACATGCAGGTGCTTCTCGCGGAAAAACGCGGTTTCTGTTTCGGCGTAACCAAGGCCGTCTGCGAGGCCGAAAAGGCCCTGGAGACCTTTGGCCAGGGTAACGTCTACGCCCTCGGGCCGATCATCCACAACAAGCAGGTCTGCCGCAAACTCGAACAGGCCGGCCTCAAGGTCGTCGAAACCCTGGACGAGGTCCCCGCCGACGGCGTGGTCCTGATTCGCTCGCACGGCGTCAGCCCCGATGTGACGGAGGCCCTCCAGGCCCGCGGCCTGCAGGCCGTCGATGCCACCTGCAGACTCGTCAAGCGGGCCCAGCAGGTCGTCAAGCAGTTGCACGATGAGGGCTACCAGGTCGTCATGATCGGCGACAAGGACCACCCCGAGGTCAAGGGGGTCGTCGCCTACGCCCCCAGCGTCATCATCGTCGACAGCGAGGTCGAGGTCGATGCGCTGCTCCCGTCCCATGGCAGACTCGGTATCGTCGCCCAGACCACCCATGCCCCCGAAAACGTCGGCAAACTCATCGGCTACATCGCCAGCAAGCCCTTCCGCGAGATCAAGATCGTCAACACGCTCTGCAGCGAGACCGCCCGCCGCCAGCAGGCCGCGATCGACTTGTGCTCCAAGGTCGACGTGATGTTCGTGCTCGGCGGCCTGCACTCCGCCAACACCAAGGAACTGGCCGACCTCTGCCGGCAGCAGGGCGTGCCCACCCACCACCTGGAGAACTGGGAGCAGTTCAAGCCCGAGAGGGTCGCCGGCAAACAAGCCGCCGGCGTTACCGCCGGGGCCAGCACCCCCGAGTGGGTCGTCCAGGAGTTCGTCGAAAAACTGCAGGCGATTTGACCCGCGCCCGTTCGGAGTTCCGCCTTCAGGCGGCGTTTGGAGTTCGGTGCCATGCCTGCGTCGTCTGCAGGCGTGCGAGACCTTCGGATGGAGCCCCTCTGCCCACGAAGGTTGACGCTCTACTAACCTGCGGCAATGGGGGGCCGTGTTGTTGCCGTTGCCATTGTCGCAGGAGACGAATGCTCGAATGCGAAAGGAAATGTGATAGTCAGATCGTGGTATCCGCGGCCGTTGTTGTTCTTGTCTCCGCGCACCCCGGCCGTTCGATCCTACCGGAACGTAATCAGTTCCGGCAGGGCGGCGATGTAGCGGGTCGCCTGCGGCTTGGCGTTGCGGTGGATGGCGACGATCTGCCCGTCCGGGTGGAAGTCCTTCAAGACGTGCGAGGCTTGGCGGTTGTTTCGATAGATCAGCACCGGGCACAGCCCGGCCGCCCGCGCCCCTTGCACGTCCTCCTCGCTGTCGCCGACGAAGGTCACCTCGTGCGGTGCCAGCCCCGTCGCCTTCAGCGCAATCTCGAAGATCGCCGGGTCGGGCTTCTTCACGCCCACCTCGCCCGAGATGACGATCGTGTCGAACATCTTGGCCAGCCCCAGCTGTGCCAGCAGGCAACGGACGTAAGGCGGATGGTCGTAGTTGGAGATCAGCGCCAGGCACGCCGATTGGCGCAGGGCCCGCAGCACCGGCAGGGCGTCCGGATCGACGGTGACATAAGCCTGCCAGGCCTCGATGCAACTGATCGCCGTGGCCGCAGTCTGTTGGCGGTCCAGGCACACGCCCAGTTCGTTCGCCAGGACGCTGATGCGACGCTCGAGGACCGTCAGGCCATCCATTATCAACGGCTCGGGGTGCGAGAAAAACCCGTCGCAGCGCTCCGCCAGCTTCTCACGCGACATCCGCAGACCCGACTCGGCCAAACAGCGGTGCAAGGCGCTCAGCCAGTCCTCCCAGGCGGCATGCATGTCGCCCAGGACCAGCAGTGTCCCGTACAGATCGAAGAATATGCCATTGAAAGCCATGTACCCTCGTCCCTGAAACCCGTCCATGGCTATGACGACTACGTGGATCGGCCCAAGCCAATTCCCACCGGCTCAGGCGCCAATATACCGGCCCATGGCCCACGGAGCAAACACCACGCCTGGCCGTTGCGTTGCCGGCGTGCCCGTTTTTCCGGGCAAACTCAGAAAAGGAGCATGGCGACCCTTGCTGGCGCTATGAAGAACAGCGGTCGGGTCTACGTTTTGGATGCGTCGCCCGGATTTCTGGGCACACCCTGCGTCGCGGCTGACCGCCGCCCCGCTACAGTCTTACCGGCAGCACCAGTACTGGGATGCCCTCGTAATACAGCTGCTTCTGGATCGCAAATGACATGTGGTTGTGCAGGACGCGGGTCGTCATGGTGTCGCCCGGGAACACCAACTGCCCGGTGAAGACCACGCTGTGCGGGTAGCACTGGCTGATCTGCCGCGCCATCCCCGCAACCTCCTGCACCACGTCCGTGCCCAGGCTGAAGTGCCCTTCGGCATGGTAGCCATGCGAATGCATGTACTGCACGTACCGGTCGACGTCCGCCGCCACGCTGGCCTTGAGGTTTTCGAGCTCCTCGCTCCCCTTGAACCGGCCGGCATCGATCACGCCGATCTGGATGAACACGAAGTTCGTAAAGTGGCCCCGGAAGATCCGCAGGATGTTGAACAGCGTGTGCAGCCCCAACCCGTTGAAGCCGCCGACCAGCATAATGGCGGTGCTCGCATCCGACGGGGCGCTGCCAACTGGAATCGCCTTGCCCGCCGACTTGACCGGTAGGTTGCTCGTAAACAGCACATCGAGCTTTCGGAGCACCTTGCCGGTGGCGTTATAGTGCCGCTTGATCAGTATCGCCCCCACCACCAGCGCGGTCGTCACCGCAATCGTCTTCCAGCCGCCTTCGCCCCACTTCATGATGATCACGGTCACCAGGATCAGCCCCGTCATCACCAGGCCGATGCCGTTGATGACCATCTTGCGCAGCCAGCGATTGTCCTTGTCGCGGACCTGCCACCAGTGCCGTACCATGCCCAATTGGCTGAGCGTGAAGGTCAGGAATACGTTGATCGAGTACAGGATCACCAGCAGCCGCACGTCCCCGCCCGTCAGCCAGAGCAGGCCCAGCGATGCCGCGCCCATCAGCACGATGCCGTTCTGCGTGACCAGCCGGTCCGACAGCAGCGAGAACTGCCGCGGCATCCAGCCGTCCGTTGCCATGTTCGCCAGCACCGCCGGCCCGCCCAGAAAGCCCGTCTGCGCCGCCACCACCAGGATCAGGGCCTCGCCGATGAGAGTGACCTGGACAAAGAACCTGCCGAACCCGCCCCAACTGTCCGTAATCGAGGAAAACAGCACGGCATTCAGGGTCTTGCCCTGCTCGTGCTGCACGCCGAACAACAGGTACGCGATGATCAGCCCGCCCGCGATAAACGCCAGGCTCAAGGACATGTAGATCATCGTCCGCTTGCCCGTGGTCACCCGCGGCTCGTGCAGGATGCCCATGCTGTTGGAGACGGCCTCGATCCCCGTGTACGTGCCGCCGCCCATGCTGTAGGCGTGCAGCAGCAACACTACCATCCCCCAGGCCGTCAGCGGCACAGCGGCCTGGCTCGTCGCCAGGGCCTGGCCCGCCACGCTATGGGTCGCGAAGACGTTGTGGAAGATGTCCGGTAGGTGCCCGGCCCGCGAGAGGATCGCGTACACGATCACGAACACGTGCGTCAGCAGGAACAGCACGAAGATCGGGATGATCGGGACGACCGACTCCTTCGCCCCGCGCAGGTTCAGAACCGTCAGCACGACCAGCACGCCAAAGGCCACCAGCATCTTCTGCTGGCCCCACGACCCCGGCAAAAAACTGAAGATCGCGTCGGCCCCGCTCGCGACCGAGACGGTGATCGTCAGGACATAATCGACCACCAGCGCTGACCCCGCCACCATCCCCACCGACGGGCTGAGCAGCTTCGACGCCACCACGTACGCCCCGCCGCCGGTCGGAAACAGCTCGATGATCTGCATGTAGCTGGCACTGATGATGAAGACCGTGACAGCCGTCATCGCCGCCAGAAAGATCGCCAGGCCCGTGTGATCGCCCAACGCGCGGAAGGCCTCTTCCGGACCGTAACAGATCGAACTGATCCCGTCGCTGCCCAGCCCGATCCACGCCAGAAACGCGACCAGCGGGATCTTGTGGAATACGCCCGGTTCGGTCGCGCTGCGCGCCCGGCCCAGCAACAGCCGCCTGACTTTGGTCGCAAGGAATGTCGGTTCTTCGGTCATGGTACTCACGTTGCCAGCCGACCCACGGCCTCTTTCAGCCCCGGCCCGGGGCCAATGTGCCGGCCGACCAACGGTCCAACGGTGCAGCAGTATAGCGAGGCGGGCTCCAACCACAAATCACGCTGCAGGATGCGAGGCATCGGAATGGTCCGCGACGAATCTGCAACAGGCAGGTCCGCAGACGCTTGCTTCGACAGCCCGTAGTCCTCAACCCTACATCCGAATCGGCAGGACCAGCACCGGGATGCCTTCGTAGTACAGGTGCCGCTGAATCGCAAACGACATGTAGTTGTGCAGCAGCCGGGTCGCAATGGTGTCGCCCGGGAAGATCAACTGCCCCGTGAAGACCACGCTGTGCGGGTAATGGCTGACGATCTGCTTGGCCAGGCCCGTGACCTCCTGCACGACGTCCGTGCCGATGCCGTACTGGCTCTCGGCGTAAAACCCGTGGGCGTGCATGAAGTCGACGTAGCGATGCAGGTCCGCCTTGACGCTGTCCTGGAGGTTCTGGATCTCCTCGACCCCCTTGAACCGCCCCGCGTCGATCACACCCACCTGGATGAACACGAAGTTCGTGAAGTGCTTGCGGAAGATCCGCAGGATGTTGAACAGCGTGTGCAGCCCCAACCCGTTAAAGCCGCTCACCAGCAGCACCGCCGTGTTCGCGTCCGACGGCGGTTCGCCCGTCGGCCCAGCCGTCCCGTCGCCGCTGCGGACCGGCAGGTTCGACGTGAACAGCACGTCCAGCCGCTGGAGCAGCTTCGAGGTATTGTTGTAGTGCCGCTTGATGCCCAGGGCAATCGCCACGATCGCCGCCGTGACGACGATCGTCAGCCACCCGCCCTCGCCGAACTTTACCAGCACCGTTGTTACCAGGATCGACGCCGTCAGCGCCAGGCCCATGCCATTGATGACGAGCCCGTGCCGCCACTTGGGGTCCTCCCGGCGGACCTTCCACCAGTGCCGCACCATCCCCGTCTGGCTGAGCGAGAAGACCAGGAACACGTTGATGCTGTACAGGACCACCAGGAACTCGACCCGCCCGTGCGAGATCCACATCAGGATCGCCGAGGCCAGCCCCATCAGCAGGATCCCGTTCTGCGTGACCAGCCGGTCGCTCAGCAACGCGAACTGCCGCGGCATCCAGCCGTCCGTCGCCATGTTTGCCAGCACCCGCGGCCCGTCCAGGAACCCTGTCTGCGCCGCCACCACCAGGATCAACGCCTCGCCGAGCAGCGTGATCGTTACGAACGCCCGGCCGCCCGCGCCCCAGTTGGCCGTGATCGCCTCGAATAGCGAGGCGTTCAGCGTCTTGCCGTCCTCCTTGGTCACGTTGAACAGCAGGTAGGCCAGGATCAGCCCGCTCGCGATGAACGCCAGGCTGATGGCCATGTACACCATCGTCCGCTTGCCGGTGGCCACCCGCGGTTCGTGCAGGAGGGGCAGCCCGTTGCTGACCGCCTCGATGCCCGTGTACGTGCCGCCGCCCATGCTGTACGCCCGCAGCATCAGCAGCAGTACCCCGCCCAGGCCCAGGGTCTTGACCGACTGGCTGAACTCGGTTGTGGTGCGATGCAGGACCTCCGGCACCTGGCTCCCATGCGACAACGCCGCGTACAGGATCACGAACACGTGCGTGAGGATGAACAGCAGGAATACCGGCACCAGCGGCACCACTGATTCCTTCGCCCCGCGCAGGTTCATCACCACCAGCATCACCAGGATGAGAAAACTGAACAGCATCTTGTACTTGAGCAGCCATAACGGCAGGAAACTGAAGATGGCGTCCGCCCCGCTGGCGACCGACACCGTGATCGTCAGCACGTAGTCGACGATCAGCGCCGAGCCCGCCACCATGCCGACCTTCGGCGAGATCAGCTTGCTGGCCACCAGGTACGCCCCGCCCCCCGTCGGGAACAACTCGATGATCTGCGAGTAGCTGACGCTGATGATCAGGACCGTGACAGCCGTCATGATCGCCAGGAAGACCGCCAGCGAGGTATGCGTTCCCAACGTGACGTACAGCTCCTGCGGGCCGTAGCAGCTCGAGGAGATTCCGTCGCTGCCCAGGCCGATCCACGCCAGGAATGCCGCCAGAGACAACTTGTGGAACACGTGCGGATCCGTCGGGCTGCGCGCCCGCCCCAACAGGATACGCCTCATTCGTGCCGCAAAGGATGTCGGTTTGTCCGCCATCGTCTCGAAGTCTCTCATCAGGGTCATCGTCCAGGCTGGCAGTCACTTAATGGTAGAACATCCCTAACAAACAACGATCACGCTCTATGGTCGGCGATTCTCCAGTTCCCCAATCACTCTGGCCCTCGCCCGCAGCACAACCTGCGGGTCGATGGTGTACTCCGCCAGGCGGCCGGTAACCTGGCCGACCAGCCCCCGACGCCCCGCCATGTCGCGCTGCGGCGCCGCCATCTCGATCAGCGCCCAGTCCTCCAGCCCGTCCCGCAGGTTCACCAGCCGCAGGCTCGGTATCGGCAGTCCTCGCTCATCCGGATAGCACAACGTGCCCGCCCCGCTCATGCCGGTCTGCCACCGGGCGGCCCGCTCCGGCCACGGCACATCCTTGCTCTCCTTGTTGGCCTTCCAGTCGGTCATCCAGAAGTACTCGTAGCCGTCCACCCCATACAGGGCGCTCTGCCAGCCGCTCACCCGCGCCTCGATCGGCAGGTTGTCCAGCCGGATGTTGGGGTATGGCCCATAGGGCTCCACCGAGTGGAACCACCAGTACTCCGTCCGCGGATGTGTCTTGCGCAACCACGCCAGCGCTTCATCGCTATGACTGTGAGCCTTGTAGAAGTCTGTCGAGTGCGCCGTGACCGGATCGAACACGTCCGCAAAGTCCCATTCCGGCGTAGGCCGCGTCGCTACCCAGATCTTCACCTCGGGGAACTGCTCCTTGAGCCAGCGGGCATTCTCCCGGCAAACCCCCGCCGTGCCCGGTTCAGGCTCGTCCGCCAGCAGCACCACCGCGGCCTCGAGCATCCCCGCTGCCTTCAGCTCCTCCCGCCACTGCTTGAGTTGCGGTCCAATCTTCTCCTTGACCGCCGGCGCCAGCGGCTTGGGCTTCTTGCCGCCGACAAAGGTCAGGTTCATCACCAATAGCCCGCGGTCCTTGCGCGTGGCCGCCTCCGCCACCCCCGGATTTGGCATCTTGGCGAAAAACGCCGTCGGGCTCAGCCGCTGATCCAGGAAGAAGTCCCAGAATGCCTGCTTCTCCTGCTCCGTCAGCGTCCGGCCGAAGTAATCATCGACCGACCAGTTCCACGTCGTCGCCGTGCGGAACGGCAGGCGATCCGGGATCACCGGCTCGCCCACCGTCACCTGGACGTTCATCGCCGCCAGCGCCTGGCCGCTGAGCACCTTGACGCTGTACCGGTAGCGGCCGGGCTGCGTCTTTGCGACCGTCCGGAATTCGACATAGTAGGTCACCGGCATCTCGCCAGACGCAATGCGCGCAGTCGTGACATGGGCGGGTAGTGGCATCAGCACGTCCGGTACCAGGCCCAGTCGCCGGGGCGGTACGACAAATTGGCCCGTGGTAGGCGGAGCCACATGGTTGACCGGCAGCACCTGGTACAGCATGACAGCCGGGGCGTCGGGCGTTTCCGCCGAAACGCTCACCGTCGCGGGAACCTCCGTGCCCCCAGCCGGCAGCAATGCGAACTGGAACCCCTCCCGCTCGTTGCGGACCATCATTAGCCGATAGGAACGGGCTTGCCGCGGGACCGCCGTCCCGTCGGCCCCGCCGATGCGGACCATCGCCGACGCCGGGTGAAACGTGACAGGCGCCTGCGGCACGCTGCAACCGGCCACCAGGGCGATCACCAGGCTTGCCAGGGCTCCTCGGCCTACGCGGATGCGGCTCATGTTCTTGGCTCCAGTATGGCGGCGGTGGATGGCGACGCACGCAGGCCAACAGCATCCGCAAGCCCATGCCGCTTGTCAACGGCCCGCGTTGCCGCTTGTGTGCCACAGCCGTCCCCGGCTGTGGCACGCGCTGTCAATGGCCAGTGCGTGGCCACGGTCCCTCCTGCCACAATCGTCCGCTTCACCAGCCAGCCCTGATCATCCAGCAGCACGATATCCGCATCCTTGCCCGTCGCGATCGACCCCTTCCGCTCGAAGCACCCTGCAATCCGCGCCGGCACCTCGCTGCACCGGCGGACCGCCTCCTCGAGGCCCAGCCCTACCGTCTGTACGCCCACCCGCACCAGGTCCACCATCCGTACCGTACTGCTGGCAAACCCCGTGTTCAGCAGGTTCCGTGCCACGCCGTTCTCGACGATCGCCTTGGTGCCCTTCTTGCCGCCGAAGGTGTAGATCCCGTCTGCCGCCCCCGCCCCGCGCATCGCATCCGTCGTGAAGCAGACCGTGTTCGGAGCCTTCACCTTCAGAGCCAGCTTCAGCAGTTCGGTCGGTACGTGCTTGCCGTCAGCGATCAGTTCCGTCGTCAGCCGGTCGTCCAGCATCGTCGCTTCCAGCATGCCGCCCATGCGGAACGGTCCCGCCTTCAGGATGCTGCTCATCGCACTATACAGATGTGTAACCATCCGCATGCCCGCGTCGACCGCCTCCATCATCAGCGAGTACGTCGCCTCGCTGTGCCCCCCGCTGACCAGCACCCCCTTGGATGCCAGGTCGTGAATGAGGGACAGGGCACCAGGCAGGTCCGGTGCAATCGTGATTCGGCCGACGATGTCCGCATTGTCAAGGTAATCCCGCGTTTCCCACGCCCGTGGAGGCCGGACCAGGTCCGCGTCATGGCAACCGCACTTGCTGAGCGTCAGGTACGGCCCCTCGACGTGCGCGCCCAGGATGCTCGGCCCCGCCAGCTTCTGCTCGCGGGCCTGCCGGACCGTTTTCAGGGCGGCCATTATGTTTTCGTGAGTGTCGGTGGCCGTCGTCGGCATCCACGCCGTCGTCCCGCCCGCCGCATGATAGCCCGCGATCGTGCAGTAATCCTCCAGCGTCGCGTCCATGAAATCGCTGCCGGCCCCGCCGTGGATGTGCAGGTCGATGAATCCCGGCACCACGGCCAACCCCTTCGCGTCAATCACCTCATCGGCCTTCGGCGACTTGCTGGCCGGCCCGACATAGCCGATCTTGCCGCCGTCGATCTCGACCGCCCAGTCCTTCTGGAACCGCCCATCCGCCAACACGCGACCGTTCTTGATCCGGGTTGTTGCCATTATCGCGAATTCTCCCGATTGCATGATGAATCTACGGTAAGAGGGTAGCCCCACAACGAGAAGTTGACAACCAACGAACAACAACCAGCCACTACCGACGAACGATGGATGACGAACCCCGCCCGCCCGTCGTCATCTCCGCACCAGTGCCACCTTCTCCAGCGATCCCTTCCACGCGCCCTGCAGTGTCGACATCTGCTGGCCCAGGAAGTCCGCTAACGCACGCACCGCCCGCGTCCGTGGCCGGCGACGATGCAGCATCAAACAGATCGGCCGCTCGAACTCCAGCTCCGGGCAGGGGACATAGAGGATCTCGCCCGCTTCCAGCGCACTGACCGCCGACGAGAACGGCATGAGGGCACTGCCGCGCCCTGCGGCCACCGCCTCGACCAGGACCACCGGGTTCGCGACCTCCAACACCGTATTCGGCGTGACCCCAACCTTGGCAAACGCCTCGTCAATCGCCCGGCGAGTCGGACTGTGATGCGGGAAGGTCACCAGGTGGCGATGGTTCATCCAACTCGCTGGTACCGGTGTGGCCGGCACATCGTTCGTGGCCAGCGGGGCGATCAGGATCATCGGTTCCTTGCCCACGTCTTCGATCTGGATGCCCTCGCTCTTCTCCCCGTATGCCACCAGTGCCAGGTCGATCAGGCCGTTCAGTACGTCTTGTGCCAGTTCATACGTCTCCCCGTGCGTGACGTGCAGGTCGACCGAGGCCGCATCCCGCAGGAACTGCCGCAACATCTGCCGTAGCGGCCCTAGCGCCAGGCTGAATATGCACCCTAGCCGGACCGGCCCCGAGAGCATAGGCTGCAGGTCCTCCAGGTGTGCCTGCATCTGTGCGTGGATCGCCAGTAATTGCCGAGCCGAGTCGTAAACGATCCGCCCGGCTGGCGTGGGCATCAAGGGGCGAGCCTTGCGGTCGAACAGTGACTGGCCCAGCCGCCGCTCCAACTGCGCAACGCGCTGACTGACTGCCGACTGGCTCACGATGTGCCGTGCCGCCGCCTTGCTGAACGAGCCCAGGTCGCAAATATCCACGAACAACTGCAATAGCTCGAAATCCATATTCCCTTCTCGCACTAATAAGCGAAGGCTTATGGGCAGTATGAAGAATTTCGATTTATCTTATACAGCCGTTTGCGATAACATGCAAGCGAATTTGGTAGGACGGAGTGCCTTACACTATGTCGAGTCAAGTATTCAACAACCCTGCGCAAGCCAATGGCCCTACGGATGTCGCATCCACCTTTTTGGGCATGCAGCCAGCTAATATGCTGGACATGACCCACAACCTCCCGGAGTTCGCCGTCGTGCGCGAGCACGACAGGTGCCTCCGCTGCCTGGTGTGTCTTCAGCAGTGCCCCTATGACTGTACCCAGTACGATGCCAACCGCGACCTCGTCTGGAACATCGAATCCAATTGCGTAGCCTGCCGCCGCTGTGAGACAATGTGCCCGACAAAGTGCGTCTACATTACCCCGCGCGGGATCTTCCGCCCCAACGCCAACTGGTCGCCCTACCAGATCCGCACCGCCCACAAGCAGGGCGATACTGGCGGCGTCGTCCTGACCGGTACCGGCAACGACAAACCCTACGTGTCGTATTTCGACCGCATGGTCATCGACGCCAGCCAGGTCACCAACCCCTCCATCGACCCGCTCCGCGAGCCGATGGAACTGCGGACCTTCATCGGTAGTAAGCCCGAAGGCTACGACCTCGCCCCCGGCAAGGCCAAGACCAACGGCGAATACGGCCCGATCCCGCCCAACATCCAGGTTGAGATGCCGATCATCTTCGCCCCGATGTCCTTCGGCGCGATCAGCTACAACTTCCAGAAGGGCCTGGCAATGGCCGCCAGGGCCATGGGTACCTACTTCAACACCGGCGAGGGCGGCCTGCACCCCGACTTCTACGAGTTCAAGGAAAACGCCATCGTCCAGGTTGCCAGCGGCCGCTTCGGCGTCTCGGCGGAATACCTCAAGGCCGCCGCCGCGGTCGAAATCAAGATCGGCCAGGGCGCCAAGCCCGGGATCGGCGGCCACCTGCCGGGCGAGAAGGTCACTCGCGAGATCAGCCGCACCCGCATGATCCCCCAGGGCGCTGATGCCATCAGCCCCGCCCCCCAGCATGACATCTACTCCATCGAAGACCTCCGCCTCCTGATCTACGCGATCAAGGAAACAACGAATTACTCCAAGCCCGTCAGCGTCAAGATCGCCGCCGTCCACAACGTCGGCGCGATCGCCAGCGGTATCGTCCGCGCCGGCGCTGACATCGTCGTGCTCGATGGCTTCCGCGGCGGTACCGGTGCCGCCCCGGCGATCATTCGCGACCACGTCGGGATCCCGATCGAAGTCGCCATCGCTACCGTCGACCAGCGCCTCCGTGATGAAGGCATCCGCCACCGGGCGTCCCTCATCGCCGCAGGCGGCATCCGCAGCAGTGCCGACGTCGTCAAGGTCATCGCGCTCGGGGCCGATGCCGTCTACCTCGGCACCTCCGCCCTGATCGCCGCCGGCTGCACCCTCTGCCAGCAGTGCCACCGCGGCCGCTGCGCCTGGGGGATCACCTCCAACCGCGCTGACTTGCTGCCCCGCCTTCCGGCCGACCTGGCCTTCGAGCGCCTGGCGAACCTGCTCCGCGGCTGGAGCCACGAAATCAAGGAAATGCTCGGTCTGATGGGCCTCAATAGCATCGAAAGCCTGCGGGGCAACCGCCTGAAACTCCGCGGCGTCGGCCTGTCGGAACATGAGTTGAAGGTGCTGGGTATCCAGCAGGCGGGGGTTTGATCGATGAAACGCGTATACCCGGTTGAAAGCAGATGCATAGGCTGCCGTCTCTGCGAGGTCGCCTGCATCGTGGCACACTCAAAGACCAAGGACGCCGTCACGTCCTTCCATCTCGAAAAGCTCGTCTTCAACAACGAGCGCTCTAAGGGTATCATCGATCCCGCCGACGCCCTCAAGGCCGGCCGGCCCCGCACGACCGCCCGCTGCCACGTGGTCCCCTCGCAGCCCTACCGCGTCTCCACGCGCTGCCGCCACTGCGATGA
>JANYLN010000269.1 GCA_025357795.1 Planctomycetota bacterium
CGTCCACTTGCGCGAGTCAGGGACGGGAAGCCACTCCGCCTGCTGGGCGATCGACTGTTGGCTGATCAGGCCCGGCAAGGTCATGTCCATGGCGGCGTCGATGCCGATGGGGCAGGGGATCTCGCCACGGATGGCCCGCACGAAGTCGAGCACCTCGAAGTAGTCGCCGCCCCCGTGGCCCGCGCGAAGGGCCTCGGCCGAGCTGTCGCGGAGCGTCGGCGGCAGGTAGCGTTCAGTAAGGCTGTCGATGGTCATCAGTTCGTCGAGGTCGTGCCAACGGATCTCCTTGGACAATTCGCGGAACCAGATTCCGTGGCGATCGCCGGGGCCCCCTCGGCTGGACTCAAACACGCCATCGGTGCCTTGCACTTGGTGGACGTTCATGGCGTGGGGGCGGTCGGAGACCATGTCCACGCGGATCTTGATCAGCGCCCCTTTGGCCGTCTTGCAGAGCATAACGGCGGATTCCTGGTGGTAGGGCACGCCGCGCGGGTCGTTGTAGTGATGGCCGCTGCCCTCGCAGCAGACTCGTGTGACGCGGTCTCCGGGCATGCACGCCAGGATAGGCCCGAGGCTGTGCGTGCCGTAGGTGATCCCGTCGATGCCGGTCTGCCAGTGGCGGCGCCAGGGGGTGATCTCGTTGAGTTCCTTCAGTTCGTGCAGGTACTCGCCCTCGGCGTAGTAGATCTCGCCGAGCAGGCCCCGCTGCGCGAGGTGGCGGACGACCTGGATCGGTCGGGCGTAGATGTAGTTCTCGGCCATCATATAGACCGCCTTGCTCTTGCGGCAGGCGGCGACGAGGGCGTAGCACTCCTCGAGCGAGACCGCGGCGGGCACTTCGCAGAGCACGTGGATGTTGCGCTGCAATGCGGCGATCGACTGCGGCACGTGCAGGGGCATGGGGGTGCCGATGACCACGGCGTCCAGGTCGGACTTGTCCAGCATCTCGGCGTAGTCGGTGTATTTCTCGGCGGCGCCGAAGTGGGCGGCGCATTCGTCGAGCTTATCGGCGCGGATGTCGCAGACGGCGAGGACGCGGGCGCCATTGGATTCCAGTGCTGCACGGAACGTGCCGCCGCGACCGGCGGCGCCGACGATGCCGACATTCAGACGTTCAATCGCCGACATGGAGCTCCCTCGTGTTGGTTGCGCTGCCTCGGTCCTATCGCACTAGCAGGGGCAATCACCCCAATCGGGGACCTTCAGCAATTCGCCGCCGCGCTTGGCGGACTCGTGGGCGATGATGCCGGGCACGAGGTAGCGGACGGCCTGCCAGGCGTTGACGGCTGGCGGACGGTCCGCGGCGACGGCCTGGACGAACTCGTTGGCCAGGTAGGCATGTGAGCCGCCGTGGCCGCCATAGATGTCCTTGTCGGCTTGGGACTTAGCGGTCTTGCGGTAGGCCTCGTCGACCTCGGGGGGCAGTGGGTCGCGCATCTGCTCGACGGTCAGGGGCGTTGAGTCCTTCTTGGTCACCCAGTGACAGCCGGCAGGGCCTTCGACGAACGAGCCTTCCGTGCCGTAGAGGCTGAAGCCCTCATGGCCAAGATGGCCGATCTTGCGGTACTCGCAGATCCGAGCGACGGCACCGTTACTCAGGCGGAACATGGCGGTCTCGTTACCGAAGGGATTGGCGAAGATCGTGTCGGGGCGGTGCCAATCGTCGCCGGGGACCTGCTGGCCCATGCAGGAGACCTCGGTCACGTGGGCCTTGATCGCCGAGAGGAAGCCGCCGATCGAGTGTGTCGGGTAGTACATCGGGATGTCGCCGCTCTTGGATATGTCCCACTGGAGGCCCCAGCGGTGCTGGGCGACCTCGCGGAGGCTGCTGGCCGGCAAGTCGATGTCATGCATGTAGTTGCCTTCGGCGAGCGCGATGTGGCCAAAGGCGCCTTCGGCGGCACGGCGGCGGCAATACATGGAGGGGGCGCGGTAGTGGCTGGTCTCGCCCATCATGTAGTGCATGCCGGTCTTCTCGCTGGTCTGAACGACCTTGTCACACCAGTCGAGCATCTGCTGGCCGTCAGGCAGATAGACGACGGGCACGGCGCTGTAGACGTGTTTGCCGGCCTGCATGGCCTGGACGGCCTGCGGGGCGTGCAGCCAGGGTTGGGTGATGATGACCAAGGCCTGGATGTCGCTCTTGCAGATGTCCTCCAGGCTGTTATAGGTTTCGGTGATCTGGAATTCCTTGGACGCCCAGTCCAGGCGGTCCTTGTCGAGGTCGCACAGCGCGATGCGGTCTATCAGCGGGTGGTCGCGGAACAAACGGACGAAGCTGATGCCGAACCAGCCCATGCCAACCATGCCGATACTGATGCCCATCAGAATCCTCCTGTAAGAACGGTCTGTGCAAGTATATCGAGTCGATGAGGGCGGTTCGAGCCTTGTTCGGCAACCGCCGGCGTCAACTGGGGTTGCCGGGCCGCGTCCGCAAATATCGCGTGTGGTTCACCTGCCGCGTCAGGCCGATCTTGTCGAAATAATCGAGCAGCGGGATTGCGAACTTGCGGCTCGTGTTCAACAGATATTTGAACTTGACGCTTTCGAGTTTGCCTTCCTTGGTAATGAAGTCCACGATTGCCTGACGCGCGTTGTCGATCGCTTGCTTGTGGAAGTACAGGTCAATATCGACTTTCACGAGGCGCTGGTGCTGCAGGAGCAGTTTGAGGGTCTTATCGAGCGCAGCCTGGGGGACCTTCAGGGTCGCGGCGACCTCCGGCAGGCCTGGCGGGGCGTAAGGGGCCTTGGCGAAGAGGGCTTCGATCTGGGCCATGAGGGCTTCGTCCTGCTGGGTGAGGTTGGCCTTGTGGGCGAGCAGGGCCAGGCGGCCCGCGCGGTCGGCGAGTTTGGCCTGGATTCTTAGCCTGGCGAGCAGGGCGTCGAAGACTCGCTTGTCCAATTGGACGGATTGCTGGAGTTCTTCCTGGGTGATGCCGGGGCTGTCGGGGTTCTTCTTGTGGAACGCTTCGACGCACTGGACGATCTGTTGCTCGCAAGCCGCGAGGGTGTGGACGTGGGCATGGAGTCCGCTGGTGAGTTCGAGGAGTTTCTGCTGCTGGACGAGGTCGGCCAGGATCGCGGGCAGGCGGGCTGGTGGGATCTTGGTTCGCTTCGCAACTTCCGCAGTGGTCGTGACCTGCGCTTCGGCGGTGCGGACGCAGTACTCGACGAAGGCGTGCTCGTTGGTGACGGCGAGGGCCCGCTGGGCGAGGTCCTCTATCAGCTCGGGGCGGTTGCGTTTGTAGCGGCGGTCGGCGGGTTCGATCACGATGCCGCCGCCTATGGTCTGGACGGGCGAGAGGGAACGGACGATGTAGCGGTCCGCGGGGCCGGCGACGATGGGCTCGGCGAGGCGGAATTGGACGACGCACTCCTGGCCGGCTGCAACCGCGTTGCCGGCCAGCAGATAGACCGTGGCCATCACCTCGCTGGTGCCTGTGTGGAACTTGACCTGGGAGGCGTTTTTGAGGAAGAGCGTCTCGTGCGGCAGCAGGCGGAGTTGGCAGGTGTACCAGTCCGCGGGGGCGAAATAGCCCGGCACGGTCAGCACGTGGCCGCGGGCGATGACCTTGTGGTCGAGCTGCGGGAGGTTCAGAGCGCTGCACTGGCCTGCTAACACCTTGTCGCTGGTGTTCTTATAGACCTGGATCGTCTTGAGCCGGCCTGTCACACCCGGTGGCAGGAGGACGAGTTCGTCGCCGAGCTTTGCGGTGCCGGAGACGGGGATGCCGGAGACGACGGTCCCATAGCCTTTGACGGAGAAGGTTCGCTCGACGGGCATGCGGAAGAGGCCGTCGGTGGGCTTGGGCTGGATCGACCGGACCATGTCCTGGAGGGCTTCGAGGAAGGCGTCGTAGCCTGCACCGGTGATGTTCGAGACGGGCCGGATCGGGGCGTCTCTAAGGAATGTGCCGGCCAGCAGTTGCCGGATCTCCTCTTGCGCCAGCTCCAGGTGGTCGGGGCTGACGCGGTCGCACTTGGTGAGGGCGACCACGCCGTGACGGATGCCCAGCAGGGTGAGGATTTCGAGGTGCTCGCGGGTCTGGGGCATCACGCCATCGTCGGCGGCGACGACGAAGATCACGCCGTCGATGCCGCTGGCACCGGCGACCATCGTTTTTATAAAGTCTTCGTGGCCCGGGACATCCACGATGCCGACCTGCCAATCGGAGATCTGGCAGGGGGCGAAGCCCAGCTCGATCGACATGCCGCGTTCTTTTTCTTCCTTGAGCGTGTCGGTGTCGCAGCCTGTCAGGCATTTGACCAGGGCGGTCTTGCCGTGGTCTACGTGGCCTGCGGTGCCCAGGGTGATGTTGGGCTGACTGGTCAGCATCCCCTGGCCCTCTTGGCGGCATCGAGCACCGCAACTACCGCATCGACAATGACTTGTTCTTCGCCTTCCAGCAGGGTGCGGGGGTCGATCAGGACGCGGTCGTTCTGGATGCGAGTGATAATCGGGGGGCTGTGGCGGCGGAGCTGGCGGGCGAGGTCGGCGGGGGGGATCAGCTTGGAGTGGAGGGCTACGAGCCTGGTCGGGAGGTTCTGGCCCGGCAGGGAGCCGCTGCCCATCTGCGAGTAGCCTTCGAGGACGGTCACATCGGTGTAAACGACCTTCTGGCTGAGAGTTGCCGCGATGCGTTCGGCCTGGACGGCGAGGTCGTCGCGGCTGCGGCGGAGCATTTGCAGGGTCGGGATCTGGTCGAGGGCCATCGATTCGTCGAGGAAGAGGGTGAGGGTGGCTTCCAGGACGGCGAGGGTCAGTTTGTCCGGGCGGAGCATGCGGGCGAGGGGGTTCTTGCGGACGGCGGTGATTAAGTCGTTACGGCCAAGGATGATGCCGGCCTGGGAGGCGCCGATGAGTTTGTCGCCGCTGCAGGTGACCAGATCGGAGCCGGCGCGGATGGAATCGGCGAGGGTGGGCTCATACTCGAAGCCGAAGCGGGAGAAGTCCATCAGGGCGCCTGCACCTAAGTCATCAATCAGAACCAAGTTATGGGCGTGGGCGATGCGGACCATCTCGGCCAATTCGACCTCTTCGGTGAAGCCGATGATCTTGTAGTTGCTGGGGTGGACGCGGAGGATCGCGGCGGTGTTGGGGGTGATCGCCCGTTCGTAATCGCGGGGGTGGGTCTTGTTGGTCGTGCCGACCTCGACGAGTGTAACTCCTGCAGCAGCCATGACATCCGGCAGGCGGAACTCGCCTCCTATCTCGACGAGCTGGCCACGGGAGACGATGACTTCGCGGCCTGGAGCGACGGTGTTGAGAACGATGGAAGTCGCGGCGGCGTTGTTGTTTACGATGGTGGCGTCTGGGGCGCCGGTCAGCTGGTTGAGCAGGCTGGCGAGGCGTTCGTCGCGGCGGTTGCGGTCGCCTGTTTCGATGTCGAGCTGCAGGATCGAGTAGCCGCAAAGTTCCTGCTCGATTTGCTTTATGGCGCGCTGGGCGAGGACGGCGCGGCCCAGGCCGGTGTGCAGGATGATGCCGGTGGCGTTGATGGCGCGGCGGTAATGGGGACCGGCTGCCTGACGGATACGCGTCAGGGCATCAATCACGATTTCCGTATTCAGAGCCATCTTGTCTGCCACCAACGGCGCCACTGAAGAGGTCTGGGCCAAGCGGTCCCCGCGTGAAGCTGGGCTGGATGCGGGAGCTGGGCGGGTTTGGCGAGGGGAGTCCGGCGAGGGCGCGGGCGCCACCAACGGCGCCACGGAACCTAGTCTGCCGCGCATGTGTGCGACGGCGGCACGGAGGGATTCGGAGACGATACGGCGGGGCACGCCGGCGCTACCGGCGAGGATGCGGGGGTCCTGCAGGAGCGAGTCGATCGAGGGGAGTTGGCGGAGCAGTTCCTGGTTGGCAGAGGACAAGGTTGATCCCTCCGGTGTCTAGCCGAGTCGGGGTGCGGACGCGGTGAGGTCCGCGGGCATCGGGCCCTGTGTGTCACAACCGCAGAAAGAAACCGTCTGTTACTGTACATGTATAATTGGATGTATGCGAGATGGGTCTGCGCGGAAAAATCGGGTCGGCGGTGAAAGTGACTCGAAATATCAGTTCCTGTTGACGATTACAACTGTAGACAGTTAGGATGAGGACGATCTAAGCAGGGCCTCTAGTCAAAGGAAGACTGTCATGAAAAAGCTGTTCGTGGCTTTAGCAGTCGGGTTCTTGCTGTTCGGCACTTCCCCTCCGAGTTTGGCCCAGGGGACGTTCCCGCTGGAGTACAAGATCGTCAAGGGGATCAGCCATGACGATCCGCTGGTTGCGGCGACCCAGTGCTACCTGTCGCGAAGTCCGGGCATGCCGGCTGAAGTGAAGGGCACGCCCAAGGACGCCAAGGGCGAGATGACCTACTACGTGACCGAGGTAGGCTCGCGGCAGCTCGTGGTGGCGATGGACACGGTGAGCGCGCCGGATGGTGTCGCGAATGTGTTCATCGACCGCAACGGCGACGGCAACCTGGCGGACGAAAAGCCGCTCAAGCGGACCAAGGCGACGCTGCCTTGGAACAGCGGCTCGGAAGGCTGGCTGTACGGGCCGGCGAGCGTCACGGTGGGCAAGGACGGGGCATCGGTTCGGGTCCTGATCGCTGGGCGGGGCGAGGACATGATGGTCCTGTTCGCGGCGGGGTACCTGGTCGGGCAGGTCAAGCTCGGCGAGAAGACGTACAAGATCGCGATGATCGACGGGGACTACGACGGGCGGATCGAGCCGGTCAAGGACATCCTGGCGAGTACGCGGGGCCGGGCCGGCGACATGCTGGCGATCGACCTGGACGGCAACGGGAAGTTCGAGTACGACCCGAATCGGGTCAGCGAGACGCAGCCTCTGACGCCGATGATCCACGTGGCGGGCCGCTACTACCAGGTGAAGCTGGCGGCGGACGGCTCGAATGTCGAGATGGTCACGGCCGAGCCGAAGATGGGGACGCTGGCGGTCAAGGGCAGCGATGTGGAGTTGATGGTCCTGGGCGAGAGCGGCATGCAGCTTCTGAACGGCCCCAAGAGCAGCTGGCAGTTGCCGGCGGGCCGGTACACCTGCCAGTCGATCAGCCTGGTGACGACGGACGAGAAGAAGAGCAAGTGGATGCTGCAGGCGGCTAGGAAGACCGGCGAGCTGCAGAGTTTCGAGATCCAACCGGAGAAGGTCAAGTCGATCGAGCTGGGCTCGCCGCTGACGATCAAGGCGGACGTACAGAAGCAGTCGACCGGCTGGATCTTCAAGGGGACGGAGGTCTCGGTCGGGTTTGTGATCGTGGGCAAGGGCGGCGAGGAGTACTCGCCGGCGGCGACCAAGGACGGCACGCAGGTACCGGCCCCGAAGGTGGCCATTTACGACGCGGAGGGCAAAGTCCTAGCCTCGGGCAACTTTGCCTATGGCTGAGGTGGCACCTGCCGGTACTCGTGGCGAGTACCAAAAAAGTTTGCGGGTAAGTATCGGTTGGAAATCAAGCCGAACACCGGGCCGTTCGAGGTCAAGCCGGGCGAGGCGAACTGGAACACGATCGAGTAGCGGGAGTGTCGATCGTGGCTGGGATCGCCCCAGGCCCGGCGGATCGGGCGCAATCAGGCGAGACCAGCAGCCATGCCCAGGCGAGACGGAAGAACGGTCGTTCGGGCAGATGCGAGAATCAGCGGGTGAGGAAGGTTCGCCTTCCTCACCCGTTTTGTGTTGGTGGTGAGCGACTGGCGTAGGCGTATGGGAATGATGACTGGTACGACTGCAACAACGGCAACGACAGCCACGGATGGACACGGATAACAACAACAACGGCCACGGCAACAACACGCGGCTCGCAAGCGAGCCGGCTAAATGGGGGAGGCGGAAAAGGTATCCGACCCCCTTTGCTGTCAGTCCTGACTTTCGAGGGACGATGATGGGAACTTGCGGCGGTGATCAACATCATAGACGGAAGGATGCGTGCGGCACGCAGGGGCGTGCTTGCGGCGACGCGAGGGGGCCGGCGGGTGATCCGCTTCGGTACTTCGGGCAGATGCTGCAGCACTGTCATGCATATGCGGTCCAGGCGAAACGGGACGGCCGGAAGGTCGTGGGCATTCTGTGCGAGTTCACGCCGCGGGAGTTGATCCTGGCGGCGGGAGGTGTGCCGGTGTGTTTGTGCGGGGGATCGGCGAAGACGATCCCGGCGGCGGAGCAGGAGCTGCCTGCAAACCTGTGCCCGCTGATCAAGTCCACGTATGGGTACTGCGTGCAGAAGAGCAACCCGTTCCTGGAGATGGCGGACCTGGTCATCGCGGAGACCACCTGCGACGGCAAGAAGAAGATGTACGAGCTGATGGGGCGGACGCGGCCCGTGCACGTGCTGGAACTGCCGCAGAAGGTCGAGGATGCGGACGCGGCGGAACACTGGTACCGCGAGATCCAGAAACTGAAGGGCGAGCTGGAGCGGCGATTCGGGGTGGAGATCACAGAGTGTAAGCTGCGAGAGGCGATCCGGTTGATGAACCGGGAGCGGGGCCTGCGGCGGCAACTGGCGGAGGTGATGAAGTGTGACTCGCCTGCCATCACGGGGCGGGAGCTCATTACACTGAAAAGTAGTATTTCGGGGATTCCGGCGGATCTCGAGCAGTATGAGAAGGCGATTGCGAGGTACGGCACGGCGGCAAACGGCGTAGACGATACCCGCCTGGCAAGCGGGGCGGCCAAACGGTCGCACGCGCGGGTGCTTCTCACCGGGGTGCCGATGGCGCACGGGGCGGAGCGAGTGCTGGAGATCATCGAGCAGAACGGCGGGCTCGTGGTGGCGATGGAGAACTGCACGGGGCTCAAGCCGATCCTGGAGGATGTGGATGAGACGGCGGCGGATCCGCTGCGGGCGATTGCGGAGAAGTACTTACACTTGCCTTGCTCGGTGATGACGCCGAACAGGCGGCGAATGGAGTCGATCCGGGGTCTGGCGGGGGAGTACCGGGTTGATTGCGTCATCGAGCTGATCTGGCAGGCGTGTCTGACGTACGACGTCGAGGCGAGGCGGGTGAGGGAAGTGGTCGAGCAGGAACTTGGTTTGCCTTACTTGCGGATCGAGACGGATTACTCGCCTTCGGATTCGGCGCGGATCGCGACGCGGGTCGAGGCGCTGTTTGAGACGGTGCGGGGGCGGCGAGCATGATCAGCGCGGGGATTGATGCGGGTTCGCGGGCGATCAAGGTGGCGCTCTATGACAGCGAGCGCGGGATGATTGCGTCCGGGGTACACGACCAGGGGGTCGAGCAGGCGACGCTGGCGCTGCGGCTGTTCGAGCGGACGCTGGTGGAGGGCGGGGTGAGGCGCGACGACGTGCGGCAGGTCGTGGCGACGGGGTATGGGCGGAGCCTGATCTCCATTGCGGATACGACGGTTACCGAGATCACCTGCCACGCGGCGGGGGTGCGGCATGGCGTGCCGGATGCGGCGACGGTGATCGACATCGGCGGGCAGGACAGCAAGGTCGTCTGGATCGGGTCGAACGGGAAGGTGCGGGATTTTGAGATGAACGACCGCTGCGCGGCGGGGACGGGGCGGTTCCTGGAGATGGTTGCCAGCCGACTGGGCGTGCGGTTGGAGGATCTGGGGGAGATGGCGGGACGCAGCCTGCAGGCGGCGGTCATCAGCAGCATGTGCGCGGTGTTTGCGGAGACGGAGATCGTGGGGCTGCTGGCGTCGGGGGTGCGGCCGGAGGATATCGTCGCGGGGGTGCAGGCGTCGATCGCACGGCGGATCGGGGGGATGGTGGGGCGGGGGGTGGCGGCGCCGGTGGTGTTCACGGGCGGGGTGGCGATGGTGCCGGGGATGGAGGCCGCGCTGGCGGAGGTGCTGGGCTGCGAGGTGCGGATCGCGCCGCAGCCGCAGATGACCGGGGCGCTGGGGGCGGCGATATTGGCGGCGGGGAGGGCCTCGGAATGACACCCACAACCTCAAGAAGTACAACAACGGCCACGGCCACAACACGCGGCTCGCAAGCGAGCCGGCTAAATGGGGGAGGCGGACAAGGTACCCGACACGGATCTGCTATTCCTACATCTTTGCCTCCGTAGCGGTTCTAATACACACTCCGTCTGGTATTGTCCGATGCGCCATGCGGCAATTGCCCGGTTCTCGGCGTTCTATGAGCATCTGCCGGATCGGATCGGACACCTTCAACCGGAGTGTGAATAAGACAATTTCCGCATCTGCCAATCGACCAACCAGGCCGATCCCGCGACACCAACCGCCGCGTAATCGCTCCGCCGCACCCGCCGCGCTTGCAGCCGCCTCTGACCGGGCCTATCGTAATGGGTTTGAAGCGGCTGGCCCGTGTGCCGCCGCGCAGTCGGAGACTTTCGCACCATGGGCGCCTTGGGATCAGCCCTCGCCGGTACCGCCTCGATCTTCCGCTCGCTGCGGTACCGCAACTACCGTCTCTTCTTCGCAGGCCAGACGATTTCGCTGATCGGCACCTGGATGCAGATGCTCGCGATCGGCTGGCTGGTCTACAGCAAGACCGATTCCCCGCTGCTGCTGGGCCTGGTCCCCTTCTGCGGCCAGCTGCCCACATTCGTGATGACCCCCTTCACCGGCGTCTGGGCCGACCGCTTCGACCGCCGCAGGACGATGGTCGTCACCCAGAGCCTCGCGATGCTCCAAGCCCTCGTCCTGGCACTCCTGACTATCAAGGGCTCCATCACGATCCCCCAGATCATGCTCCTCAGCGCCGCAGGCGGCCTCATCAACGCCCTCGACATCCCCAGCCGCCAGGCCTTCGTCGTCGAGATGATCGAAGACAAGGCCGACCTCGGCAACGCCATCGCCCTCAACTCCTCCATGGTCAACGGCGCCCGCCTGATCGGCCCCGCCCTGGCCGGCAAGCTCGTCAAGATGTTCGGCGAAGGCTACTGCTTCCTGGGCAATGCCATCAGCTACATCGCCGTCATCGCCGCCTTGCTGGCGATGACCCCCACGCCCCGCAAACCCAAGCCCGCCCGCAAACATGCCATCCACGAATTCCGCGACGGCCTCTCCTACGCCTGGCACGTCCTGCCAATCCGCGCGGTCCTGCTGCTGCTGGCCATGGTCAGCCTGATGGGCTCGGCCATCATGGTCCTCGCCCCCGTCTTCGCCCGCGACATCCTCCACGGCGACGTCAGCACCCTGGGATATCTGATGACCGCCGCCGGCATCGGCGCCCTCGTCGGTGCCGCCTATCTCGCCGCCCGCCGTAACATCCTCGGCCTGGCCGAGGTCATCGCCGCCGCCACCGCCGTCTTCGGCGCCGGCCTCATCGCCTTCTCCTTCTCGCGAACCCTCTGGATCTCGCTGATCCTCATGGTATTCACCGGCTTCGGCATGATGGTCCAGATCGCCGCCAGCAACACCCTGCTCCAAACGATTGTCGATGACGACAAACGCGGCCGCGTCATGGCCCTCTGGGCGATGTGCTTTATGGGCATGGGCCCGTTCGGCAGCCTCCTCGCCGGCAGCCTCGCCCACTGGCTCGGCGCCCCCATCGCCGTCCTCATCAGCGGCATCTGCTGCATCGGCGCCGCCGTACTCTTCATCCGCCAACTGCCCGCCTTCCGCCGCGAGATGCAACTCCTCTCCCAGCAGCAGCAAACGCCCCAAACGCCCGCCTTCCCAGCCATCGTCTCCACACCGACCCCGGCCGAAGATCCCTAGAATCCCCGCCCTGGCTTTAATCGCCAGGCCGTTGATGCTATGCTGATCGAGGTTGCGGCACCGCCAGCGGCCAGATACAACGCATGCCGCCCCGCACCGGCCGCCCGCACGACAGGAAGCCCAGGACAACCATGAGCTTCGACGAATCCGGCCCCAGTCGCCCCGGCGGAATGTTCCGCTCGCTTCGCCATCGCAACTACCGCCTCTTCTTCACCGGCCAGTCCATCTCCCTCATCGGCAACTGGCTCCAGTGGGCGGCCATGAACTGGCTGGTCTTCCGCCTGACCGGCTCGACAGGTTGGCTGGGCGTCGTCGGCTTCTGCCGCATCTCGATCCTCTTCGTCGCCCCCTTCGCCGGCCTGCTGGCCGACCGCATGGAGCGCCGCAAACTCGTCGTGATCACCCAGACCCTCGCGACCATCCAGCCGGCCCTGCTCGCCTTGCTGACCCTCACGGGCTGGATCAACCAGTACTGGATCGTCGCCCTGAGCATCTTCGCCGGCATCATCGCCGCCTTCGACATCCCCATCCGCCAGTCCATGACCGCCGAAATGGTCGGCCGCAAGGAGGACCTCGGCAACGCCATCGCCCTCAACTCCTCCATGGCCAACGCCGCCCGCCTGGTCGGCCCCGCCATCGCCGGCCTGCTGATCTGGGCCGTCGGCGAAGGCTGGTGCTTCCTGCTCAACGCCCTCAGCTACATCCCCGTCATCATCGCCCTGCTGCGGATGGAATTCCCACCCCGCACAACCCAGCCCAAACCCCGCCACGTCCTGCGCGAACTCAGCGAGGGCGTAACTTACGTCTTCGGCTTCGCCCCCATCCGTGCCATCCTGCTGCTGGTCTGCCTGATCAGCATCGCCGGTATGCCCTTCCAGCAGTTCATGTCCGCCTTCGCCCGGGACGTGCTTCATGTGGGCCCCCAGATCTTCGGCCTGCTGACAGGCTGCGTCGGCATCGGCGCCGTCATCGGCGCGATCTTCCTCGCCCGCCGCCGCAGCGCCCCCGGCCTCGAGAACATCATCCCCTTGGCGGCCCTGCTC
>JANYLN010000209.1 GCA_025357795.1 Planctomycetota bacterium
ACGGCCCGCGCCAAGGAAGAATGCGGGGGCAGCCTGGGAGCGAGGAACGAGCGACCGCCCGCCAGCGATTCTGCTGGCCTGTCGCCGTTATTGCAGGTCAGCAGAAGCGCCTCGCGGGCGCGCCGTGGGCCATGCGCGACATGGAACCCGGCAAGAGCCGCCCAAAGACGACGAGAAGACGCTTTTCGACATTTAGCAGGGCTTATCTTTGTCCGGCTGATCGGGCTCGATCTGTTTTTCCCAACCTTCGGGCAGGCGGTGCTTCTGCCAGATATCCTCGTTGGGAGTGGGCTTGTGCGGCGAGGTCATATACGTCTGGCGATACCGCCGGAGGGAACGGATCAGCAGGAGCGTCAGGGCGAACACCGCCACGAACAGCCCGCAGACCAGCAGCAGCAGCCAGTAGGCCCCCTTAACCTCAGACGGCACCGGAGCCGCCGCGAGCAGCATCCCGTCCTGGAGTATCGTGAGGATCCACAGCATGGTCAGTGATTCTAGAGTGCCCGCCAGCCGGTTGCAATTGCGGGGCCGGCTTTCTACGATCTGTCTGCTATGACCAGCCCGACAAACATGATCACTGTCGCCGCCGCCCAACTGCCAGCCAGACCGTTGGCACAGGCCGCTGCCGCACTGGCGGACATCGCAGAGGCGGTCGCCGCGGCACGCCACGCCGGGGCCGACCTGGTCGTCCTGCCCGAGTGCTGCTACCCCGCCTACTGGCTAGGCAGCAAGGATCACTACTACCAGGCCGACATCCTCCGCGGCCAGGCGATCGAAGACTGGTTCACCAACCTCGCCCGCAAGCACGGTATCGCCATCGCCGCCGGGATCGTTCACGAGCACGATGGCGTGCTACACGATGCGGCCATTTTTCTTGACAAGTCCGGTAACATCGTAGGCCGGCACTTCAAGACCTTCCTCTGGGACGCCGAGCACGACTGGTACGAGCCTGGCAGACAGGTCCAGCCCGTCGAGACGGAGCATGGCCAGGTCGGACTCCTGGTCTGCGCGGAAGGGCGTGGCCCCGAGATCTTCGCCTCGCACGCTGCGCAAGACGCCGGCCTGCTGGCAATGCCGACGGCGTGGGTCAACGCCGCCCCTGAGCCCGGGCGGTACTACAACCCCCAGCCGGACTTCCTGATCCCCGCGCGGGCAAGCGAGTTCGGCCTGCCGATCGTCTGCGCGAACAAATTCGGCCAGGAGTGCGCTGAGGCGCAGTTCTGCGGGATGAGCTTGATCGTCTCGGGTGAAGGGGAAGTGCTCTCCAAGGCCCCGCCCGACCAGCCCGCCCTGCTGGTGGCAAACGTCCGGATCGGGCCCCGACGCCTTGTCCTGCCGGAAGTTACCGTGCGAAAACTGCTGACGATCCAGCCCACACTACCGCCAGCTGACGCTCGGCCGCTACGGGTCGCGGTACTGGCGGGTGAAGAAGGCAATCTGCACGATGGTTCCGCCGCCCTGGCCGACCAGCAGGTGCAGATGGTCGTCCGCCCAGACGCCACTCTCCTGCACAAAATGTCAGATCCCCGCCTGCGGAGGGTCGCCCACGCAGCCATAGGTATGATCACCGCCCGCCAAGCGACCTCATTCGTCTGCGCCCGGCTGCTGGCATTGGAGGGCGCGCAGGTGCTCTCCGTGGCAGGAACGCTCAACAATCTGCCGATCCTGCAGGTGCGGGCAGTCGAAAACCGCGTATTCGTCATTGGATCCACCGGCAATCGGCGCGTCGTCATCGCGCCCACCGGAGCCGTTCTCGCCGAAACGACAGACGCTACCCCCCTGATCGTCGAACTGGACCTGGCCCAGGCCGCCGCCAAGCTCGTCGCGCCGCAGACGCACATCTGGAATGAACGCCGCCCGGCGGCCTATTGCTTGTCCTGCACGTAGGCTACCGCAGGCTGGCTGGTGGACGATCGGCCGAGATGCCGCGGATCGTGCCGGAACATCGGCCAGGGCGTGTCCGCAGGCGGCGCCGTCCCATACACCGCGTAGACACTGCCGTCCGACGAGCCAAAGTAGACCGTGCCATCCGGGCCAATGACCGGAGACGAGTGAACGGCGTTCCGCGTATTGAACACCCACTTGTGCGATCCCGTCCCCTGAAGGCTCCGGGGATCGATTCCCTCGCGATCCATGTCGATGGCATACAGGCCGGCATACGCCGTTCCGATATAGACGGTCCCGTCGCTGGCGATGGCGGGTGAACCGTATATCGCCCCACCCCGGAAGATGGCCCCGCTCGGGACGCCACTGGGGCTGACCCGGTAGCACTGGTCGCCCTCACAGCCTACCGTCCGGACCCATCGCGGCTGTGTTATTGGTGTAGCCCTCGAAGCGCACGTTCTAGAGGACCTGCCCCGGTCTGGACGCAGGGCCCCTAGGGGCCGGGACAGGCTCCCTCGCCAGGCAAACTCCGCCCGCGATGGCAACCGCAATACGCATGCCAGCCGTCCGATAACGGGCCGCTCGGTCGTCCCGACCGAAAAAACCTGCCCACCTCCTTAACTCACCCCCCGCCCGGGCCGATTCACACGTGTCGTGTTGTCTGAGGGCATGGCGGGAACAGCCTCCCTATTTGGGGACTCCCTTCAAACAGACACGTACCGCAGGGATGGCAATGATTAAGGGTGCAGCCGCTACGGCGAATACCGCGAACTTGTTGTCAGGCCGCTTCGGGATTCACCCCGAAGAGCACCACGAGTACGTAATCGAAGACCCTGTGCTGATCGTATCGCACAACTCGACCTATTACGCCCCCGAGGAAATCATGGCGGTACCGCTGTCCGGCCCAGCCATCATCACCTTCGGTAGCAGACCCGCGACCCAGACCAAGACGCAGCTGCCTCGGATTCATCTGGAGTTGCCGGCTGTCGTACAGAACCGCTTCGGCTACGACAGCGACTCGACGTTCACCAAACAGGTGGACCTCGGCGAACTGCACGGGGCGATCCTCTTTCGCGACAATACCCTGGTATACAAGCACCTCTGCGAACAGCCGACGATCATCGCCCAGCGGATCCTCGCGGCTCGCAGCATCACCAAACCCGGCACCGTCGTCCCGCTCTGCCGGGGCCAGACGATCGGCTTTGGCGCCAGCACCGACGCCTTTGGGGAAGTGCTCTGGTGGTACTACTTTCGCGTGACATCGCTGAGCAATCTCAAAAGCCGCCTCGCTGCCCGTCGGGCCTGAGTACAGGAACTCGAGCCTTCGCTTGCCGACACCCCCTCATCCCTCGATAATCATCCATCATGTGTGGCTTGGCTGGAATCGTAAACTTCTCCGGCGCAGCGATCGACCCCGATCGTCTGGCGATGGCCGACCGCGCGCTGGCCCATCGCGGCCCCGACGACCGCGGAATCTGGACCGGCCGAATGGGGCCAGCCACGGTGGGCCTCGTCCATCGTCGCCTGGCAATCATCGACCTGTCCCCCAACGCCGCCCAACCCATGTGGGACCGCCAGGGCCAGCTCGGGATCGTCTTCAACGGCGAGATCTACAACTACCGTCGGATCCGCGAGCAGCTCAAGGGCCTCTTCGATTTCCGTACCTGCTGCGACACCGAGGTGATCCTGGCGGCGTATGCCCAGTGGGGGCCGCAGGCCTGGGACCGTCTCGCCGGCATGTTCGCCTTCGGCCTGCTGGATTGCCGCAAGAACCAGCTCTGGCTCGTCCGCGACCGCTTCGGCATCAAACCCCTCTGGTACACGCGCTCACCCGACGAACTGATCTTCGCCAGCGAACTGCCCGCCCTGCTGACGATGATGCCCCACCGCCCCCGGATCGATCGCACCGGCCTGGCGGAGTACCTCACGCTTGGAATGCCCCTGCGTCAGCAGACCGTTCTCGAGGGCATCCACAAACTGCCACCAGGCTGCTTCCT
The DNA here is from genome assembly GCA_025357795.1 of Planctomycetota bacterium. Classification (GTDB taxonomy): domain Bacteria; phylum Planctomycetota; class Phycisphaerae; order UBA1845; family JANYLN01; genus JANYLN01. The sequence goes on from JANYLN010000209.1 coordinate 3,882, forward strand.
GCGGGTCGATGGCGCCGGCCACGACGAGTCAGCCCTGTGGTACAGGCCGCTGCCCACGCCAGCCGAACCGCCGCACGATGACGCTGGCTTCGATCGTGCCGCCAAGCACCTGCAGTCGCTGCTGACGGACGTCGTTCGCGACCATCTCGTGGCGGATGTGCCCGTGGGCGTCCTGCTGTCCGGCGGGATCGACTCGTCCGTCGTCGCCGCCGCGGCCGTCCGCGACCAGGGCCCTGCCGTACAAACCTTCTCGATCGGCTTTGCCGACCAGCCCGCCTACGACGAGGCCCAGCACGCCGCCGAGGTCGCCAAACACCTGGGATGTCACCACACATTGCTCCGGTTGAGTCTCTCGGACCTTCACAAGGAACTGCCCGACCTGCTCGACGCCCTCGACGAGCCCTTCGGCGACAGCAGTTACCTGCCCACCACGATGCTCTCGCACATCACCCGCAAACACGTAACGGTCGCCCTCTCCGGCGATGGCGGCGACGAACTGTTCGCAGGCTACTGGCGCTACCGGGGCCACGACGCCTGGGCAAGGGCGCAGAAGATCCCTTCGCTGGCCAGACAGCTGATCCGCACGACTGCCCGCTGGCTCCCCACAGGACGCGCCAGCGGCTGGCGAAACCGCGTCCGGCAGATCCGCAAGCTCCTCAGCACCGAAAGCCCCGACCCGGTCGTGCGCCACCTCGACTGGGCCCGCATCGCTGATCCAGCCGATATCGCCGACCTGCTGCAAGACCCCGCCCTCGGCCGCGCCGCCGCCGCCGGAATCGAGACGATCTACCGCCAGCCGATCTTCGACTTCGCCGATCGCCTCCCGGACAACCACCCCCTCAGCCGCATCCTCCTGGCGGACTTGTTCACCCTCCTGCCGGATGACATGCTGCACAAGGTGGACCGCGCCTCGATGCGCGTCTCACTGGAGGTCCGTGTGCCCTTGCTGGATCACCGCGTGGCGGAGTTTGCCCTCGGCCTGCCGCTGTCGTACAAACTGCGGGACGGCGCCGCCAAGCGGGTGCTCGCCGCCGCCTTCGCCAAGGACCTGCCCGAATCCGTCTTCCACCGGCCTAAACGCGGCTTCGAGGTGCCCGTGGCGGAGTTCTTCCGCACAGCCTGGTATGGTCTGGTCCACGACCAGTTCTCCAGCCGTGCGCTGGAGGGTTGCGGCGTATCGAGCCCGGCCGCGATACGTCTGCTTGAGGAGCATCGCACGGGCCGGCACGATCACAGCCAGATCCTCTTTAGCCTGTTGACGCTGGCATGGTGGAGTACGCGACATTTGGCACGCGGAGGCATAGCATCGTGATGGGCACGGTCCAACCCAGCGCTCCCCCAACCGCAGCAGAAGGCTCTTCCCCGCGGATCCTGATGCTGACCGGCTATCTGTGGGGGGGCGGTGCCGAGTGGCACCTCTTGAACCTGGTCTGGACGCTGCGGCAGATGGGCGTGCCGGTTGACGTAGCTTACATTCTGCCGGGTGCCGCCCACGCCGAAGAGCCCTGGCGCCTTCGCGGGATCGTGCCGATCCGCCTGCGGTGGTCCCTGCTGGCCTTGCTTCGCCGCAACCGCTACGACCTGATCCACGCCCACCTATTCAAGGGCGAACTGGCCGGCGCGACCCTCTCGCGGCTATGGGGCATCCCGCTGGTCATCAGCCGCCATAGCCTCGATTGGTTGAACCTGCCCGCCTGGCAGCGGGCGACGCTCTCGGCTTTCGTCCATCGCCGCACCCGCGGTATGATCGCCATCAGCCGGGCCGTTGCCGAAGTCTGCAACACCGCCTTGGCAGGTCGGCCCGTGCCCGTTCAGGTGATCCCCTACGGCATCGCCCCGGAACTGCTTCGCGACAAGCTCCGCGGCACAAACGTGCGAGAGCAACTGGGCCTGCAGGGCCGCAAGCTGTTGGGTACCGCCGCGCGGCTCTCGCCGGACAAGGGCTTGTCGTACCTGCTGGAGGCATGCAGCCTGGCGGGTCCAGAACTGGCGGATTGGGAAATCGTCATCGCCGGCGATGGCCCCGAACGAGCCTCACTGACAGCCTTGGCCGGCAAGCTCAACCTCTCCAGCCGGATTCATTGGTTGGGCTGGCGCGAAGACGTGCTGGACGTGGTTACGGCCCTGGACCTGTTTGCGTTTCCATCAATCCGCGAAGGCTTCGGCCTGGCATTGCTGGAGGCGATGATCTTCGGCGTGCCCGCCATCGTCAGCGACCTGCCCAGCATCCGTGAGACCGCGGACGACGCCGCATTTTACACGCCGCCCGCCAACGCCCCGGCCCTGGCCCAGGCCCTTCGCCAACTGGCCTCCGACCCACCGCTGCGGGCGCACCTGTCCGATCGCGGCCGGCAGCAGGCCCAGCGGTTCAGCGCGGAAACCATGGCCCGGCAAACGCTGGACTTCTACAGAACCACGGTTGGCGGCTAACAGCTGACAATTGACCGGCCCCTCTCGCCTGAACCGCCCGACCCGCCGTATAATGCCCACCCGCGACAGGTTCCCAGAACCAGGTACCCAGGAGGCCGCCCCTATGTTCCGTTGGCCCGAGACGTTTGCGTCGAAGCAGGAATTCG
>JANYLN010000272.1 GCA_025357795.1 Planctomycetota bacterium
CACCCAGCCCCAGAAGGTGCACTCGCCGAAGCCCCAGCTGGTCAGCAGAGGCAGTGGGTCGAAGTTGCGCGAGTAGCCGCCTGCGCCGTTGGGCGTCTCCAGGTTGGCCCCGCGCATCATGCAGCGCTGGATCCAGTCGTAGAAGGCCAGGGCCTTTTGCTTGTCGGTTTTGGCGCCTGCCAGGCGGAAGGCGTCCTGGGCGAACTGCTTGCACGACTTGTTGCCGGGCCATGCCAGGTTGCCCAGCCATACGCCCTTTGCGCTCATGATGTTAGCTTTCTTCCTTCGGAGCATCATTGGTGATCCGGCGGCTACCGCCGTCAGATCCGGTTCGGTCGTTGCCGCATAGTAAAGGCCCCACAACCTCGATACAAGATTGTGGGGCCCGAGTTGGTTTGCGACAAAGGCAGTCACGTAGGGCTGATTGTGCCCGCTATTTGCTACAGGCAGCTCAACCTTACGCCGGTCATCAGGATCTTCGACGGGCAGTCGACATCGAGCGTGACGGTCTCTTCGGCGCGGCCGGCCTTGGAGAGGCCAACGCCGCTGCGCTTTTCCTGCTCGTTGATCTGGTAAATCCATTCGGCCTGGAGCTTGTTGTTGGCGGCGAGTTCCTTCGCCTCGAGCCACAGTTTGTTCTCGCCGGGGACGAGGCGGGGCTGGAGGTACATGTTGTGGGCGAAGCCGACGCCGATCTGGAGGTTCTGCACCGCCAGGGTCGGGTTCGGGTTGTGGCTGGCCATGTCGATTCGCAGCCAGAATTCCTTGAGGCCGCAGACGCTCGGTTGGCGGGCCTTCCAGTCGGCCTGGCCGTTCTGGATGGCGCCCCAGTGGGGGGCATGGGACTTCAACGGCAGGGGCCACCAGCTGCGCCGATTGTCGCCGCTGACCGAGAGGCCCCAGTAGTCGTTGCCGGCGCCGACGACGTCAAAGTCGAGGTAGAGCCAACTGGCCAGGTATGGCAACTTGATGTGGTACCACACTTCTGTAAAGGTGTGCTGGCCTGCAGGCACGAGGCGGCCGTTCTCGAACTTCGCGTTGCGCGTATCGCAGGCGACGTCCGCGCCCTGCAGTAGCGGCTTCCAGTGGACCGCACCGGCGCCGTTCCAGCGGACGGGCCGGCCCTCGTTGAGGTGCCAGGCTTCGCGGGTCGGCCACATGTAGTTCTTCCAGTAGGGGATGTTCGCGGCCTGCTGGCGGTAGCCGAAGCCGCTGATTTCCGCGATGTCGCAGTGGGCGCCATCGGGGTGGCGTTCGTCGCTGGTATCGCCCATCCCCGCGCTCTTGGTGAACAGCGACCGGTCGGCGGCTTCGGGGAAGAACTTGTGGGTTACCTGCATGCCCTTGTGCAGGTCCCAGTTGTTCTCGTCGAAGCGTATGGGCTGGTCGATGATCAGCTGGTCGCGCAGGGCGCTGCGGTGGCCGATACCGCTGCGCTCGGGGTGATGGCCCATCGGGTCGGGATGGCCGGGGAAGGGGTTCTGGATCAGTTGCGGGTTTTTCGCCATCTGCTCGACACTGGCGACCTCGCCGCTTTCATTCAGCACGTACCAGCCGATGAACGGGTCGAACGAGTGCCACTGCTCGACGCCGTCGTCGCCCTTGTACCAGACCTCGTAGTAGGTGTGGCCCTGGTTTTCGACGACGACGCGGCGGGCCTTGAGGCCGGCCTCGACGAGGCAGGCGGCGGCGACCCAGCCCCAGAAGGTGCACTCGCCGAATCCCCAGCTGGACATCGTCGTCAGCGGCTCGTAGCAGCGGCTATAGCTGCCGCAGCCGTCGGGGATCATCAGGTTCGGGCCGCGCATCATGCAGCGGCTGAACCAGGTGAAGAAGGCCAGGGCCTTCTGCTTGTCAGTCCTGGCTCCCGCCAGGCAGAAGACGTCCTTGGCGAACTGCCCGCAGGACTTGTTGCTCGGCCACGCCACGTTTCCCAGCCACGCACCCTTTGCGCTCATCGTGTGATTCCCGTCCCAAAGGTTCCCATCTGAACCGGTTACTGGCCTTGCCGCGGGTTGCAGCATAGCTGTTTCTTGGCCGGAGGCGATCGGTGTTGCCGATCGTCCCGGTATCATCTCCTCTACATACAGCCCTGCAGATACTTCACGCTTCGGCGAAGCCGGGGCTCGTGATTCGGGTAGTCGCAGAACCCGCACTCGTACGCCATGTAGCCTGCAAAGCCGATTTCCTTGAGGGCGGCAAAGCCGGCCTTGAAGTCGATGCTGCCGCTGCCGGGCTCCTGGCGGGTGTTATCGGCGAGGTGCACGTGCTTGCAGTAGGTGCCGACCTGCCGCAGGGTCTGGGGCGTGTTATATTCCTCTATATTCATATGGAAGAAGTCGCACAGCACCTGCACGCTCGGGCTGGCCACCCGCTTGCAGATCTCGACGGCGTCCATCTGCCGGTTGAGGAAGTGCGACTCGTAGCGGTTCAGCGGTTCCAGCAGGATGATCGCGCCGGTTGTTTCCGCCTCGGGGGCCATCTGCTGCAGCTGGGCGACCAGGACGTCCATCTCCAGCTCGCGATCGGTCTTGAAGGGCGAGAGATCCGGGATGGACTTGTGCCGCTGGAAGCCGGGCACGACGATCAGGCCGACCATACCGAGGTCGCCAGCGATCTTGAGCCGCTGGAGGATACCTTCGCGGGCGGCCTGGCGCTCCTTGGGGTCGGCGCAGATGAGGGCCCCTTGATGGCCCGAGCAGATCGTGCTGGGCCGAATCTTGCGGCCGCGAAAGGCGTTGGTGATCTCCGGAATTCGCTCGGGGATGTCGGCGCCCCAGAATTCCATCCCTTCAAAGCCCATGTCCTCGGCCAGGGCGACCTGCTCGGTGAGGGTCTTGCCCGGTACGCGGTTTTCCTGCACGGCCAGTTTCACCGGATGGACCTCCCGTTGTTGTCCCTGTCACCGGATGGAGTTACAGCAATCTCCTCTATCTTTAAGCACCGGCGGCTTGCTGGCAATATGGCCGGAAGAAAAGCTCGCAGCGGATACTAATAATCGTGAATAGCGACGGCCTGTGCGACGATTGAGGTGCGGCCGGTTGAGGATTGCCGACATTGGCGATCCTGTCGCCTGTTTGAATTCGCCTGTTATTCAATGTATTCTGCTGGGCTGTCCGGAGTGCGGGTTTGCCTGGGTCCTGCAAGCTGGAGGACCTTCGGGTCGGGAAGCTCTCTATGACAGCCGCCAGATCCAAAGTGACTGCTCGCAAAATGATGGCGCCGGAACCCTATGGGGACCGGTTGGCGGCCCTACGCGTCAGCTTGCGCGAGGGCGACGTCGATGCCGCCTTGATCAGCAGTCCGCATGACCAATTTTACTTGACCGGCTTTACCGGCGAAGATGGGGCTGTGCTGGTGACGGGGCGGGCGGTATGGCTGCTGACCGACGGCCGGTTTGCGGAGCAGGCAGAGCGTGATGCTCCGTGGGCCAAGGCTTTCATTCGCAAGACGGGGCTGGCGCAAGCGGCAGGGGACCTGGCAGGCAAGCTTCACGTTGCGAAGCTGCTGGTTCAGCCCGAGACGGTTACGCTGGAGATGGCCGCCGCCCTGAAGAAGGCTCTGTCTAAGGCGACAACGGTTGTCCAGACAGGCGGTGTGATCGGCAAGATGCGCGTGACCAAGGACGCGACGGAGATTGAGAAGATCACGGCGGCGATCCGGGTGGGCGAGGAGGCCTTCGAGGTTCTTCGCCGCAAGGTCAAGCCAGGCATGACGGAGGCCGAGGTCGCGGCTCTTGTTGAATATGAGATGCGCAAGCGTGGGGCCAGTGGCCCGTGTTTCCCGACGATTGCGGCGGTGGACGCCAATGCGGCGTTGCCGCACTACAGTCCGGCGGAGAAGGTCGTTCCGGAAAACGGGTTGCTGCTGGTGGATTGGGGCGCCAGGCTTGGCGGGTACTGCGGCGACTTGACCCGGGTATTGCTGATCGGTAAAATCCGGCCCCGCATTCGGCAGATGTACCAAGCTGTTCTTGACGCACAACTTACGGCTATTGCAGCGATCCGGCCGAACATTCCCTGTCGCGAAGTGGACCAGGCAGCCCGGCGTGTGCTGGATAAGGCGGGCCTGGGCAAGTATTTCGTGCATAGTCTGGGTCATGGGCTGGGCCTGGAGGTCCACGAGGGACCGCGGCTGAGCCGTTTGAGCCAGGAGATCCTTGTGCCGGGGATGGTCGTGACCGTCGAGCCGGGCGTATACCTGCCTGGCATAGGGGGCATCCGGATCGAGGACGACGTGGTCGTCACCGAGACGGGCTGCAAGGTGCTCAGCCGACTGGACAAGCAGTTGGCATGGGCGATGGTCGGTTAGCGGTTGTACCTAAGTCCTCGGCGTTGGGCCGGGGACACAAGAAGGCGCCAACGAGATCGAAACCAAAATGGATATCGAACAGGTTCGCCAGCTGGTGGAGTTGATGAAGGAACATGAACTGACGGAGCTGCTCGTGCGGGATGGCGAGAAGCGGATCGTGTTGCGGCGGGGCGGGGCGGGCCAGGTGATTATGGGACCGACGACGAGCATGCCGGGGGTAGCGCAAATTCATGCTATGCCGGCACCTGCGGCTCCGGCAGGCGGGACAGCTCCTGGGGCGGCGGCGCCCGCAACGGCGCCACTTGAGGATGCCGGTCTGGTACCGATCCGCAGCCCGATGGTCGGCACGTTCTACTCGGCGCCGGACCCGGACAGCAAGCCGTACGCGGGTCCGGGGACGGAGATCGGCCCGGAGACGGTGATTTGCGTCATCGAGGCGATGAAGGTCTTCAACGAGATCAAGGCGGAGATGGCTGGGACGGTCGAGAAGGTCATGATCCAGAACGCCCAGCCGGTCGAGTTCGGCCAGCCGCTGTTCATGGTTCGGGTGAGGAAGTAAACCGCCGGGTCGCGGGTTTGTGGTTTGGGGTAACGGCAGCAACGGCATTCCTGACTGCTCTTTTTGGTTTTTGGTACCGTAGCAGGCGGGGTGACAATAGACAGGATTCAATATGTTTACACGGGT
>JANYLN010000232.1 GCA_025357795.1 Planctomycetota bacterium
CTTATCAGGCGAGGCATGCCATGAGCAGCACAAGGCAGGGGACGGTCACGAAGGAGCAGTTGGCGATCAACGGCGGCCCCAAGGTGCGGATCACGCCCTTCGACAAGCAGGGCAACCGTTACGCCTTCAACGAGCTGAAATACCTCAAGGAGGCCCTCGACCAGGGCACCCTCTTCTACTGGCAGGGCAAGAAGGTCAAAGGCATGTGCGAGCAGTTCGCCAACATGCTTGGCGTGAAGTACGCCGTCGCCGGCAGCTCCTGCACCGCCGTCATTCACGCCGCCGTCGGCGCGATGGGCCTGATGCCGGGCGACGAAGTGATCACCAGCCCCATTACAGACGCCGGCAGCCTCATCGGTGTGCTCTACCAGCAGGCGATCCCGGTCTTTGCCGACCTCGACCCGCACACCTACACGATGACCGCCGACAGTATCGCCAGGAAGATCACCCCGCGGACCAAGGGCATCGTCCCCGTGCACCTGACGGGCAATCCCTGCCCGATGGACGAGATCCTGCAACTCGCCAGGTCCAAGGGCCTCTGGGTTGTCGAGGACTGCGCCCAGGCAATCTGGGCGAAGTACAAGGGCAAGCTCGTCGGCACGATGGGCAACGCCGGCGCGTTCTCGTTCAACGAGTTCAAGCACCTCGCCTGCGGCGATGGCGGCGTGGTTGTGACCGACGACGAGCAGACCTACCGCATGTGCCATCTCTTCGCCGACAAGGCGTATGACCGTTTGGGCGGCATGCGCGCCCCGGAGTTCCTCGCCCCCAACTACCGCATGACCGAGCTGCAGGGCGCGGTCATCTCCGCCCAGCTCGAACGCGTCGAGCAGATCACAGGCGGCTTCCGGAAGTATGGTCTGATCCTGCGCGAAGGGCTCAAGGACCTGCCCGGCATCGCCGTGCCCAAGGACACCGAAGGCGGTGAGTCGGTCTACTGGTTCTACCTGCCGCGCCTCCGCCTGGAGAAGCTCTCCTGCACTCGCGATGAATTCGCCAAGGCGGTCGCCGCCGAAGGCGTAGGCTGCGGTGCGGGCTACGTCCCCAATACCGTCTACGCCCAGCCGTACATCGGCGAGCACAAGGCATTCCGCAGCTCGGGCCTGCCCTGGTCGGCCGGCAACAACGTCCAGTACAAGACAGGCGATTGCCCCATCGCCGAGGCCATTATTGTCGATTCGATCTACCTGCCCGTCAGCGATCGACTTAGCGAGCAGGACGCCAGGGACACCGTGGCCGCCGTCACAAAGGTGCACGATTACTTCTATAACAACGGCAAGTAATCCGCGGCAGCCAGCTTGATCCGAACACCGGATCGGGCGATGGAAGCGAGACCCATCCGGTTTTATTTTACTACAATAGGAGGATGCACCCATGTCGCAGCTGCCGTAGCCTTCGAGTGTTACGCCCTCCTCGCGCCTGATTGCCCAGGACGTTTTCCTGGAGACCTTGCCACTTTCGCTGTTGTTTTTCGCCCGGGCCAGCCAGTGCTGTCCGGCAGCATACCGCATACGCCACACTTCTTGCCTATCTTCTCGTACGTGCGTAAGTCGCTATGCTACAGCATCTTGTGGCGCGATAGATGTTCCTGTTGGCCCCGGTACGGCCCATGCCACATCCACCTGTCAGCCAGTTGAGCGACCCACGCTGACTGACTAGGTTTCGCCGAAAGGAAGGGAAAAGGAGCCATGGAGGTTCCTGCAATCAGTAACATGGGCGGAAGCTACGCGCCCTCGTCGACGTACAATGCCGCTGCCCTCCAAGCCAATGCAGGTGTCGCCCTGGACATGCCCGCCGGCGACTACGGGCCAATGTCGATCACCATCGCCAGCCAGATCGATATGGTGTTCGGCCAGATGACCCAGGGAGGTGGGGTCGATTCTCAGGACCTCAAGGCCCTGATCATGCTGCTGCTGGTCCAGCTCATGATGAACGGCGGGCAAGGTGGGCAAGGTGGGCAGGGCGGGCAGAGCCAGCAGATGCTCGACGGCCTGAGCCAAGCCTTCGGCTCCGCTGGCAACAGTGACATGACCATGGTGGCGATGCAAGCCTCCAGCATGGTTCAGATAGACTTCGCCGGTGGCCAGATGCCCGCGATGTCGATCGAAGCCGGTGCTGGCGCCAGCCTGAACGTCATGGCGTAACAGGGAGTCTCTTGTGGGACCGGTTGGGAGGAGTGCCCTGCGTAATCTCTCGCGCAGGGTCCACGGCTCGCAGTCGGCGTGCGCATGGCCCGGTGACTTGTCCTCGATTCCGCAGGGAATAGGAGGGTTGGGGAGGGCCTGCGCCGCCGGCCCGCGGCCGGTTCTGCTCTCATGGCCGCGGATTTGCTGCCGTGCTCCACACGTCGCGAAGGTCCGCCACCTGCTCCAGCCGCCCCAACTGCTGTGCTGTACCTGTCGCCATCGCTGTTACCTCCGCCAGCCATCAGTCGTAGTCGATTTCCGATTCGGCGTTATCATGGTCCCAATCGCCCGATTTGCACTTCGGGCATTGGGCTTTCGCGTCCAACGTTAACCTGCCACTGCAGCGGCGTGGCCGGACGTTCGCCGCGATCCAGGCATCAACGGCTGGGGGATCCGCCCTGAACATTGTGCCTATCTGCTGATCCGTAATGGCCTGTTCCGCTCCGCATCTTTCGCAGTGCAGCAGGTGAAACGCGAAGCCGTCGCCGTTGCTGGCTTTGAACAGGGTGCCGCAATGCCTGCATGTGACACGGTACTGCGTGCCCATGCTACGATCCCTCTTACGCCAACTGAGCAGACTGCAGTTCCTTGAATCCGTGGTTGTCGCCGTTGGTCTTCTGCGTGCCGTTGCCGTCAGTCGCCTTGCGACGTCCCATACAGACACCCGGTTGCCTTTCTTTGATGGGGCGACAAAGGCAAGAACACCAACTTGCAGGCAGCATGCCAAGGAAGGCCCTGGGGACGATGGGCAGACCCAGGAAGTATCCAGGAAGAGAGCGGCCAGTCCTGCAGAGGGAGAAACGTGCCCGACAGGAGTCGAACCTGTAACCTTCGGCTTCGGAGGCCGACACTCTATCCAATTGAGCTACGGGCACAACACGACTTACTTATCCAATCGAGTTTATAGCCATACGCTTACATGTCAACGGCTGTGAGTCGCAAAGTCCGTCCGATTCCGCCCCTGCGCTGCGAGGGTCGTTCCAGGCCGGCCGCCGGTTCCGGCACTTCCGGACCAACATTCCCGTGGTGGCTTTTGCCTTATGCCCTGTACCATATACCCTTGACCCCAAGTCCCCATTCACGTTGACACCGGCTGCCCCGCCATTACAATACCTACACGGTTTAGTATTTACTGTTCAGGAATTTAGGAGAGATTCGCATGCGCAGCTGGATCCTGACGTTTGGGACGCTCGCACTATCGATGATCCCGGGCCTGGTCGCGACGGCTCCCGCCGCCCCCCAGCCCAGCATCGCCCCAAAGTCCTGGCAGCTCGAATTCGAGTTCGAGGATCCTCGCAAGATCGTCATCCAGTTGCCCGGTGACGCCAAGCCTCGCGTTTACTGGTACATGCTCTACAACGTCACCAATAACAGCAATCGCGACGTCCAGTTCATGCCGCGCTTCGAGATCGTGACCGACAGCCTCCAGGTCCTGGAGACGGACGTGGCGGCCGACCCGGCCGTCTTCAACGCCATCAGGAAGCTCCACCTCAAGGACCACCCGTTCCTGCTCGAGCCCCTCGAAATCATGGGCAAGCTCCTCCAGGGGGCCGACAACGCCAAGGATAGTGTCGCCATCTGGCGCGACTTCAGCGGCCAGACCCGGCAGTTCACCCTCTTCGCCACCGGCCTGTCCGGCGAGACGGTCATCCTGCCGAACCCCTCCTATGACGCCGCCAAGCCCGAATTCGTAGAAAAAGAACTGCCAGGCGGGATCAAAACAAAGGTCGCGATCAACCCTAAGCGGTTCGTGCTCTATAAGACCCTGGGCGTCGGCTATAGGCTGCCCGGCGACGACGAGGCCCGCAAGCAGGCCGAGCCCGTCCGCGAAAAAGTCGAGTGGTTGATGCGATAGCCAGTATTGGCTATGGACTTAAAACCTGCTTCTTGTAATAATGGAAGGTCTCTGGCTCGCCCCAAGCGAACCCGGAGCGTACAACGGAACACACAATTGCAGTTAGACTGGAGTAGAGTGCAATGGCACATAAAAAAGGTCAAGGTTCTACCAAGAACGGGCGCGACAGCCAGCCGAAGTTCCGGGGCGTCAAGGCCTACGCCGGCGAAGCGGTGACCGCGGGCTCGATCATCGTTCGCCAGTGCGGCACGCCCATCCAGGCCGGCTTCAATGTCGGCATGGGCCGCGATTTCACCCTGTTCGCCCTGTGCGCTGGCAAGGTGGTCTTCCGTGGCCGCAAGGTCCACGTCGAGCCGGCCGTGACGGCCTAGGGCGCGCCACAGACAGGTTTGATATTCTCAAGAATGGGCTCTGCCAGGCAGCAGAGCCCGTTTTTGTTGCCGGAGTCTCTTGTGCTGAAAAGTCCTGGGCTCGCAGGTCGCGCCAGCCGACCTGATGCAGCCCGCGTACAATATCTATAACCGGTAACTGGTCACTGGCAATGGGCAACTGGCAACTGACATGATCTTCATCGACGAAGTCGAAATCTACGTGCGAAGCGGCAAGGGCGGAAACGGCGTCGTCTCCTTCCGTCGCGAATCTTTCGCGCCCAAGGGCGGCCCCGACGGCGGCGATGGCGGTCACGGCGGCAGCGTCTACATCGTCGCCGTCCCCGGCGTGGACAACCTCGCCGAACTGATCGGCCACCATCACTGGATCGCCAAGAGCGGCCAGCCCGGTAGCGGCAATAACCGCACGGGCGCCTCCGGTGAGGACGTGATCGTCCGGGTCCCGGTCGGCTCGCTGATCTACGACCGCGACAGCGGCGCGATGCTCAAGGACATGGACACGCCGGGCATGAAGATCCGCATCGTCAAGGGCGGCAAGGCCGGCAAGGGCAACCATGCCTTCGCCACGCCCACTCACCAGACGCCGACGGAATTCGAGCCGGGCGAGCTCGGCCAGGAACGCTGGCTGCGGGTCGAACTGAAACTCATCGCCGACGTCGGTCTGGCCGGCCTGCCCAACGCCGGCAAGAGCACCCTCTTGTCCCGACTGTCGCGCGCCCGGCCCAAAATCGCGGATTACCCCTTCACTACGCTGATCCCCAACCTCGGCATCGTCGAACTTACGGGCTATCGGCGGTTCGTCATGGCGGACATCCCCGGCCTGATCGAAGGCGCCCATGAGGGCGTCGGCCTGGGCGATGCCTTCCTGCGGCACGTCGAGCGGACCCGCGTGCTGGTGCACCTGCTGGACATCATGCCTCTGGAGGGCACACCCGAACCTGCGGAGGCCTACCGCGTCCTGCGCCAGGAACTGGCCGCCTACAGCCCGATCCTGGTCGCCAAGCCGCACATCGTCGCCGCCAACAAGATGGACCTCACGGGCGCCCAGGAGAAACTGCACGCCCTCCGCGAGCAGTTGCCCGGGATCGAGATCCTCGCCCTTTCCGCCGCCACCGGCACCGGCCTTAACTCCCTGGCCGAGCGGTGCTGGCAGATCGTCGACGAGGACAAACGCCGCGAGCAGGCCCTCAAGCCGCAGCAACCGGTTCCGTCTCCGCTGGACGAAGAGACGATCCCGGAGGAGACGGTCCCAGAGGAGACGCAGGAGTGACCGCACCGCGCAACATGCCGGCTGATCCGGAGCCTGGCGGGCGAGCAATGGACGCCCTCGCCCGTCCGGTCGATGCCGTGCTGTTCGACATGGACGGCACCCTAACCGTGCCGATCCTCGATTTCGTAAAGATCAAGGACGCGATCGGCTGCCCGCCTGAGATTCCGATCCTGGAGTGGATGAAGACCCTTTCGTCCTCGGCTGCCGAACAGATTGAGGCTCGGCTGATCGGTTTCGAAATCGAGGCAGCCCACAGTGCCGTCCCCGCCGATGGCGCCGCCGAGACTGTCGCGTGGCTGCAGCAACAGGGGTATCATGTCGGGATTATCACCCGCAACTGCATGCAGGCGGTGGCGGTGACCCTGGAGCGCTGCCAGCTGCCGATCGAATGCCTCTGGACCCGTGAGGACCGACCGCACAAGCCCTCGGGCCAGGCGGTGATCGGATTATGCAGGCGAATCGGCGCTGACCCGAAACGTTCCGTCGTCGTCGGCGACTACAAGTTCGACCTCGAAGCAGCGAGGGACGCCGGCGCCACCGCGGTGCTGCTGGCCCACCAGGCCGAACTGCCGGACTGGGCGAATCTGGCCCACCGGGTGATCCGTCGTCTGCCAGAACTGAAGGACCTGCTTGGCCGCCAGTGATGGGGCAGGTGGCTGCCTTCGTGGTCGTGGTTGTTGTGCGAAAGGATTTCTGGAAATGCTGCTGAAGCTTGCTTGGGCGAGCGTCTGGCATCGCAAGACGCGAGCCGTCCTCTCCATCCTGGCCGTGGCCATCGGGATCGCGATGATGGTCACGATGCTGGCCCTGGCGCATGGCACGCTGGGCGAGGTCGCCGACCTCATGGCCAGCGTCGACGCCGACCTGCTCGTGC
>JANYLN010000279.1 GCA_025357795.1 Planctomycetota bacterium
GTGCTCTGCCCGCTGGGGGCGTTTCTGGGGGTGTTCAGCCGGTTCAGCCTATGGCGGATCGAGCGTGACAAGGGCAAGTGCACGAACTGCGGCCTGTGCAACACGCATTGCGAGGGCGCGTGCGACCCGGACAAGTCGCTCCGCAAGAGCGAGTGCCTGGTCTGCTTCAACTGCATCGAGGATTGCCCGCACGATGCGCTGCGGTTCGGCTACCTGCCAGGGAAGGATACGGAGATCACCAACCCGGACCTCGATCGGCGCAAGGTCGTACTGGCGGGGATCGCGGGGCTGGCATTCATCCCGCTGGCGAAGTCAGCGGGCAAGAGCGGCAAGACGTTCTCCAGCAACGTCATCCGCCCGCCGGGGACGGTCGAGGAGCAGGAGTTCCTGAAGCGTTGCATCAAGTGCGGTCAGTGCATGCGGGTCTGCCCGACGAATGTGCTGCAGCCGGCGATGTTCGAAGCGGGGCTGGAAGGGCTCTGGACGCCGATGATGAACTACCGTGTGGGGGCGTGCCAGCTCAACTGCACCGCCTGCGGGCAGGTCTGCCCGACGGGGGCGATCCAGCGGATCAGCGTCGAGGAGAAGCTTGGTCTGGGCAGATATGCCGCGGCCGGGCCGGTGCGGCTGGGTCTGGCGAACTACGATCTCGGCCGGTGCCTGCCGTGGGGCAAGGCGATGCCTTGCGTGGTCTGCGAGGAGGTCTGCCCTGTCTCGCCCAAGGCGATCTATACGGAGTGGCAACAGTTCGTGATGCGTGAGGGCAAGAAGATGGTTCTGGCCGCCACCGCGAGCACCGTTACGCTGGCGGAGTTCCCCAAGGGGGGCCAGTCGCGTCCCGAGCCAGCGGTCTTTCGGCCGGGCAGCCTGCGCGGCGACGACAGCCAGCATTTCCATGTGAAGGTGCTATACGCGGACGGCACGAACACCACGCACAAGATCGCGGCCAACGGCGTGGACACGATCCTGATCGATGGGGAGTTTGGCCGGGTGCCGGCCAGCGGCGACCTGGTCGCGGTGCTCAACGAGGTGAAGGTGCCCAAGATCGATTCGACCCGCTGCATCGGCTGCGGGTTGTGCGAGAAAGAGTGCGTGATCGTCGGCGACAAGCGGGGCGTGTATGTCACCGCGGAGGGCGAGACGAGAAGTCACGGATACGGGGATCGGGATCGGTCGATCCGGTTGGTCAAAGAAAGTGGCGAATGATGAGAGATTGTGCGGCAAGGAGCCAATCTATGCGTGAGACCGGCAAGTCGAATGTGAGTCGTCGTGATGTGCTGAAGGCGGGAACCGCGGCGGCGGCGCTGGCGGCGAGCGGCCCGGTGCTGCATGCGGCGCAGGAAGTGGCGAGTAGCGCACCGGCGACGGCGAGCGCGCCGGCCAGCCAGCCGATGGCCCCCCTGCCCGGCCGGCCGCTCGGCAAGACCGGCGTGAAGGTCAGCGCGGTCAGCCTCGGCTGCGGCAGCGCGGCGACGCAGCGGCTGCTCGATAAGGCATACGAGCTGGGCGTTCGCTACTTCGACACGGCGGCCTCCTACGGCAAGGGCAAGAGCGAGGCCGAGATCGCCCGCTGGTTCGAGCGGACCGGCAAGCGCAAGGAGATCTTCCTGGTCAGCAAGGACGGCGTGGGCAAGCCGGAGAACCTGCTGGCCAAGATCGACACGCGGTTGGAGGCCCTCAAAACCGACTATCTCGACCTGTACTTCATTCACGGCCTGGGCGATAGCAAGGAGAACCACAACCCCGGCTGGTGCAAGGGCGCGGAACTGAAGGAAACGGTGGAGAAGCTCAAGAAGAGCGGCAAGGTCAAGTTCGTGGGCTTCTCCAGCCACGTGCCCAACGCCCCGGAATACCTGGAAGCGGCGGCGGAAGGCGGCTTCCTCGACGCGATCATGATGTCCTACAACCCGGTAGCCGGAAAGAAAAAGGACGAGGCCCTGGACAAGGCCCTGGACGCCTGCCACAAGGCGGGCGTCGGTTTGGTCGCGATGAAAACCATGCGCGGCATCAAGGGCACGATCGACATGTCGGCCCTGGGCGATCTCAATGTCTACCAGGCCGTAATCCGAGCGGTGCTGAGTGATCCGCGGATCGCCAGCGTGTGCTCGGCCATGGAGAACTTCAACCAGCTCGAGCAGAACACCGCGGTCGCCCGCCTGGCGGACAAGCCCCTGACGACGGCCGAACTGGAGCACCTGCGCAGCGCGATTGGTGCGGCGGGGATGGCCTACTGCCCCGGCTGCGATGGCTGCCGCAGGGGTATTGCCGCCAGTCATCCGCACGTGCACGAGATCACCCGCTACCTGAGCTACTTCGAGCAGGATGGTCGGCGAAGCCACGCCCGCGAACTGTATCGAGCCCTGCCGGCTGACGCCCTGGCCGTGCCGGTCGAGGCGCTCGAGGCCGCCCGCGAGGCGTGCGCGTTTCACGTGGATTACCCGGCACTCGTCCGCCGGGCTATGCAGCAACTGGCGTAGAACTCAAGCATACAAGGAGCCTTTGCGTGTCCTGCAACGATAAGCAGCCCATCAGCCGCCGCGCTATCCTCAAGGCCGGCACCGTCGTCGCGGCCCTGGCCGCCAGCGGCCCGCTCCTTGGTGCCGCGGAGCCAACGACGACCACCGCCCCGGCCAGCGGACCAGCCTCGCTGCCCGTCGGCCCGCTGCCGACCCGTATCCTCGGCAAGACGGGCGTGAAGGTCACGGTCCTCAACGTAGGCTGCGGGGGCGACCCGGCCCAGCGTTTCCTGGATCGTTGTTACGAGCAAGGCATGCGATACTTCGACACCGCCGCCAGCTATGCCAAGGGCAAGAGCGAGGCGTCCATCGCGACTTGGTTCGGCCGGACGGGCAAGCGCAAGGAGATCTTCCTGGTCACCAAGGATGAGCCCTACGACGGCATCGAGAGCCTGACCACGCTGATCGACAAGCGGCTGGAGGCCCTCAAGACCGATTCCATCGACTGCTACTTCGCCCACGGACTGAACGTCAAGGAATTCGGCGAGCAGGCCCTGGAATGGCCTAAGAGCAAGGAATTCAAGCAGGTCTGCAAGAAGCTCAAGAAGAGCGGCAAGGTCAAGTTCGTCGGCTTCTCCTGCCACGAGGCCAATGCCGCGGACTATCTGAATGCGGCCGCGGAGGGCGGCTTCGTGGATGCGATTATGCTCGGCTACAACCCGGTGCTGGGTGACAAGGCCGACAAGCTCAACCGGGCGATCGATGCCTGCTGCAAGGCGGGCATCGGCCTGATCGCCATGAAGACGATGCGCGGCATAGGCGAGCCGCTCAAGGGCAAGTACAAGGACAAGCCCGCCCTGGCCTGGGCGGTCATCCAGGCCGTCCTCAGTGATGAGCGGATCGCCAGCATCTGCTCGGCCATGGCGAACCTGACGCAGGTCGACCAGAACGCCGCCGCGGCTCGCTCGTTCACCAAGCCGATGACGTCCGCGCAGTTGCAGGAATTGCGAGAAGAGATCCTGGCCGGGCGAGTCGCTTACTGCCCTGGCTGCGATGCCTGCGGGCAGATGGCCGGTTCGCACGTGCACGATATCGCCCGCTACCTGAGCTACTACGAGCAGGACGGGCGAGGCCGCGAGGCCCGCGCGTTGTACCGGGCGCTGCCAGAATCGGCGCGGAACCTCTCGGCTGGGACGCATGCTTGTTCGTGCGGGGTCGATTACGCGGAGATCCTCCGGCGGGCGGCATCCAAGTTGGCGTGAAGGGTTGGCGTGTGATGCAGGCCGTCCAGCAGCCAGCAATCGCCCCTGGTTTTCAATGATATTGAAAATCCCGGCACTCTGGGTCCGGCCCGGTCTGACAGGGGCCGGGAAGACATAGAATGCCACAATCCGGGAAGACAGGCCGAACAGCCCTGGGCGGCCCGGAGGCAGGCACTTACAGGATCGTCAGTTGGAGGGATTCCATGCCCGAGCATCCGCTGGAGATCGCGGCGGTCTCGTACTTCAACACCAAGCCGCTGGTCCACTACCTGCTGGACCGGCCGGACGTGCATATTGCCTTCGACGTGCCTGCGAAGCTGGTCGACCGGCTGCATCGTGGCCAGGCCGACGTGGGCCTGATACCGGTGGTCGATTGGGCGCGCCATGCGGGCGAGTTGCGGATGATCAGCGACGGCTGCATCGCCTCCGACGGCACGACCCTGACGGTGCGGGTCTTCAGCCGGTGCAAGCCCGAAGAAATCCGCACGCTGCATGCCGACGTCGATTCGCACACGTCCGTGGTGATGGTCCAAGTGCTCTGGCAGAAGTGTTTCGGCACGAAGCTCTGCCTGGAACCGCTGCCGTCGGCGGCTGACACCCGTGGGGCCGACGCGGTGCTGCTGATCGGCGACAAGGTGATCAACCAGTGGCGGGAGCCGTGGCCCCACCAGGCGGACCTGGGCCAGATGTGGAAGGATCTGACCGGCCTGCCGTTCGTCTTCGCGGTGTGGGTCGCCCGCCAACACGCCGCCGGCGAGGAGGTCGCCCGGCTGCTGACCGACGCTCGAGACAAGGGCTGTGCCGACGCCCGCCGACTGGCGACGATCTATGGCCCTGAGCGCGGCTGGCCGCTGCCTGTGGCGGAGGAGTACCTGACTCGCTACATGAAGTACCGCATCGACGCCCCCAGCCGGCAAGGGCTTGAGACGTTCCTCGACATGGCCAGCCAGTTGGGCTACATCACGCAGCCCGCGGGGGCGCGGTGATGAGCGGCCTGGAAGCTACCGGCAAGTCTTCCGCCAATAGGCCGGGGAGGATCTCCCGCGAGCAGGCGCTGCAGCTCTACCGCGAGCAATCCATCCACGAACTTGGCCGGATGGCGTTCGAGGCGTGCCAGCAGTTGCACCCGGAGCCCTACCGCACCTACGCCGTCGATCGCAACATCAACTACTCGAACATCTGCACATCGTACTGCACGTTCTGCAACTTCAAGGCCCCGCCAGGCGATCCGGCGGGCTACGTGCTGACCTACGAGCAGATCGGCCGGAAGATCGAGGAGCTGGCGGCGATCGGCGGCACACAGACGCTCATGCAGGGCGGCATCGTGCCGATCGAAACGCTGGGACTGGACTGGTATCTGGGGCTGCTGCGCCACATCAGGACGCACTGGCCTACCATCCACATCCACGCCTTCAGCCCACCGGAGATCTGGTCGCTGCACGGCAAGACGGGCCTGCCGCTGAAGGACCTCCTGCTTCGGCTGCAGGAGGCGGGCCTGGCAACGATCCCAGGGGGTGGGGCGGAGATCCTGGTCGACCGTGTGAGGAGGAAGATCAGCCCCCAAAAGTGCACAGCCGACCAGTGGCTGGAGGTCATGCGGACCGCCCATGCGATCGGCATGCGGACGACCGCGACAATGATGTTCGGCCATCTGGAGACAGTCTGCGAGCGGATCGAGCATTTCGACCGCATCCGGCAATTGCAGGATGAGACCGGGGGGTTTACGGCGTTCATCCTCTGGCCCTTCCAGCCGGACAGCACACCGCTGGGCCGCGTGCCGCGTTCGGATCCTTCCTCGGGCAGCGAACCGGACGGCGAGCGACTGCACCTTGCCAGCGCCCACGAGTATCTCAAGATGCTTGCCCTGGCGAGGTTGTACCTGGACAACGTGTCGAACTTGCAAGCCTCGTGGGTGACCATGGGGTCGAAGATCGGGCAATTGGCCCTGTTCTACGGTGCCAATGACATGGGCTCGGTCATGATGGAGGAGAACGTCGTCAGTTCCACCGGCGTGACCTACCGCCTGGACGAGGCGATGATCCGCCGCGTGATCGCGGAGGCGGGCTGGCAGTCGGCCAAACGCGACTGTTATTATAATATAATGGAGTAATCCCGTGTCCTGCGCCCAGCCCGTTACCAACGAAACAGCCGCTTTGACCCTCGACGCCGACTGGGTCGTCACGATGGCAGGACCTCCGATTCGCAAGGGACGCGTCGTCGTCGAGGATGGCCGGGTGGCTGCCGTCGGCCCCGCCGGGGAGGTACGTGCCCGCGGCGAGCATCGCCGGCTGGGGGAAGCCATCCTCATGCCCGGTCTGATCAACGCCCACTGCCACCTGGAACTCAGCGCGTACCACGGGGCACTGCCGCCTGGCGACCTGTGGCGCTGGCTGGGACAGCTGGTGATGCTGCGGTTGCGGCCGGATGCGGCCGCGAGGGAGCGGGCCGCCATACCCGCCGCCGTGCGCTCCATGCTCGAAACGGGCACAACCTGCGTCGGAGACATTTCCCGGTCCGACTGGCTGCCAGGCCTGCTGGAGGGCCAGCCGATCCGCAAGGTCTGCTACATCGAGCTGATCAGCGGCGCGATGTCTCCCCCGGCGAACATGGCGCAGTTGCGGCAGCGGCTGGGGGCACTGCGCGCAGACGATCCCCTGTTGACGCGGGCGATCAGCCCGCATGCCCCTTACACCGTCACGCGAGAAGATCTGGTAGCCTGCGCCGCACTGGCGGCACAGGCGGACCTGCCGCTGGCAATCCACCTGGCCGAGACAGTCGAGGAGATCGAGTGGCTGCGCCGCGGGACGGGTCGGATCCAGCAGTGGCACGCCCATCTCTTTCAAGACCCGCCTCGATCGCCTTCGTGCGGGGCGACGGAATACGTGCTGGCCAGCGGGATATGCCGGGGTCGGAGCGCCCTCATCCACATGAACCATGCCGACGACTGGCGCCGGTTGGCGGAGATTTCCGCGCAGGATCGGCCTGCCGTAGTCTACTGCCCGCGCTCGCATGCGTTCTTCGACCATGCCGCACACCCGTTTCGGGGAATGCTGGAAGCGGGCATCGCTGTCGCGATTGGTACCGACAGCGCCGCCAGCCACGGGCACGACGAGTCCCACCCGCTCAGCGTGCTGGAGGAGCTTTGTTGGCTGTACAGGCACCAGCCCGACATCCTACCGGAGACGCTCCTGCGTATGGGCACCGTACATGGCGCCGCGGCGCTGGGGCTGGCCGATCAAATCGGCCGGATCGCCATAGGGTACCAGGCTGACCTGGCATCCTTCGAAATGCCCCGAAGCGACCTTCCCGATCCCCTGACGGGGCTGCTGGAAACCCCTTTGCCGCCGAGCTTCACGTGCGTGGCAGGGCAGGTCACCTGTGCCGCACACCCGGACAAAACCCTATCTCATAATCCCGATCGGATACCCATACCCCCTAAGTAATTTGATCGTACCGATTCGGCTACAGTAGACAAAATATGTGGTATATCAGTTCTGGAGCAATTTGCCTGTATTTCTCCTGTGAGTAGAATATAAGTCACGCGATCACCGCCCTTTGCACACTGTTGTATCTGGAAGGATCAGTTCGCCCAAGGGCTTCGTCCACACCAACATCGGACAAAACGCATCGCGATAGGCTTGAACATTTCCTATTTCCAGTTTGACATCAGTTTTTTAGGTATCCTAGTATTGGTGCGCAGTACATGGGAATGCGCCGGATGTGAAACGCGCATCGAACCTTGCACGTACAGGAGCACCCTTCCATGGCGACAAGCGTTGTAAGTAACGTGCGGCTAACCCCCGAGGCCCTGATGGACAGCCTGTCGGAAGCATTGGACGGCGTCATGATCCTCAACTGCAACCGCAGCGTGATCTTTTACAACAAAGCCGCCGAGCGTATGCTCGGCTACACACGCGAAGAGGTGATGGTCGAAGGGACGTTCTGCTACCAGCTTTTCCAGTGCCAGGACGAGCAGGGCCGGCCGATAACCGGCAAGAGCTGTGTGGGCAGCCAGATCTTCGAGGGCCAAGCTGGCGGGGCGCGCCAGAGAGTGCTCCTGAAGCGCAAGGACGGCCGGCGGACCTGGGCGGAGGTGGTCTTCACCCCGCTGAAGGATGCGGCCGGCAAGCTCGAAATGGTCCTGGCGGTCATGCGGGACATCAACCAGGCCAAGCACCGCGAGGACGAGATCCGCGAGTCGGCGGAGGCCATCCGCAAGCAGCTGCAGCAGTACCAGGCGGAGCTGACCCAGAAGTACGGCTTCGAGCAGATCGTCGCCAGCAGTGAGTCGATGCAAGCCGGCCTGGACAAGGCCCGTGCGGCCTGCCAGTCGGATCTGCCCGTGCTCATCGCAGGCGAGGCCGGCGTCGGCATGACCACGACGGCCAAGATGATTCACTACCACAGCGGCCGCCTGAACCAGCCTTTCATTACCGGCTCGTGCTCAGCCATTGAACCCAACGCACTGGAGACGACGCTCTTCGGCTCGTCCAGTCATGCGCGCGGCGCACAGGCCGGGTGGATCAACGAGGCCGCCGGCGGCACGCTGTTCCTGCAGGATGTGGAAGCCCTGCCCGCCCGCCTGCAATTGATGCTCGCCCAGGCGATCCAAAACCGGAGCGGCAACGCCATCGAAAATGGCGAGAAGAAACTACCGGACGTGCGGATCATCGCCTCCACACGACATGGCGCCGACATGGCCATGTACGACGGGGCTCTGCGGGCCGAACTGCTCTACGCGATCAATGTGATCCACATCCATCTGCCGGCCCTGCGCGAACGGACGGAGGACATCCCACTGCTGGTGCAGCACTTCATCGACCGCTGCAATCGCATGGGCACACGGCAGGTCAAGCACATCGCCCCGCGGGCCTGGTCGCTGCTGTTGGCGTACGACTGGCCGGGCAATGTCCGAGAACTGCAGCACGCGATCGAATCGACCTACGCTCTTGGCAAGGGCGATACGCTCCTGGCGGAGGACCTGCCGGGCACAATCCGCGGTGAGGAACTGGCCCTGCCGGGCATCGACGAGACGATCCCGGCCACCAGCCTCGACGAGATCCTCGAGCATGCCGAGCGACGGGCGATCCTGGCGGCCCTACGGCGGGCACGCGGCCGGCGGAACTTGGCCGCGAAGCTCATGGGTATCAGTCGCAGCCGGCTCTATCGGCGGATGGAAGCTCTGAATATCGTGCCTCCGAAGGGCAAGCAGTAACCAAACCAGCTAATAGGCAGGAACCCTTGTCAGAAGCGACGGGATCGGCGTCCCGCCGCTTTTCTTTTTGGTAATGGCTGGCGACACCCGGATGCGCGATCCAGAGAACCTTTACGAAGCCACGCAGGGTATGAACGGCACACCATCCCCTACTCCGCCACCTCGACCGTCATTCCGTCATACGCCAGTTCCATCCCCACCGGCAGCGTAGGCTGGATGTCGGCGTGCAGGATCTCGTGGGCGATGTGTGTAAAGAGCGTGCGCCTTGCGCCGATTCGCCCGGCCCAGGCGATCGCCTGAGACAGGCTCAGGTGCGTCGGATGCGGGCGGATGCGGAGGGCATCGAGCACCAGCACGTCCAGGTCCCGGAGATTCTCCTGCGAGTCGAGCGGGATGTCACTGCAGTCGGTGCAGTAGGCGAACCGGCCAATGCGGTAGCCCAGGACGCAGGCGGGGCCGTGGATGAGTTCGATCGGGGTTACCCCATGGCCAAACAGGTCGAACGGCCCGTTGACCTCGATCGGCAAGAGCGTCGGCTTGGCGCTGGGGTACCGGGGCTCGAACGTGAACGCGTAGGGGAACATCCGCTGCAGGTGATCCAAGGTGGCCTTGTTGCCGTAGCACGGCAGAGGCGCCCTGAGCACCTCGTTGAAGCGGCGGAGGTCGTCCAGCCCGGTCACATGATCGGCGTGCACGTGCGTGAACAGCACGGCATCGACCCGCCGCACATTGTTGGCGATACACTGCAGCCGCAGTTCCGGCGTCGTGTCGATCAGCACGGACTTGCCGGCATATTCGATCAGCGCGCTGGACCGAGTCCGCTTATCGCGCGGATCGCTGCTGGTGCAGATCGGGCAGTCGCAGGCGATCATCGGGATGCCATGCGACGTGCCGGTGCCAAGGAAACGGACATTCACTGCTAGTACCTGTTTTCTACTAAGGTCAGGGGCGTGCCGGAACACGTCCCTGGCATGAGACTGTCGTTGCCGTTCCGCTGCCAGTAACCACCAGCCGGTGCCGTCCCTACGGCCCCTTCGACTCCAGCTCGAGCCTCTTGCGGACCTGCTCGGCCAGTTCCGGGGGCATTTCCATCGTGTTACGGCACTTAGGGTAGCCGCCGCAACCGAGGAACCGCCCGCGACGACTCATGCGGATCACCATCTTCGAACCGCACTCCGGGCAGGCGATGTCGGTCGCCTCGGCCTTGGGCTTGGGCGGAGGCGCCGGCATCTTCTCCTTCGCCTGCTCGAGGGCCTTGCCCTTGAGCCGAGCCGTCCCCTTGCACCGCGGGTACGCGCCGCACGCCATGAACGGACCCCAGCGGCCGGGCCGCAGTTCCATCCGGTTGCCACACTCGGGGCAACTCACCGGCGTGTCCAGTGACTCGACCACCAGCTTGCCATTGCGGGTCGTACTGGTCTTGGCGGCGCCGTTGGTGTCGGCCTCCGCCGAATCGCCTGCCGGTGCGGCGCCGTCAACACCTGCTGGTGGCGTGGGCAGACCGTTCTTGAACTGCTCCAGCCGCTCCATCGGGATCGTCTTGCGGCACTTCGGATAACCGCTGCACGCCACGAACGGGCCGCGCTTGCCCTTGCGGATGACCATCGGCCGCTTGCAGTCGGGGCAGTTGATGCCCGACTGCTCGGGGGGCGCCTTTGGCGGCGCCTCGACGTACACGCCTGGCGGCATCGGCTTGGTCCCGCGGCAGGTCGGGTAGCTGCTGCAACCCAGGAAGGCGTTGCGCCCTTTGAACTTCACCGCCATGGCCAAGCCGCACTCATCGCAGATCTCCTTGATCTCAGTAGCCTGGACCTTACGCAGCGGCATGCCGGTCTCGTCGCACGGCATGGTGAAATCGCACTCGGGGTAGCCGCTGCAACCCAGGAACGGCTTGCCTCGGCTGCTCCGCAGGATCATGGGTTTCTCGCAGCGCTGGCAGTTATGCTCGGTCAGCGCGGCCCGGACCGGGTTGCCCTCGCGATCGACGTTGCAGGTGAACTTGCACTCCGGGTAGCCCGTGCATCCCAGGAAACGCCCGGTCTTGCCCCAGCGGTACGTCAGCGGCTTGGTGCAATCCGGGCAGGTATGCGAACTGATCTCGCTACGGGTCGCCGGCATCTCACGTTCGGCCACCTCGAGGTTCTGCTTGAACGGATCATAGAACTCGCGCAGGACCTGCACCCAGTCGACGTGCGACTCCTCGATGCTGTCCAGCGTGCTCTCCATCTGCGATGTAAACTTCACATCCATGATCCGGGGGAAGTGGTCGAGCAGCTTCTTGGTCACCACCTCGCCTAGCGCGCTCGCCCAGAACTTGCGGTCCTTCTGCTCGACATAGCCACGAGCCTGGATCGTCTGGATGATCGTCGCGTATGTGCTCGGCCGACCGATCCCTTCGGCCTCCAAGGCTTTCACCAGGCTCGCCTCGGTATACCGCGGCGGGGGCGAGGTGAAGTGCTGGATGGGCTCGAGTTCCAGCGGGGCCATCGGCTGATTCTCAGTGAGTACCGGCAGGATCTGCTCGTCAGCGACGTCCACACCGGTCACGCGAAGGAAACCGTCGAACACCAGGCGCCGGCCACCCGCCTTGAGCGTCACCTGCCCCTGCGGCGTCTCGGCGGTGATCGCCGCGACAGTCGAGTCCCACTCCGCCGGTTTCATCTGGCTGGCCACGAACCGTTGCCAGATCAGCTCATAGAGCTTCCCGTGATCGCCGATGAGCCTGCCCTTGAGCGATTCCGGCGTGCGGGACACGTCGGTCGGCCGGATCGCCTCGTGCGCCTCTTGGGCGCTGGAGCGGGCCTTGTAAGTGTTGGGCCGCTCCGGCAGGTAGTTCTGCCCGAACTTGTCCTGGATCAGACCGCGGACCGCGCCTATCGCCTCCGCCGAAATGTTCGTCGAGTCGGTACGCATGTAGGTGATCATACCTACGGGCCCGTCCTCGCCGATGTCCATGCCTTCGTACAGCGCCTGGGCGACCCGCATTGTCTTGCTGGTGCTGGAGTACAGTTGCGTCGCGGCCGACTGCTGCAGCGTCGCGGTGATGAACGGGGCGCTGGGCCGGGTCGTCGTCCGCTTGGTCTCGATCGAACGGACGGCGTACTGCGGACCAGTGCCCAGATGTCCGATAAGTTCGACCTGCTCAAGCCCCTTATCCTTATAATCTCGATGCGGCTGGCGATTGGCCTTCTCGACCTTCCAGCCCAGGGCCTCGGCGATCTGCTGGGCCTGCTCGAGGGACGTGGGGCGAAACGCCTTGCCAGCCACTTCGATCAGTTCGGCACGGATGCCTTTGTGCGCTGCCAGCCATTCCAGATCGCTGCGGCGGGTGCGGTCCTTCTTCTGGTTGACGTACTTGCGCCAGCCATCGCGCAGCTGATCGGCCTGCTGCAGTTCCGGCGTCAGGTACGCCGTCAGCCGCCAGAACTCCTCCGGCACGAAGGCCCGGATCTCATGCTCGCGATCGACGACCAGCCGCACCGCCACCGACTGGACGCGACCTGCCGATAATCCCTTGGCTATCTTCTTCCAAAGCAAAGGGCTGAGTTCGTAGCCGACGATGCGGTCGAGGATCCGCCGGGCCTGCTGGGCGTTAACCCGATCAATGTCAATCTCTTTGGGATGGGCAAAGGCCTGCTGAATCGCCGAGGCGGTAATTTCGTTGAAGATCACGCGGTGGACCCGGTCGGCTGGCACACCCAGCGCCTGCCAGAGATGCCAAGCGATGGCCTCTCCCTCGCGATCCAAGTCTGTCGCCAGATAGACTTTGCTGGCGTGCTCGGCCAGCTTCTTGAGTTCGGCGATGACCTTGCGACGGGTATCGAGGACCTCGTATTCAGGCTTAAAGTCATGATCGACATCAATGCCGAAACCGCGCTTCGGCAGGTCGCGGACGTGGCCCATGCTGGCCTTGACCACAAACTCCTGCCCCAGATAGCGGTTGATCGTCTTGGCCTTGGCGGGCGACTCGACGATAACCAGGGCCTTGCCCTCGCCGGTGTAATTTTCAGATGTTTTGCTGGTGCGTTTTGCCATAATAGTGGTACGGATCTTTCGCAACTTCCCGAAAATAGGGACCTTATGCTAATGCGGCCGCAGTTTTTTTACGTATTACTATACGTATTACTATACGAGTATGCGATGAAAGCCGCTCGGCTGACGTAGCCTGCCGCAACGCATCACCCGGCAGCCTTGAAATCTAGGGACGTATCAGTCGGCCCACACCGACTGCACCCCTTGCTCAAGCCCGGACGACCCGGAAGCGATTTTTCGCCCCAAGGCTCAGGAACCGTAGCGACCAGCGGGGCGGTTTGTCAAGTGCGGCCACAAACCTGGCCGTTTTGGCCGCTGCGGACAATCTTGCTTTTTTGAGTCGAGGTACTATACTGCCCAGATTGTCATAACACCCTGTATCAGGTGTGTCTTACGGCAACTCGCAGGAGAGTTATCGGTCATGATGAAATGGTTCCGCAAACACAACAAACAACTTTTGGCCGTATTCGCAAGCGCCCTGCTGATAGTTTGGCTTGGCGGGCAGGCGTTTGAGAATATGTTCCGCACCGACCCGATGAAGGCCACGGTCGGAACTGCCTTCGGCCATAGCCTTAAGGGCCGGGACTATGCCGCCCTTAAATCGCGGCTGGACCTGCTGGAGAGCATGGGCGTTGCCTGGCAGGTGCCCTGGCGCAACCCGTGGGTGATGGAACAGCTCATGCCGCCGAATCAGCGGCTGCCGCAGGATCCGATCATGATGGCGGGGGCGCGCCCGCTGACGGGTAGTCACGGCCTGACGCAGTGGTGGCTCCTGGACCAGGAAGCCCGCCGGATGGGCGTGACGATCTCCGAGAGCCAGGTCAAGCAGTTTTTCAAGGACTCCAATGTCTCAGCGGACCGGCTCACCAAGATCCGCGACAGCATGAACGTCTCGACCGATGATCTCTTCGGCGCCGTCGCGGAGTACCTGCGGGTTTCGTATGCCGCCCGACTGGCCAGCGCCGCCGTGCAGATCAGCGAGCCCGAGGTCAAGGATCTGTTCGTCCAGACCAACGATCAAGTTACGGTCCGCTATGCCCTTCTGCCGGCGGGAGCCTTCGAGGCCAAGAACGCTGCCGCTAGCCAGCCAGTCAGCGAGGCCGAGATGCAGGACCTGTTCAGCAAGTACAGGGACAATCTGCCGGGCGCCGGCAAGTACGGCTTCGGCTACAAGATTCCAGACCGCGTGAGTGTCCAGTACGTCGGCGCGAGCGTCGATGACATCACCCGCACGCTCCCGCCGGTCAGCGACGACCGCGCCCGCAAGTACTTTGAAGCCAACAAGGAAAGGTTCGAGCCCCGCCGCCCGCCGACCACGCAGCCGACGACCCAGCCGACTGTGACCTTCGAGCAGGTCAAGGATCAGGTCGTCGAGCAGATGCGTCAGAATGACGCGGCTGCCCTGCTGCGGCAGGTCATGGAAGAGGTTCGCGCCTCGGCGTTTTCCGAGTTCACCGGCTCAAAGGGCGAACTCGAAGCCGGCAAGACGCCCGAAAGCCTCAAGGGGATCCTCGAGCAGCGTCGCAACGAGTTCAGTACCAGCAAGAAACTGCCGCTGGTCTACCGCCAGACGGGGTTGATCAGCCAGGAAGAGGCGGCCAAGGAGCCGGGCATCAATTCGGCCCATGTGCTGGGCGCTCAGGGCCAGCCGGTCGAGTTCGCCACCTACGCCTTCCTGCTGGAGAAGCCCGGCCAGACAGCGGAC
>JANYLN010000317.1 GCA_025357795.1 Planctomycetota bacterium
GCCCCACAAACCCGGACGTCCTGATGTGTACCGCCGTATCCCCCCACTGGCAAGCCTGCCCCTAAGGCAACTGTGCGACACGCCCCTTGTGTCGCCTCGTGTACAGGGCGGCCCTCAACACCCCTATCCCCAGCAGAAGAACCGGCTGAACAGGCTGGCGTACCCGTGGTGCGCGATCTATGGCGTCATCTCTTCCATCGCACACCATCCTCACCCAGCAGGCCGGCCGCGAACCCTGCCGACGATCCACACGACCGCAACAATCGCCGCCGCCAGCACAGTCAGGTACAGCACATACGCATGCCCATGCTCGACATACTCCACGACCGTCTGCCACTGCGGACCCAGCAGGTAGCCCAGCAGCAGGAACGTCGACGCCCAGATCAGCGCCCCGCCATAGGCGAATACCCCAAAGACCCAGTAGCGCATGCAGGCCATCCCGGCCGCGTAGGCCGTCACATGGCGAAAGCCCGGCACGTAATAGCCGAACAGGAGCGTCCACTTGCCGTGGTGCTCGAACCAGGCATGGACGCGTTCCATGCGCTGCGGTGTGAGGTGGACCCACCAGCCATACCTGTGTATCAGCCAACCGCCCAGGAAGTGGCCCAGCAGGTAGCTCAGCGTGATGCCCGTAACGCTGCCGGCCCAGGCCGTTGCCAGCGCCACCGCACCGTGCATCTGCCCCCTGTAAACCAGAAACCCCGTGAACGTCAGCAGGGTCTCGTCCGGCACGGGCACCCCAACAATGCCCAGCGCCAGCAGCACGTACAGCCCCCCGTAGCCGTACTGGGTGATCCAGTGTGTAACAGTGTCCATACTCCCGGCCCGCCAGACGCGTACGATGGATAGCTCTGCCTACAGGCTCGCCTGGATGAACTTGGCGACCTGCACGCCCAGCAGTTCGTAGCCGTTGGCAGTGAAGTGTACGCCGTCGGCCGACAGGTACCGGTCGCACCCGGCCTGCATCGTGTGCGCGTGCAGGTCGTCCACCTGGGCGCCCAACCGGCGGCAGATCTCCACGGCCTTGGCGTTGTAGGCCTGCACGTCCGCCTCGAAACGGTCGAACGGCTTCTTCTCGCGGTGCCAGCGATCGTTGACCGGCGTGGTCGTCGCCCACATCACCTTGGCCTTCGTCTGGCTCGTCAACCGCTGCAAGATCTCCTCGACGTTCCTCGCATAATCCTCCAGCGACACCTGGTAGCCCCCAACTGTCCGGTCCCGCTTCAGGTCGTGCAACCCGCAGTTCAGGTGCACCATGTCGGGCTGTGGCTCGATCGCCCACTCCTCGACCTTCGCCAGCACGTTCCGGCTGTCGTAGCCGTTCATCTCCGGCCACACCACATCCGCCACACCGGCCAAATCCTGCCGCACGGTCGCCTGGTAGCCCATGCGGATCGAATCACCGATAAGAATCACCTTCTTCACGACTTCATTCCTCTCGTCAAATCCGCCATCACCACGGGCCGATGCAGCATAAGAGCCTGGTCGTCCAGGTACTCCTGCCGCAGGCCCTTGCCCGCGTATATCCGGAATCGAAACTCATGCTCACCCATATCCGCGAACCGGTCCCGCGGATCGCTCCGCCGGCACGGCTCATGGTGCGCCATCCGCGGACTGCGCAGCAGCGTCAGCCGCACCCGCTGCGGCGTGGCGTCCAGGGCGAACACGTCTGGCGAAACCACCGCCACGCCGCCACCCTCCCCGTCCCGCAGCAATGTCCAGTCCCGCACGGGCCGCTCCGCCCCGTCCATCGCCCGATCGATCGCAGCCCCCAGCACGCCGTCCGTTCGCCGCGTCATCCCGCCCGGCAGCGCCAGCACGAGTTTGAGCGCCTTGAACTGCTCCGCCCAGTGTACCCGCAGCCGCACCTCCACGAACGGCTCGCTCGCGTACACGCGGTACTCCGCCAGCGCCCACGACTGCCCGAACCGCCCCTGCTGCACTAGGGCCGCCATCACCGGCCCCGACTCTGCTACGCACGGCTCGCTCCAGCCGACCGCCGTCACCGCCGCCTCCGCGTAGCGATCCACCCCATGCGACCACGTATCACTCAGGTCCTCGAGCAGGTCCAGCCGCGGCACTGCCAGAACTACATCACCAAACCGCAGCCATCGCCCACCCAGGTTCGCCGTGACACTGTCGCCGTTGTCGATCCAATCCACCCCCGCACTCACGGGCTGGTTGAGATTGGCCGGCTCGCCCGCCTGCCCTGACTCGTCGACCCGCAGCACGCGAACCTGCCCCGGCTCCACATGCACCTTCGCTACCAGCCGCACCAGGCCGTTGACCACCGCCTCGGCCGGCCCCGCCTGCTGCAGCGGCACCTTGCCCTGCTCGTCGATCAGCCGCCACCCGGGCTGCCAACCCCGCCAGCCCATCCACGGCTCGACCGCCGCATATCCATTGAAAGGCCGATCGGACGGGTTGTACAGCACGATCCGCTGCATCAGGTCGTCGGGCAACGCCCCCATCCGCCGCCGCAACGCGTGCTGGATGATCTCATCCGCTGCACTGCGGGCATGGCCCAGCTGCGCCTCGACCTGCCCATACGCCGATGGAATGCACGTCCCGCCCAGCGTGTCGTGGAACTGATGGAACACGACATGCTTCCACGCCTCCGCCAACCGCTCTGCGGCCCGCGGATCGGGCAGCGGGTCCTGCTCCAGCGCGATCTCCGCCTGCCGGACCAGGTGCTCGCTTCGCCGCAGCCCCACCTTGACAGGCCGATACACCGTGTAACACCCGACGGCATGATACTGCAGCTCCCCCGTCACCAGGGGCAGTTTCCCAACCTCCGGCCGGACCGCCTCAAAGAACCGCTCGGGAGACGAAAACTCCAGTTTCACCCCCTCAAACCGATTCCAGTTTTCCTTCAGCCAGGCGAGCTGCGCCTCGGTTGGCCCGCCGCCATGATCCCCCACCCCCAGGAAGCACATCGTCTGCTCGATCCCCTCCGGCAGTTCCGTAAGAGACGCCTTGATCGGCTCGGCCGCATCCGTCCCCCCGTGTGCGTACGCCCATGCGATCCGGAACGTAACCACCTCCGGACCGCCCTCGAAGCCCCGCCAGCGAAACAGCCTCGCAGGCAGCTTCATCTCATGCTCCTGGGGACGCATCATCACGTAGCAGTCCTGCCCCGCCTCGCGCAGCAAGCCTGGCAGACCCGCGGAGTGGCCGAACGAATCGACGTTGTAGGCGGTCCTCGGCCAGTGGCCGAACCGCTCCGAGAGGTACTTCTTCCCCACCTCAATCTGTTTGCGCAGGGCAAAATCGCTCGGCAGGTTGCAGTCAGGCTGGATCCACCATCCCCCCACGATGCTCCACCGCCCCGCCTCGACGTGCCGGCGGATCCGCTCGAACAAGGCCGGATCGACCTTCTCGATCTGCTCGTACGACCAGGCATCCCCCCGCGTGAACACCAGCGGCGGATGCGCATCCAGCCGATCGCAAGCGCTCCGGCACGTCGCCAGCACCGCATCCAGTCCCGCCTGCCAGGGCCATAACCAGATTGGGTCAATGTGCGCGTTGAAGATCAGGTGAACCGTTTTCATCATTCGGGCGTCCTCGCGTGACTTGCTCTTTGGCCCAGAAGTCTACACGAGGCCGCCCGGAAAGACCAGAACCGCCCAGGATCGGAACTGTGAACTTGCGCCCGGCGATTTCTTCTCGGCTGGTCAGGTGCCACGCCCTCCTCCTGGCTGACGAGCCCGTATCGTCAGCCAGCTCTGCCCCGGAGGTGGGCATGCGGTTGCTGAAAGACAGATACCCTTCGCCGTCCTGTCGCCGCCCCCTACGACACCCTCGCGTGCTGCCGCGCCCACTCTTCCAGCTTCATCATCCGGATGCCGTACTTCGCCTCCAGCCCAGCCATGTCCACGCTGTAGCCGACCCGCTCGAACCACTCGAACATGATCGCCATCTCCTCGCTGGTCTGCCGCATCTGCTCGATGGGGGCACGCACGAAGGTGATCCGCCGGCTCAGGGCCTCACTCAGGGTCGCCGCCGCCTGCGGCATGGTGGCCTCGTCGCCCGCGATATCGATCTCCGCCCGGTTCAGCTCGCGGGGCCGCTCAAAGGCCATCGCCCCGAACTTGCCAATGTCGTCCACCGCGATCATCTGCAGCACCGTCGTAGGCGCCAGCGGAAGCACGAGCTTGTCGCCCTGCAGCACCCAGGGGGTCAGCAGGTTCTCCATGAAAAAGACGGGCCGCAGGATCGTGTACCCCGGGAACCCCAGGCTCCGCACCTTCTGCTCGATCCGCCATTTGCTCTCGAAGTGCGGGATCCCGGTCTGCAGCTGCGCCGAGCCGACCGAGGTGTAGACGTAGTGCTCGACCCCCGCCACGCGAGCGATCTGCGCCAGCCGCATGCCCTGCTCCACCTCGCCCTCGACGCCCACCTCCGCCATGGTCTGTACCGCGAACACGCCCCACGCGCCGCTGACAGCCCGATCCAGCGAATCCGCGTCCTCCAGGTCCCCCTGTACGGTCTCGACCCCAAGATCCGCCAGTCGGCGGGCCGCTTCGCTGTCCGGCTTCCGCGTCATCCCGCGTACCGCGAACCCCTTCTCAAGCAGGTGCCGAGCGACAGCCCCTCCCTGCTTGCCCGTCACGCCGGTTACCAGGACCGTCCGATTAGGCCGTTGCATGGTCATCTCCTTTTTGCAGCGCTGCATGATTAGCGCTGTATGATTTTAGGATCCGTGTACGAACAACACCTTCGTCGCCCTTTTTGAATGCCGTTGACCTTGACGGTCCCGTAGGGACGACGGAAACGAGCCGTCCTGTGATTCGCCTCTCTCCACCCCTTTCCACCCTACAACTGTAGCGCCCAAATCCCCGCCCGACCTGCCGCCCCAATGGCCCCGCGAGCGGACCAGCCGCAAGTCCGCCCGGGGCATGGTAAAAGAAAAGAGCCACCTGCCTATTAGAGCAGGTGGCCCGTAGTTGTTCTCGCTGTCGCCGTTGCTGTTACAATTACCTATTAACGACCGGCAAGGAACAGCCGTCCTAGTTCGTATTCACGTTCGTCAACCGCTTGCGGATCAGCTCCGCCCGGGCCGTCGAACGCTCCTCGCCATTGAGCTTCTTGCCGGCCAGCTTCTGCAGGTGGGCCGGCTGGATCATCAGGAACAGGTCATTGAGAGCCTCGAGCTTCAGGCTGTCGATCCGCCCCAGGCTCACGCCCATCCGCACGTGGGAGAGCAGGAACAGCGCCTCTTCCGTGCTGACCGTCCGGGCATGCGTCAGCAGCCCGTACGCCCGCCAGATCTTATCGTCCAGCGCCGTGCTCTTCTCCCGCAGCATCGCCTGGCGGGCCCGCTTCTCGTACTCCACCATCTTCGGGATGATCAGGTGCTTGAACTCGCTGATGATCTCTTCCTCGCTCTTGCCCAGCGTGGTCTGGTTGCTGATCTGGTACAGATCGCCCGTCGCCTCGGTCCCCTCGCCATGCAGGCCCCGGATCGCCAGGTGCATATCCTTGGCCGCGCGGAACGCCCGCTCCATCTCGCCTGTCAGCTTCAGGGCCGGCAGGTGCAGCATCGCACTGACCCGGATACCCGTGCCCACGTTCGTCGGGCACGCCGTCAGGTAGCCGAACCGCGTGTGGAACGCAAAGTCGATGTGCTCTTCGATCGCGTTGTCGATCCGGCTGATCACCGCCCAGCACTCGTCCATCTGCAGCCCGCTGCGGAGCACCTGCATCCGCAGGTGGTCCTCCTCGTTGATCATCAGGCTGACAGTCTCTTCCTTGCTGAACGCCACCGCCCGGCTGCCGTCGGACTCCGCCAACTGCTTGCTGATCAGGTGCCGCTCCATCAAGACCTGCCGGTCCATCTCATCGACCGTCTCCAGGTCGATGAACGTCAGGTCGTCGGCGACCTGCGCACGGTCGATGCTGTCGCGCAACAGCCGGTAGACCTCCCGCCGCTGCACGTTGTCCGCCTTGGCCAGGAACGGAAATCCCGCCACGTTCCGAGCCAGCCGAATGCGGGAGGAAATGACGATGTCCGCCATCGGCATGTCCGCCCGCAGCCAGGCACTGCGGTTTCTTGTCAGTTCGTCTATGGTCATGCCTTTTCCAGGTTCTTTATCTGGTCACGCAGTTTCGCTG
>JANYLN010000326.1 GCA_025357795.1 Planctomycetota bacterium
CTCCTCCGCCCGCCACCGCCCGCGGACCGAGACGATCGTGCCGCTGTCCAGGAAGCGGTCGGCGACCGAAACCGCCGCCG
This sequence comes from Planctomycetota bacterium, assembly GCA_025357795.1. Classification (GTDB taxonomy): domain Bacteria; phylum Planctomycetota; class Phycisphaerae; order UBA1845; family JANYLN01; genus JANYLN01. Next base: position 81 of record JANYLN010000326.1, read on the forward strand.
GCAGCGACCCCCCCGGGTTGAACCGCAGGTCCAGCACCAGGGCTTTCGGCCCGCTGTCCATGATCTTCTGCATCACCTGGTTGAACGAGGCCGGCGTGTTATCCAGAAAGCCGCTGACCCGCACGTAGGCGATGCGGTTCTCCGCGTCCACCCAGTAGTCCCAGCCGTTGTCGGCGTCGCGCTGCCAGCCCCAGACGCTAGCCACCTCGATCTCCGCGCGGGTGATCGAGATCGTCTCAACCTGGTCCTTGAGCGCGTGACAGACCTTCAGGGTCACTTGGCTGCCCGGGCTGCCCATGAGCTTCTGCACCGCGTCAGCCATGGTTATGTGGTCGGCCGGCTCGTTGTCGATCTCCAGGATGCGGTCGTCCGCCAGGAGGCCCGCCTTGAACGCCGGCGTGTTCTCCATCGGCGTGATGACCGTCAGCACCCCGTTTTTCAGGCCGACCTCGATGCCGATCCCGCCGAAGCGGCCTGCCGTGTGCTGCTTGAAGCGCGGATAGTCATCGGGGTTCAGGTACGTGCTGAACGGGTCCAGGCTGTGCAGCATCCCCTCGATCGCGCCGCGCATCAGGGCCTTGTCGTCGACTTCCTCGACGTAGCGCTTGTGGATCTCGGCGCGGACATCGACCAGCGGGCTGAACAGCTCGTAAACCGTCTCCCGTCGCGCGATGACGTCCGGCCCATTCCATAGCAGCAGGGCGATCGTCGCGACGACCAGGATCCAGACCAGGTTTCTCGCCGGCATGCGTATATCCTCGACTGCTACGGCTCAGCCGCCTTGGAGTTACGGACTTCACCTCGGGGGCGCTTCGCCGGCTACTTTACACTGGTCGGCTTCTGGCGAGTCCCCAAAGATTCTATCCCGGCCGCGGGTCGGCTGGCCGGGACGGTCGCCGCCCCCTCCGTGTCTAGCCATTCATTGCTCGAGCGGCGGGCACTGATACTGGTGACCATGAACTTGCGGTTCTCGCGCGGGCCTTCCTGGTACCCGGTTACTTTCACCGTGTCCCCCTTGTGGATGTCTTCGATCCGCGCGGTCACCCCGTTGACTTGGACCTGCGTCGTGTTGTTCACGATGCCCTTGCGCACCACGGCGGTGCCCGTCTCGGGGTGGACGAACTCCATCGCCACCTCGTTGGTCTCGAGGTTGATTTCCAGGGCCGTCCCCTCGATCGGCTCGATGTATTTGCGCTTCGGCTGGTCCTGCTTGCAGCCGTTCACCAGCAGCGCCAGCGCCGCAAAGCCCAGTACCAGCCCGACTGTCGTTATTGACCTTCGCATAATGCCACCTCGTTTGCAAACTGTTCTGTGTGTACGGCTTCCATTATCCATGGATGGCAGCAATCTACCATCGGCATCCCATTTCGGCCAATCCTGCCATGTCTTCCGCGTCTACAAGATCGTCTCGCTCCGCTTGCCCAGCAGCATCCCCAGGAAGAAGACCCCCCCGATCAGGCTGGTCAGCACCCCCACCGGGATCGACAGGGCCGAAAGCTGCCCCGCCGGCGTCGCTGCATGGCTGACCCAGCGCATCGCATTTGCCGCAATCACGTCGCAGACCGGCAAAAAGACCGCCCCGCCCAGCAGGGCTCCCGGCAAGAGCCGCCCGTGCGTCGGCCCCACCGCCATCCGGACCAGGTGCGGCACCACCAGCCCCACAAAGGCGATCGGCCCGGTGTGGGCCACCACGGCCGCCACCATCACCGACGCGCTGAAGTAGATCCACCGCCGCACGCTGCGGACGTTCACGCCTCGCCCCGCCGCCACCAGGTCCCCCATCATCAGCAGGTCCATCTCCCGCCAATGCCACGCCAGCACCGCCAGACCCAGCAGCACCAGCGGCATCGCGTAGGTGAACACCGAGTAGCCCGTCAGCGGATCGACCGTGCCCATCAGCCAGCGCACCGTCGCGTTCGTGACCGCCTGGCTGGACATATATTGAACCAACAGGATCACCGCCGAGCAGATGTAGCCGATGCTCACACCCGCCAGCAGCAGGGTATTGCTCGAAAAGCCCCGCCGCACCCCCGCCAGGCCGTAGACGATCAGGACCGAGCCCATCGCCCCCACAAACGCCGCCGCGCTGACCGCCCAGCCGCTGGCCAGCCACGCCCACGTCCCCGCCAGTCCCATCGCCAGGGCCGCGCCCAGCCCCGCCCCGCTGGAAACGCCCAGGGTGAACGGGCTGGCCAGCGGGTTGCGGAACATCGACTGGAACGCCACCCCCGCTCCCGCCAGGGTCGCCCCCGCCAGCATGCCCAGCAGCAGCCGCGGGACCCGGACCTGCCAGAAGATCCGCCCGGCCACGCTGGCGCCCGGATCGGTCAAACCAGCCTTGATATCGCCCCAGCCGACGTGTCCCATGCCCACCAGCGGCACGAGGAACACCGTCGCCAGACACGCGATCACCAGCACCACAAAGGGCAGCTTGCTCGCCTTATAACTGACTACCGCTTGCATGCACGCATCTCTTGTCATCTATACCACAGGTTTTCGAATGGACGAAAGATCTCACACCGCCAGGCCGACCCACGACCGGCCGGTCCGTTCTTCCCGCGCAATTACGAAGGGGCTGCCGAAGATCTCCTCCAGCAACCCCGGCTGCATGAACTCCGCCGCGCCGCCCCAGAAGACCACCTGCCCCGCCTTCAAGGCGGCTACCTTCGCTCCCAACATCGCCGGGAGGTTCAAGTCGTGGCAGATCACCACGACGGTCTTGCCCTCGGCCGCCTGCCGGCGGATCAGGCAGATCAGCTCCGCCTGGTGGTGCGGGTCCAGCGCGCTGGTCGGCTCATCCAGCAGCAGCCCCGGCGATCCCTGCGCCATCGCCCCCGCCAGCCACACCTTCTGCCGCTCCCCGCCCGAGAGCGTGCTGACCTGCCGATCCTCCATGCCCAAAAGGCCCGAATCCGCCAGGGCCTGCCGGACCGCCTCGCTGTCCTGCGGACTCGGTGCGCCGAACGTCGGCAGGTGCACGTACCGCCCGCTGGCGACGACGTCCCGCACCGTAAAGCCCATATATCCTTCATAGAACTGGGGAACGTAGGCTGCCAGCCGGCCAACCTCGCACCTCGACAATCGCCGCGGGTCGTGCCCGTCCAGCCGAACGCGGCCGCCCTTGACCGGCAGCATGCCCAGCCCCGCCAGTACGAGGGTGCTCTTGCCGGCCCCGTTCGGGCCGACGATCGCCAACACCTCGCCCGGCTCCGCGGTCAGCGACACGCCGCCCAGTACGTCGCGAGGCCCCCGCTGCACGACCACGTTGTCCCACTCAATCCGCATCCCGAGCCGCTCCGTGCGCGTACAGCCCGTCCATCAACTTCGCCAGCATCACGTTCACGCGAGGCCCCGGGAACATCATGCCGATTTCCGTCAGCGTCACGATCCGGACCTTCGCCAGGCCCGGCAGGTTCCGCCAGGCCGCCACCGCCTCATCCCGCTGGCTCGCCTGCGGCGCTTCCCGCACCTCGACGATCACCTCCGGCCGCAGCCACAGCACCTGCTCGGCACTGATCTCCAGCCACGCCCGGTCGCCCTCCAGGGCATTGCTCGCGCCAGCCAGGCTCAGTAATGTGTCGATGTAGCTGCCCGGACCCGCCACCCACAGGCTCCGCGGCGGATTGGAAAGGGCGCCCGTGACGAACATCACCTTATACGGCCTGGCCCGCGCCGCGTGCGAGGCCTGCTGCAGTTGGCCCAGTTCGGCCCGCAACTGCCGGACCAGCGCCGCCGCCGACTTCGGCCGCTGCGTCGCCCGCCCCAGCTGCTCGACCGCCAGAAAGACATCCTCCAGGCTGCTGTCCGGTAGGATCAGCACAGGCAGTTTCAAGGCCGCGAACCTCTCCTTGAGCATCGAACTGCTGGCGGTGATCAGCACCAGGTCCGGCTGCAATGTCAGGATCCGCTCCACATTGGGATCCAGCAGCGCTCCAACGATCTCAACCTTTTGTGCGGCAGGGGGATATACGCAGTACTGCGTCCGGCCCACCAGCCGCTCCCCCAGGCCCATCGCATAGCACAGTTCCGTCAGGCAGGGGGCCATGCTGATGATCCGCTTGGGGCCGGCGTCCTTTTCCGATGGATCGATGACCGGATCGACGACGTAATCTCCAACGGCCAGCTTCGGTGCCGGCCCTGTAGGCAGGCTCGCCGCAGGCCCGCTGGCCTGGGTGCCCGCCGACCGAGTGGCCGCCCCAGCCGCCTCGCTCGCCCGGGGTTTCTCAGCCGTGCGGTTCTCACACCCCGCAAGCAGGACACATCCGCCCAGCAGGACCAGCGCAAGACCCACCCCTCGGCCAACCGAACGCTGCCGGCTGGATCTGCCGCGATGTCGATCCACGGGGGGCTGCATTGTTGTTCTTCTCTGCTTGCCAAGCATAAGCCGCGCATTGTCCGCCCCGCTGCGACCGGTGTAAAGCGGGTCACTCCGCAATTACATCGGCGGCTTGGACTGACTGGTCTGCAGGGTGATCTTGGATTCCATAACCGATTTGCCTTCCGGTACTTGCACGTTCACGACCGTCCGGTAGGAGCCGTTCTTCGCGGCCGCCTCGATCATGACCCGACCAGGCGGCAGGTTCTCCAGCGTGAACTCGCCCTTCTCCCCAGTGCGGGTGGCCCGCCAAGGCAGTTCCACCGGCTCGGACTCCCCGCTGGCCGAGGTCGGCTGCCCCTTGGGATACCAGGCCACGACCCGGACGATCGCCTGCTCGGCCGGCTGACCCCCCGGCTCGACCACCGTGCCCTT
>JANYLN010000005.1 GCA_025357795.1 Planctomycetota bacterium
GAACCGGTCAAGATCCGCTACACCCACGACACCGTCGAGGCGTGTGCAGCGATCACCGCGGATACCTCGGCGATCCTGGTCCAGGCCTGCACGATGGGCGACCTCATGGCGGTCTGCGACGCAGCCGACACCATGCCGCAGACGAGCACCTACTTCTACCCGAAACTGGGCACGGGGCTGGTGCTGCACCGCCTGAAGGCGTAAAGACCGCGCCTATCAAGCGGCTCCCGGTCCTCGACGCCTCCGCTTCCGCCGGTAAAATGGCGGAGTGGGACACGAGCCCTGTACGGCAACGGCAGCCTTGGAGATCGAATCGGTGACGATGGACCTGACACGGCGGATATGCCTGTGCGTAGCGCTGGTGGCGGTCCTGGCCGGGTGCGCCTCGCCCGGCAAGACCGTCCGGCCCGGCCGCAAACTGATGTTGCTCGGGCCCATCGGCAGCGCAGCTACACAGCCCGTGCGGATCGACGGCTACGATGATGCCGCCTGGCAAGTCCTGCTGCTCAAGCATGTCGCGGCCGGTTGGCCCACCCGGCCCGACGAGCGGACCGGCCAGTTTGCCGAGCCGCCCTACCCGGCACTGGTCGAATACCGCGAGATATTCGATCATCCGGACGACTTGAACGCGTACTTGGCGGTGCTCGCCAGGACTGGGCCGGCCAGTACGCCGCAGGACTTCACGACCGACGCCCAACGACTGTCGTACTATATCAACGCCTGCAACGCCTGCGCGGTGCGGGCGGCCCTGGCGGACTACCCGGCCGAGTCGGTCTACTCGCCGCTCAAGCCGGACTTCGAGCACGACTGGCAGTTCCAGGTCGATGGCCAGCGAGTGAACCTCAGCGCCCTGCAGCAGGATCTCTGGCAGGCGGCCAACGGCGACGTGCGAGTCTTGTTCACGCTGAGTTTCGCGGCACTCGGCTCGCCACCCCTGGCGTCGCACCCATACAAGCCAGCCGACCTGTTCGACGAACTCGACGCGCAGGTAAAGCAGTGCCTGTCGATGTCACAATTTGTCGCCGTTGCCCACGAGCAGCAGCAACTGCGGCTCTGGTGGCGGATCATTCGCAGTGCCGACGGATTTGCTGCATACTACGAGAAACAGTACGGCAGCCGGCCCGGCTCGCTGCTGAATGTGGTCATGGAACTGGCCCCGCCAGGCCAGCGACCCTCGCTGAACAAGGCGGTCGGTTACAAGATCGTGGAGGTGCCGTTCGATCGCAGGCTGAATGACCTTCTGGTGCGTGCCAGCGCCGCAACACCGCAGTAGTACGGATGTACCGGACGCCTTTGGCGACCTATACTCAAACAGGGAGCGAACAACGTGACCGACAAGGAAGTACAGCAAGTAGCCGAGTTCGTAAAGCAGCGGGCCTGCAGCGAGGAGTACACGAAGTACTGCCGTGACCTGCTGGTCGAAATGCTCGCGTTCGACACGTGCATCCAGAGCGACGTGGCCCGCCTCGGCGAGAACGAGGACAAGGTCTTCCAGGTCGCCGAGCGGGAACTCAAGGCGATCCTGGGTGACAAGGCCAAGGTCAGCCGCGAACCCATCAACCCGAAGATCCAGGAACATCCCTACTACTCCGGACTTTACTACACCTGCACCGCCGAGCGCAACCAGCCGCTCTCCTGTGAGGACACCTATAAGGGCCGTTACAACCTCGTGACGATCGTCGCGCCGGACGAGCCGTCGAGCAAAGGGAGCAACGCCTTCTACAACGCGCACATCGACACGGTCGCTCCGTTCATCGGCCCTCGAGTCGATGGGCCTCTGGTCTACGGCCGCGGCTCGTGCGATGACAAGGGCGAAGTCGTCCTGCTGATCGCCCAGATGAAACTCATCGAGGAAGCCAAGAAGAAGTTCGGCCTGAAGTTCGCGGCCACGCGGGCCTACCAGTTCGTGATCGAGGAGGAGATGGGTGGCAACGGTTCACTGTCGCTGATGATGGACGATCGCTACAAGGGCTACGAGGCGGTCATCCACGAGATCACCGGCAATCTCGCCCACCCGGCCAACCGCGGCTGCGTGTGGTACCAGTGCACTCTCAAGAGCGCCGGCGTGCCCAATGCCAAGACCGTCGAGATGTGGCCCTTCGTGATCCGGGCCCTCGAAATCGAAGGCGCCAAGATCAAGGCCGAAGGCAAGCACCCACTCTTCAAGCCCGAGCACGTTCAGACCAATCACGGCGTGCTGGGCATCTACGGCAAGCATCCGTCGGCCGTCAACGACCACGTCGCCCTGGCGATGACGGTCGCCGGCGTGGCCAACCCCGATCGCCTTGCGATGCGCGTGAGCGAGGTCATCGATGCCGCCGTCCGCGAGTACACCCAGCGTTACGGCGACAAGACCAGGGAAGTCAACCCCGAGACCGGCAAGCCCAAGGTCGAACGGCACTACAAGCTGCAGGTGACCAGCCAGGGTAACTCGCCGACCTTCCGCCTGGACGTCTACGGCAAGGCCGGTCACATGGGCGCGGTCGCCAAATGCGACGGCGCGATCACCAAGGCGGCGTTCATCATGCTGGCGCTCATGCAGGCCGGCAAGGCCTTCGCCCAGGTCAAGGCCCAGGGCCGGTTCGCCGACGCCCAGGGAGACATCGATCCGCTCGTGCTCGAGGGTGGCCAGGGCTTCGTACCGACTCACGATATGGACCAGGTGATGCAGCGGCTCCGCCAGGCGGCCGCCCAGGGCGTGCAGGATTACTGCCGCTTCTTCGGCGTGCAGTACAAGCCCGAGATGAGCGAGATGCGCTACGACAAACTGCACAACAACGCATTCGCCTGTGCGGTCGACAGCCCCGGCATGCAGTCCTTCCAGTTCGCCAGCCAGGCGCTGGGCAAGCCTTGGCCCGAAGTGACAGGCTGGCAGGTCTCCTGCGACGCGCGGATCTTTGCCAAACACGGCCACAATGTTGTAACGTTCGGGCCAGGCACGCTCAAGGAGGCCCATAGCGACACCGAATTCCTCGATATGCGGCAAGTGCAAGAAGGCCTCGCGATCTCGGTGCTCCAGGCGATGCGCCTGGGCGGGGCACTTTAGACGTCAATGACCTCCCGCCAAGCGGCGGGACTAACTGCTTATCTTGCGTGAGGCAAAGCCATGCAAATCGAAACACAGTTCTCGGTCTTCCTGGTGAACAAACCGGGCGTGCTGGCACAGGTCCTGGGAGAGTTGGCCCGGGGCAAGATCAACATCATGGCGATGACGATGGCCGACACGACGGAACACGGCGTGCTGCGACTGATCGTTGACAAGCCGGTCGATGCCCGGCAAGTGATGAAGAAACTGTCGATCCCTGTGACCGAGACGGACGTGCTGTCCGTCGAGATCCCGCACCGGCCCGGCGCCATCGCCGACCTGTGCGCTCGGCTCGCCGGCGAACACATCAACATCTCCTATGCCTACGCAACGGTCGGGGCCGCTGGCAAGACCCGCTGCGTCATCAAGGTTGCTGACATGAACAAGGCCAAGGCGGTGCTGGCCTCCCCCGCGCCCAAGCGCCGTGAAGCAACGCTGGGTCGTCGACCCCGCGTTCGGAAGTAACCCGCGAGCCGGAGTGAATAGCCGCTGCCCGATGGCGTGACCGTTTGTTCGGCCACCCGCTGGCCGGCTCCTCGTTGATAGGAAGTGCGTGCTATGTTAGCGGCTTTTGCCTCGTTTCTGGACCCCGGGGGCCCGCTGTACACCACATGGGTCGAGGCCCTGGTGCGCCTCGGTGTCGCCGGCGCGCTGGGTGCCTGCATGGGCCTCGAGCGACAGATCCACGGCCGAGCCGCGGGCCTGCGGACGATGATGCTCGTGTCCCTGGGCTGCTGCCTGGTCATGCTAATCAGCAACTCCTTTGCGGAGACTTACGGCCGGATCGCGCCACGCTCCGAGACAATCCTGCAGGTCGATCCGGCCCGGCTCGCCTACAGCGTCATGGGCGGCATCGGTTTTCTAGGCGCTGGGGCAATCCTCAAGAGTGGCCTGCAAGTCCGCGGACTGACGACAGCCGCGACGATCTGGTGCGTCGCCGCCATCGGCCTGGGGGTGGGCATGGGCATGTACTTCCACGCCTTGGTCACCACCGCCCTGGTGCTGTTCGCCCTGTTCGCGCTTGATCGCATCGAAGCCCGCCTTGAGGCCCAGTGGTACAAGACCGTCGAGGTGATCCTGCCAGACGTCCCAGGCCAGGTCGAGCAGTTCGCCGAGAAGATGGAGAAGCAGCCTGCCAAGGTGCTAGACATCGCCCTTGAGCGCCGCGGCGACGGCACGCTCAAGGCCACCTATAACATCCGCCTGCCCGACCGCAGCTACACGCTGCCGTTCTTCGATGCCATCGCCCGCGAGCCCGAGGTGCAGTACATCCAGTTGCGCTGACGGGCATGCTCAGCCCTGCGGGAATCAGCGATGAAATGGAGCGGGCCGCGGGGAGTATCTGCCCCCAGCGGCCCGATTGCTTGCTTCCGTCGGGTCGTGTGGCGCCAATGGCGTCAGCCAGCAACCAATACCCAATTACTGACAACGAACAGCCATCCCCCTACTTCGCCACGTTCACAAGGTATTCCTTCGCATCATTGCCCAGTTCGCTCTGCAGCAGGTCGTTGCAATCGACTTCCTTGCCGATGACGATCTGGCCGCCCTGCAAGCTGGTGCCCTGGGCGAGGGACGTGTCGACGGCCTGGCCGGTGAGCGTGGCGTAGAAGCCGTTGATCCCGCTGGGGTGCTTGTCCTCGAGCTGCTGGTAGGTTGCGCGGCTGGCGAGCTTGAGGTCGTGGAACTGGCGGAGGGCCTCGCCGATCGATTCGCAGCCGTAGCCGGCCTTGCCGTGCTCCGTATCGCGCAGGAACATCGGGTTGACGGCCTTATAGCCCGCCTGGTAGGTGGACTCGAAGAATCCCCGGTCCCGCGTGTCGATGTACGTCTCTCCCTTGGCGAACTGGAAGTAGATGCCCTGCCGCGTCAGCGATGGGATGTTCTCCGGCAAGTTCCAGCTCAGGTAGAACGATAGGGCCGCGCCGTTATTCATGATCACGTCGGCTTTGATCGCGTCGTACGTGTTGATGCCGCGCTCGGGGCCGAGCACCTGCTTGTACCCCGTCGCCTTGACCTTCCAGGAGTCCAGCCCCGTAATGAATCGGACGCAGTCGTAGAAATGCACGCCCAGGAACCAGTTCGGCGACGAGTGCGCCGCCAAGGCGGTCTTGAAGAACCCGCCTGCCGGCACCGTGATCGCGTCCTGCATCCAGACGTAGCCGAACTGCAGCTCGCCGTAGCGCCCGCTGCGCACCCGACTGCGGGCCTCTTGGTGGGCCGGGTCTTCCTGCTTGTGGAAATCGGTAATTACGCGGCGCTGCTTCTTGAGGGCGGCCTGGCGGATCTTGTGGCAGTCCTTGATGTTCATCGCCAGGGGCTTTTCGACCAGCACGTCGCAGCCGGCCTCGATCGCCTTCAGGGCGATCGGCGTGTGCGTGTGATCCGGCGTGACGATCGTCACGGCGTCCAGGTTTGCCTTGGCCAGCATCTCATCCAGGCTCGTGTACTGGCCGGGGATATTGTACTTCTGGCCCCACTCCTTCAGCCGGTCGACGTTGACGTCGCAGATGGCGGCAACGTCGAGAATCTCGCTGTAACGGCTGTTGAAATACGTCGGCATGTGGGCAATCTCAACGAACGTCCCCAGGCCCACCACACCGATACGAAGCTTCGTGTCTGACATTGCTTGCAGCTCCAGTGTCCTTGTCCGATTCGGCAGGGACTATGATCCCCCCGCGCCTGGTCGGGTTTGTCCGTTACTGTGCCGGCTGCGTTGCCGGATTATTGGCAGGGCCCACGCCTGGCCGCACTCGGATCGACGGGCGCCGACCAGGCTGGCTTGTTGGGCCATGCGGCGGCCGCAGATCCAGCTCTGTTGCCTTCCATTGCCCGTTGACGTTCCGCATATTCAGGACGATCGTCGCGGCCACCGGGTAGCCGATGCCCTGCTGGGCCAACTCCCGACGAAGGCGCACATCCCGTAGCGTCGTCAGGTCTTCGCCTGTATGGCCTTGGTCCTGCAGGCTCTTGGTCAGCTCCTGCAGCAACTGGTCGTGGACTTTCTGGTCGTCCGGGTTGGCCGCCACGATAATCACCATAACCTGCTGGCCGGCCTGTATCACTTTCATACGGTCCCGCTGGAACCCATCGACGTAACGGGCGACTACCGCCGGCCAGAGTGACACGTACGTCGAGAGAGACTCGGGGTCTCCGCCTGGTCGCAGCGAGACCTCCTCGCCCAGCCGCTTCTGCGCATCCGCCAGGGCCTTCGCCCGCTGCTGGGGATCGTCCGTCATTTGGGCGGCGTGCACATAGTCGCGGAGTGTCTGGAACACGGCCCAGGCAGCGTCGCCGGCCAACTTGAGTTGCTCGCCCGCCGGCTGAGCCGCCTGCGTGGCAGAGGCAGTCGGCTCGGTTGCGGGACTGGCAACCTGGGCACGGGCCGACCCGGCAAGTGCCAAAAGGCAACCCGCCGCGACGAGCCATGCGAACGATCCTGTCGAAAGCCATCGGTTCACGGTAGTATCCTCTGTGGCCTCAAGTGACCTTGCTCGCAGCAAAGCGAACCCTTAGTCTAACATATGCAGGCAAGGCCGCAATACGGACCAAGCAGACCGAAGACCTTGCCCGGTAACCGGAAAGGGACGTCGCATGGCCGAGTTTTCCAGGAACATCTGGGCGCCGTGGCGGATGGAGTACATCGGCTCGATCGATACGCACAACGCCGGCGGCTGCTTCCTCTGCCGCTACTGGACGCAGCCCGAGCAGGACGAAGCCAACCTCGTCCTCTGGCGGACCCATGAATGCATGGTGCTGTTCAACCGCTTCCCGTACACCTCGGGCCACCTCCTGATCGCACCGGCCCGGCACGTCGGCAACATAGAGGAACTCCCGGCCGACCTGCTGATGCACATGATGACCCTCACCCAGGACGCGGTCAGCCTGCTGCGCGAGATAGTCAAGCCGCAAGGCTTCAACATCGGCGTGAACCTGGGCAAGTGCGCCGGCGCCGGCCTGCCGGGCCACATCCATGTCCACGTCGTGCCCCGCTGGGAAGGCGATACCAACTTCGTGCCCGTACTCGCCGGCACACGCGTGATGCCGCAGTCGCTCGAAACCCTGTACCGTAACGCCAAAGAGGCATCCGCGAAGATCTGTCTGCCGCGAACATGCTAGCATACGATGGGCTGGAGACCCCCTTTGAAAGGCATCTACGCCATTTCTGATGACCTCGCAAACGATCGCCTGCACGCCGAGCCGGCCGGCAGCCCCCTGCTGCCTGGCTTCGTCCTGGACCGCTGGCGGGTCTTCAACTGCTCCGCCTTCCGCAGGCTGCAGTATAAGACGCAGGTCTTCGTTACCGACGAGGGCGACCACTACCGCACCCGCCTGACGCACACGCTGGAGGTCGCCCAGATCTCCCGCATCCTCGCCGAGCGGCTCGGCCTGAATCCCGCCCTCACCGAGGTCATCGCCACCGTGCATGACCTGGGCCATCCGCCCTTTGGTCACGCAGGGGAAGCCATGCTCCAGGAACTGATGGCCGACCACGGCGGTTTCGATCACAACCTGCAGGCCCTTCGTGTGATCGACCTGCTAGAGCACCCCTACCGCTTCTTCCCCGGCCTGAACCTCGCCAACGTGGTTCGCTGGGCACACCAGTTGCACTCGCTGCCCGCAAACGGTTCGACGCTGGCCGACCTGCCGGCCGACTGGCGGCAGCAACCCCTGGAGGGCCAGGTCACTAACCTCGCCGACCGCATCGCCTACGACGCGCACGACATCGAGGATGCCCTAGGCGCGGACCTGCTGACCGAGCGGAACCTGCGGGATGTGCGGCTCTGGCGCCTCGCCGCCGACCCCGTGCGCGAGCAGTGGCCCGACCTGCTCCTGCCCGCCGTCCGCCGCCACATTCTCGATGCCCTGACCATGCACCTGGTGAATGACCTGGTCGCCCAGACGCAGTGGAACCTGCCGTCAGTGCCAGGCCAGCCCTGGGACGCCTTCTGCCGGAGCGAATCCCCCGCGGTCGCCTTCTCCCCCGACACCGAAGCCATGCTGTGCGAGCACGAGTCCTTCCTGGCCGAGCGGGCCTACCGCCACCCGCGCGTCGCCGCCATGGACTACAAGGCCCGCCTGATCATCCGGGCCCTGTTTGACGCCCACATCCAGCAGCCGCGCCTCCTGCCGGTTCGCTACTTCCGCCGGATCGAGCAGCAGGGCCTGCACCGCGTGGTCTGCGACTACATCGCCGGCATGACCGACCGCTTCTGCCAGGACACCTACCACAGCCTGTTCGAACCCTTCCAGAGGCTGTAGGGCATCTCTCAGGTTTGACGTTCTGGGTGCCATAGATTCTGGCCGTTGCCGTTCCTGTTTTCGTTTTGCGCTTTTGTGTGCCTTTTGCGACCACTCTTGCCGTGACTTTTATTGTTACCCGAACCAAAGCACACGACCCCGCAATCCGGTCGTTACTCGGCTCCCTGACCTGCCTCTCCCGCCGGCGTCTCACTCGGCCGGGTCTGCGGGGCAGCCACCTTCTCCGCCTGCCTCCCTTCAACCTCGACCAGCAGGTACGGCTCCTTCCCCTTGGCCTCGCGCGAGTAGATGCATGCCCTACGCCTTGAACGGCGGATAGCGCCTGGCCTGCGCCAGCATGCGCGTGGCCTCGGCCTCCCTCACGTTCTGCCGCAGAATCTTCGCGTACGACTCCACCTGGTCCCGAACGTAGTGGGGCCCGCCTTCCTGGATCATCCGCATCATCGGGTCGCACCCCGCCCCCGGCTCGTTCTCGAACGGGTTGCCGTACTCCACAGGCGTACGGTAAGGCCGGTGCGCATCCCAATAGTTGATATGACAAACCAATTGTCCTTGGCGCCGTTCGCCTGCAGCCACGGGATCGCATGGGCGGTCACCTGCGGCGCGATCTCGTTGCCCCGCACCCCCGGATCGATCACCTCCGAGAATCCCGCCAGGAACCACCATACCATATGCCGATCAGCGAACGGGCTGATCGTCACCGTCCGCAGTCCCGCCCGACGCAGCAGCACCGCGAGGGGGTGGTACTGCGGCTCGATGTCATGACCGTTGCCCGGGTAGCCACATCTGCGCCCCCGCGTGGCCCACCACGCCGCTGTTGATGCCGCACCGCCCGCGAAGGCAGGCATGGCGTATCCGACGCATACACCCGCCGGAAGGCCATCCCCTGCCGCGCGATGCGGTTGATGTTCGGGCTGGTGGCTCGCGAATAGCCGTAGCAACCAAGGTGGTCAGGGCGGACACAGTCCATGTCGATGTAAAGGATTCTCATGGGTTCTCTCAGTTCCTGATCGAGTCCCCGAGCCGTCCTGCGTGGGTACAGGACGATGCCCCTCCGTCCGGAACCTGATTCGCCCGATCGGAATATGGCCGCGACTGTCGTTGGTACGTTATTGTAGTCAACCCCAGCCTCGTACCTGGAGGGATATCCTCGATGACGAAGCAGAACGCCGACAACACCCGCCCGGCTTACCCCAATCGACACACCCGCCCCGCAAGGCGCTCGCGCTTCCGGGGCATTCTTTTGTGCCCCGCCCGCTGGACAAGTGCGCCTACTTCTGCTCTCTATATCCACATCAGCCAAACCTGAAACGGAGACTTCGAACATGGCGATCAAGACCAAGGTCGCGTTGGTCACGGGCGGCAGCCGGGGTATCGGCCGCGGCATCTGCCTCGAACTCGGCAAGGCCGGCTACCTCGTTGTCGTCAACTACGAGCGCAACCTCGACGCCGCGCAAGCCACCCACGACGAGATCGAAAAGGCGGGCGGCCAGGCCGATATCCTGCAAGGCAATATCAGCGAGCCCGCCCACCGCGACCTCATGCTCAACTTCATCCTGGACACCTGCGGGCGGATCGACCTGCTGGTCAACAACGCCGGCATCGCGCCCAAGGTCCGGGCGGACGTCCTCGAAACCGCCGAGACGTCCTTCGACCACCTGATGGACGTGAACCTCAAAGGACCGTTCTTCCTCACCCAGCAGGTCGCCAAGACGATGATCGACCTCATCGCCAACAAGACCATGACCCAAGGCACGATCGTCAACATCTCGAGCATTAGTGCCTACACCGCCAGCACCAACCGCGCTGACTACTGCATCAGCAAGGCCGGCATGAGCATGATGACCCAACTCTTTGCCGCCCGCCTTGCGGAGCATAACATCAATGTGTACGAGGTCCGCCCCGGCATCATCGAGACCGATATGACCAGCGGCGTGAAGGACAAGTACGACAAACTCATCGACGGCGGCCTCACCCCGATCCGCCGCTGGGGCAAGCCCGAGGACGTCGGCCGCGCCGTCGCCGCCATCGCCCGTGGGGATCTACCCTTCAGCACCGGCGAGATCATCAACGTCGACGGCGGGTTCCACATGAAAACCTTGTAGCGTTGCCGCCGGGCGTGGAAGGATGCGTTCCAGCGTTCGGGCTCTGGCCCGCACCGTTGTTCCGGCTGCCTGGTTCACGGGATCATGTTGATGAAGGACATCGCTGTCATCGGAGCTGGCGCCGTCGGCTCATTCTACGGCGCACGAATCGCCCGCGCGGGCTACCGCGTCCGGTTCCTCATGCGCCGCGACTACGAAGCCGTTAAACGCAACGGCCTGAAGATCGAGAGCATCTGGGGCGACTTCCACCTCAAAGCGGAAGTCTGCCAGACCCCCCAGGAGATCGGCCCAGCAGATCTCGTTATCTGCTCGCTGAAGACAACCTCGCTCGAAGACGCTCGCCCCCTGCTGGCCCCCGTCGTCGGCCCGCGGACAAAGATCCTCGCCCTGATGAACGGCCTGGGCGTCGAGGAGCGCCTCGCCCAGTGGTTCGACCCTCGCCAGATCCTCGGCGGCCTGGCGTTCACCTGCATCAACCGCCTCGAGCCGGGCCACATCCGTCACCTCGACTATGGTCACGTCCTGATCAGCCACATGCTCGCAGACATGACAGCGACCGAGCAGGTCGCCGACGTCTTCCGCAAGGGCGGCATCCAGGCTGCGACCACCAACTCCCTCAAAGCCGCCCGCTGGCAAAAACTCTGCTGGAACATCCCCTACAACACCCTGAGCATCACTGCCGGCGGCGTCACGACCGACCAGATCATGAACGATCCTGGCCTGTTGCGAATGGTCGAGCTGCTCATGGCCGAGGTGATGACCGCCGCAGCCGCCGACGGAGCCCCCCTGCCCGACGACCTGCCCGCCAGGATGATGGGAAACACTCGTAAGATGAAGCCCTACAAGACCAGCATGACCATCGACTACCAGGCCCGCCTGCCCCTCGAACTGGAGTACATCCTGGGCGAACCCATCCGCCGGGCCGACGCCGGCGGTGTGCCCGTCCCCTATATGAAGGCCCAGTATTGGCTGGCCGCTTTCCTCGATAAACTCAACCGCGGCCTCACGCCTGCCCCGAACGATCCAGCCTGCTGCGCAGGCGCCGCGTGAACTCCTCGGCCGGCTCGAATGCCGGTGCCTCATCCAGCCTGATCAGCAACGCCAGCGGCTCGTTCGTGTCCGGCAGGACCAGCTCGGGATCCAGTTCCAGCAGGGCCCTCACCAGGAAAGGCCGCTCCCGGATCTCCGGCGCGGGCACCCGGCAGTCCGGATCATTCAAGACCTCCCCGCCGCAGACCAGTACGTCCAGGTCAATCGTCCGCGGGGCATACTTGTCCTGCCCCCGCACCCGTCCAAGCTGATCCTCGATCCGCCGCAGCACACCGCACTTCAGCTCTCGAGGCCGGACCGCCGTCTCGATCCGCCAGACCCCGTTGAGATAGTCGGGCTGCTCGGCTCGGCCGATCGCCGGCGTACGGTAGAACGTCGAACTCGCCGCCACCCGCTCGCACTGCTTGAGCAGATCCAGCGCCCTCAGGATGTTGCTCTCGGGCTCGATGTTCGAACCCACGCCGATATACGCGATGCCTTGCCTCTCAGACATGTCAGCCCCGCTGCCGCGTGATCTCCACCGCCACGCTCCGCGCGAACCGCAACGCCCCCGGCTTGTCCAGCGTCACATCGACCCGCTGCACCCGTGCATCCACCAAGCACACGTTCGCGATCTCCTGCGCAATCTTTTCCACGAGCAGGAACGACGAATTCTCCACCAGGTCCACGACCTTCCGCTTGATCGTCTTGTAGTTGACTGTGTCGTCGATGTTGTCGCTCTGGCCGGCCTGGCGAAGGTCCGCCCACATCGTGATGTTGAGGATCACGTCCTGCCGCTGCTCGCGTTCGTGCGCGTTGATCCCGATGATGCACCGCAGCGTCAGGTCGCGGATATGGATCTTGTCGATGCACGCCTCAGGCGCCGCCATAGAAGGCCCCTTTAAGATGACGTCCCCCATCCACGTAGATTACCTGCCCCGTGACAAATCCGCTGCGAAGCAGGAACAGCACTGCCTCGACGATATCATTCGGGCTGCCGTATCGCTGCAATGGGTTCGTATGCGCCAGGCCCGCCAGGTACGATTCGTCCTTCCCCTCGGGCGGCAGGATCAACCCCGGCGCAACAGCGTTGACCCGAATCTTCGGAGCGAATTCCGCCGCCATGATCCGCGTCAGGCCAAAGAGCGTCCGCTTGCTCAAATGATAGGAGAAATGCTTCGGGTCGCAGTCGAACACTCGCGTGTCCAGCATGTTGATGATATCGCCTGTGGCACCCAGCCCCGCAAACTCCCGCGACAGCACCAGCGGCGCCAGTGCGTTGATCTGCTGGTTGATCGCGATCGACTCGATCGTCGCATCCTGCAGCGTGTCCGTCGGAAAGATCGAGGCGTTGTTGAACAGGATGTCGAGCCCGCCGGCGACATCCCGCGCCCTGCCCGCCAAGCCCGTCACCTGCTCCGGCCGCGCAAGATCCGCCTGGATCGTCCAGGCCTTCGCGCCGCAGTGGCGCACCTGCCCGGCTAGCTCCTCCGCCTCGTCCCGCGACGCATTGTAATGCGTGATGACGTTCACGCCGGCCTGCGCCAGCGCCAGCGAGATCGCCCGGCCAAGGCGCTTGCCCGCCCCGGTTATTAGGGCGGTCCTTCCTGCCAGACTCGTCGATCTTGTACTCATGTCCTTGCTCCAGGAAATGCCGCGCCACCACATGACGTACACGATTCTAGCACCACGGGCGTCTCATCCCAAGCCTTTACGCACGACCATCTTCCCTAAAGCAAACGGACCGGATCGAGCAGCGATCGCCCGTCCAGTCCGCGTGTCCTTCGTTGTTGCACAGTTGCTGCGGTTCCCCCAAATCCCAACCACACCTCGTACCGTGCCGTCCTACTTCGCGTTGATCTGTGCCATGATCTCTTCGGGCAAGTCGAAGTTCGAGTAGACTTCCTGCACGTCCTCGTGGTCGTCGAACTCTTCCATCATGGACATCAGCTTCCGGCCGGTCTCTGCATCCACCGGAACGCTCGTGGTCGGGATCATCGAGATCTCCACCACCTCCGGCGTCAACCCGGCGGCAGCAAAGGCCTCTTTTACACCCTGGAAGTTCTCGGGCTGGCAGGTGACCTGCCAGATGTTGCCCTGCGCCTCGACGTCCTCGGCGCCGGCCTCCAGCGAGACCTCCATCAGCTTCTCTTCCCCGATCGCCTCTATCGGCAGCGTGAACAGCCCCAGCCGCTTGAACTGCCAGGAAACGGTGCCGGATGCGCCCATGTTGCCGCCATGCCGCTCGAAGATCCTGCGGATCTCCGCGGCCGTGCGGTTGCGGTTGTCCGTCAGGATCCGCAGCAGTATCGCCACCCCGCCCGGGCCGTACCCTTCATAGTTGAACTCTTCGTAGGTCGTCCCATCGTCGCCACTGCCCTTGCCGACCGCGCGCTCGATCGTATCGCGGGGAACGTTCGCTGCCTTGGCCTTGTCGATCGCCAGGCGCAATCTGAAGTTCATATCGGGGTTGGAGCCGCCCTCGCGAGCCGCCATAATCACCGCGCGAACCAGCTTGCTCCACAACGCGCCGCGCTTCTTGTCGACCGCCGCCTTCTTATGCCGGATCTGCGACCAGTGCGAATGACCTGCCATGATCCATACTCCTATCGAACTATTCGCGGCGGACAAATGTCGCTGCCCGCTTGATTATACGTATTGTGACATTCAGTTCTTTTTCTGGCCAGCCCACCCGGCCACAGGCGGCGGCTTGCGCAGCTCGATGGCCTTGATCTTGGCGACGACGTTCTCCTGCCCCTGCCGCAGGTCGGGACGAAGCCGCTCCGTTTTCAGTTGTTCCCCATACAACCTTTCTGCCTTGCGCCACGTCGCAAGGGCCTCTTTCTGCCGGCCGATCCGCCACTGGATGTCGCCCAAGTGATCCTGCAACACCGGGTCGTCCCCCTGGCTCGGCACGCGAACAGCCTGCTGTATCCAACGGAAGGCTTCCGTGAAACGCCCCTGCTGGTAGTAGACCCACGCCAGCGTGTCCATGTAGGCCGCACTGTTCGGGTCGCTCGCGACCGCCAGCCGGCCCAGCTCTTCCGCCCGGGCAAGGTTCTGGCCCGCCTCGGCGTAGACGTATGCCAGGTCATTGGCGTACTCGCCGGCCTTTTCCGTTCCCACATGCTGGTCGTACAGCGACTCGGTTTGGCGGACCGACAACTCCATCAGCCCCATGCGCTTGTAGAAGGTCGACAGCAACCGCGCTAGTCGCACCGACAGGTTCGCGTCCTTGCCCTGTACCTGCGGTAACAGGACCAGTTCCGCCTGGGCCCGGCCACCCGCCAGGAACGTCCACTGCGCCCGCCGTACCAAGGCATCGTTGTCCTGCAAACCCAGGCGGTCCAGTTCGATTGCTTCGAGATAATTGTTCTGGTCCGCGGCCAACTCCGCCAAGCTCGCCGCCGTCAGGCCCCTCGGACCCAGCCATGCCCGGCTGCCCAGCCACTCCGCTGCCGCCGCCGGCGACAACGCCGCCGCCAGCAGCATCAGGTCCTCGTCGTGCGCCGCCAGTCGGCCCGCTTCCTTTGCAGGCAGATCCTTGCCTGAGGGACCCTTCCCGGCCGGCCAGTCCGTCAGCACCTCCGCCCCGACCGCATCGTAAGCCTCCGCCGCCCGCAGCAACTGCCGTTCCAGCACCCGCAGCAGCGCATCGTTGTTCGGCGCAGTGGCCCGCCACGCACGGACAAGCTCCAGCGCCTCGGGCCGCTGGCCCTGCTCCTCCAGCACCCCCAACAGCAGCGTCTGGATCGCCTGATCATCCGGCGATTCCTTGCGCTGCTGCTGCAGGTACTCTGTCGCCCGCTCGAGCTGTCCCGCGTATCCCCAGAAGAAGACCAGCCGCGTCTGCAGCGTGTGCTTCTGCTCCTTGCCCCACTCCGTCTTCAACAGGTCGAGCATGAGTTCGGCTGCTTCGGCGGGCTTGCCCATCTGCGCCAGCATCTCCGCCTTGGCGAACCGCCACAAGATCCGGTTGGGATGCTCCACCAGCAACGACTGCAGCACCTGCATCGACAGGTCCATCTGCAGTTGCCGCGCCAGCGACGTTGTCAGCAGCAGCCGTGCCTCCTCGTTGGTCGGATCCCCCGCCAGCACACCCGTCAGGATCACCGTCGCCCGTTCGGCGTCGCCCTCGGCCAGCAGCGCCTCCCCCAGCGCCAATAGCAGCAGCGAGTCACCCGGGTGCTTCTTGAGCAGCGACGCCACCCGGACCGACGGCGGGATCGCATCCCCTGTCTGTGCCATCAGCAGGCAGAGATCCGTCGCCGCCACGTCCGGAAACGCCTCTTTGAGCCGCTGTGCGTGTTGCAGCGCCGCATCCTTCTGCCGCAGGGCCAGCAGGTCCTTGACCAACGCCGCGTGCGCCGCCCATGCATCCGGCTTGATCGTTACAAGAACTTGGTAGATCGACGAGGCGGGCTGCGCCTGGCCCAGCCGGTCGTTGATCCGCGCCGCCAGCCACATCGACTTGGCGTCCTTGCGATCCCGCCGCAGGGCCTCGTACAGGTTCGTCATCCCCGTCTTGAAGTCGTCCAGACCGTCATACGCCTCGCCGATGATCCGGTACAGCGCCCCGGATTCCTTGAACTTCCCCGTCAGCGGCTCGGCCAGCGCAATGGCATCCTGCCAGCGGCACTGCGCCAGGATCTGCTCGCCTAGCATCACGGCGATCAACAGGCTATCCGGCTGGACTTCGTGCGCGACCCGCAAGGCTCGCTCTGCCAGCACGGGCTGCCCGGCCGCCCCTGCGACAATGCCAAGGGCCAACAGCCTGCTGGCGTCCTTGCCCGCCTTGCCGAGGACCGCCTCGCCGCCCGCGGCGACCGCCCGGGCGAGCTTCGGATTCATCTCCAGCATGTCCAGCGGCTCCAGCAACTCGTCTTGCTCCGCCGGCTCCATCTGCCGCAACAGCCCCGCCAGCCCCGCCACTGACGCCGGCAGGTCGTCATTCGACAGCACGATCTGCATCAGCGATGCGTACACCGGGCCCGGCTCGCTGATCCCCTTGCGCGCGATCAGCAGCGCCTGCAGAGCCGGATCAATCTGGTCGAATTTCAGGAAGATCGTTGCCACCCGCTGGGCGAGTGTCAGGTCGGAAGGGTTTTCGCGGACCAGCGACAGCAGCCGCTCGCGCAGCTCGTCCCGGCGGTTGTCCGCCACCAGCGTCGCCGCCAGCATCGCCAGTGCGCTCGTGTTGCCGGGCTGTCGGCCCAGGACCTTGTCCGCCAGTTCCGCGGCTCGGCGGGTATCGCCCGTATCGATAAGCGTCTCAGCCAGTGAGAGCATCACCTCGGGGTTCTCGGGCGACATCCGCAGCGCCGCGCTGTACGCTGCCACCGCCTCCTGCGGCTTTCCCAGCTTCCGCAGGCACGCGCCGCGCAGCGCCGGAACCCGCCAGCCCTGGCTCACCACCAGGTCGCGCCACTGCGGTTGCAGCGGCAGGTCCTCGCTGCCCCCGACGAGCTTCTCGAACCGCTGGGCGATCTCCACCGCTGCTGCATAGTAGTCCTGACGCTCCAGGACCTGCGCCAAGTGAAAGTAGATCCGGACTCGCTGGCCATCGTTCTCCGCCAGCAACAGTCCATGCCGCAGTTGCAGCAGCGCTGTCGCACCCTCCCCCTTGGCGGCCGCTGCCACACCCAGGAGATAGTGCACCTCCGCGGACCGGGGCCTCTGCTTGAGAGCCGCCTCCAGGACGGCCTGCGACTTGGAGAAATCCCCTGCCCGCAACGCCGCCCGTCCCAACGCCAACCGCGGCTCGAATCCCGCCGGGTCCGCCGCCAGCGCCGCCTCGAACTCCGGCACGGCATCGGCGTCCTGGTAGTCTTCCGCCAGTGCTGCGCCCGCCAGGTAGTGCTTCAGGGCCTCCGGTGGGATCGCACGATCTACCAGCTCCGTTGCTTCCGGCAGTTCCGGCAGCGCCGGCAGCTTGGCAAATGGCTGGGTAGACTTCGCCGGCAGACTGCCTCCCGGGGGGCGGCTCACCGCGGGTCGGCTCCCTGCGCTCCGTGCCGGGGCTGCACAGCCCCCGCTGCCGGCCGCATAGCCGATCAGCATGACCCCTGCCAGAACACCTGCCGTGATTCGTTGCCCGGCGATGGCTGATCCTCTCTGACCAATGCCCCATAGACCGTGTCACCTGGCCCGCTTCCGCTCTCGTCACGCAGGACGCAGCGCGCGGGGGCTCAGGACTGTGGCTATGGAATAACCGTGTTCAGCGGGTACGTGAAGATCCCCGAGGCCCCCGCCCGCCGCAGGCACGGGATCAGGTTGCGGGCTGCCCGCTCTTCCATGATCACTTCCACGGCTACGTAGTCCGCGTCCGCCAGCGCGCTGACCGTCGGCGACTTCTCCGCCGGCAGGATCTTGATCACCGCCTCGAGGTCCTTCCGGCCGACGTTCATCTTCATTCCGACCTTGTTGCGCCCCTCGATCGCACCGCGCAGCAGCATCGCCAGACTCTCGGCCTTGGCCCGTTTCCACGGGTCCGCCCACGCCTCTTTGCTGGCGATCAGGCGCGGCGTGGTCACCATGATGTCCGCCACGATCCGAAGGTTGTTGGCCTCCAGGCTGCTGCCTGTTTCGGTGATGTCCACGATGCCGCTGAGAAACTTCGCCTTGACCTCGGTCGCGCCCCAACTGAACTCGACGTGGACGTCGACGTTCCGCTCCGCGAAGAACCGCTTGGTCACGCCCACCAACTCCGTGGCGACGTGGCCGCCCTGCAGATCCTCGGGCTTGGTCACCTTCGAATCCTTCGGCACCGCCAGCACCCAGCGGCTCGGCTTGGCCGACACCTTCGAATAGACCATCTCGCAGATTTCCACGACGTCCGACTGGTTCTCCTTGATCCAGTCGTAGCCCGTGATGCCGACGTCGACGATGTTCTGCTCGACGTAGCGGCTCATCTCCTGCGCCCGGAACATCACGCAGGACAGCTCCTTGTCATCGATGTTCGGATGGTAGCTCCGTGACGACGAAAGGTACACGTCAAAGCCCGCCCGCTTGAACAGGTCGAACGTGGAATCCTGCAGACTGCCCTTGGGGATACCGAGTTTCAGTATTTGCAAGTTTACTATCTCCCACAACCCGGCTGGCCGTTGCGTCCAGCCGGGGACAAGCCACTTCGGAACACAAACTTCATCTTCGTAGCGGCGATGACCCGCTCAACCTGCCGTGCAAACCGCACCCCGTCGCTGCTATTATCCAATGCCGTTGTCAGTACTGGTTGCTCTAGCCGTTAGTCCCGTAGGAACGGCAGGAAATAACCCAGACATCCGGTCCTTGTTGTTGTCGTCACCCACGCCATCGGCCTTCTTGGCGACCGGTATGTCTTGGCCGCTTGCCCCGGCGTAGCCGTTGTCGGGCGAAGCCCGGGTCGCCACCGGCGTAGTCCCGAGCGAGCCGGGGGGCGGAGCAACCAAACCGCCGGGTCTGTTGTCACCCGGACCCCGGTCGTGACTGTTCACTGGCTACTGGACCACTGACGACTGCCGTTCCTACGCCCGGCCCTTCTTCGCCGGCTTACCTGCGGGCTTACTAGACTTGGCAGCTGGTTTGGCGGCCTTGGTCGTGGCCTTCGGCTCGGGAACCTTGAGCAGCTTGGCGTCCCGAGCTTTCGGCTCCGCCAACTTGCCAGCCGGTTTCCCTTCGGCGGCCTTGGGCGCTTCCACAGCCTTCCCAGCCGGCTTGCCCTCGGGCGCCTTCGCCTTCTTCTTGGGCGGTTCCACCTTCGGCTTGGCCGGCGTCGGCGGGGTCTTCTCCGCCAACCGCTGCAACAGGCAGAAGACCTTCATCGAATCGTTCGAGCGCACGTGCCGCTCGAGCACGCCCTGCGCCTCCGGCACATCCACCGAATCCTCGAACAACCCGTAGTGCTGCAGCCAGCCCAGCGCCGAGCGGTTCACCGGCACCGAGTGCGCGCCGAAGCACAGCAGCATGACCCGTCCCTGCGTGTACGAGTCGATCCCCGGCACCTCAGACAGCCACTTGTCCGCCTCGCGCTTCGGCTTGGTCTTGAATTCCGTCAGGTCCAGCGTCTCGAGCTGCTCGTAGATCCGCGACAGGGCCGCTACCAGGTCATACGCCTTGTATTCGATGTCGGGGAAACTCGGGCCAACCTCGTCGGTCACGTCGCTCGCGGCCGCTACCCGCATCTCGTTGTAATCGACCATCGAGCGGCGCAGCCGCCCCAGGGCGTCCTGCGCCTTCGCCTCGCTGGTGTCCCGGCCGAGGATGCCCAGCAGGATCTCCTCGACTACGTCCCCTTTTGT
The DNA here is from genome assembly GCA_025357795.1 of Planctomycetota bacterium. Taxonomy (GTDB): domain Bacteria; phylum Planctomycetota; class Phycisphaerae; order UBA1845; family JANYLN01; genus JANYLN01. The sequence goes on from JANYLN010000005.1 coordinate 19,755, forward strand.
TGGGTATTGGTCGCAGTTGCCGTACTCGGCCTGGAGCTTATGCACGATCTCCTTGAGCCGTGCCTCGAACTGACTGGCGTTCATGTTTGTTGCGGCTCCTCAGGCTCCCCCGGTTCCTGTTTGTCAGGGGCATCGTCTGGAGAGTCAGCGGCCTGACCAGCCTCGGCAGCCCGTTCGGCTTCGCGCTGGCGGATCTCGTCCATTGACTTCTCGATCAACTGGATCGTCTCAAAGCCCTTCTTGATCGACTCATCCAGGCGGAACCGTATGATCGGCACCTGCCGGATCGGCAGGGCATCCGCCACCAGCCCCTGGACCTTGCCGTGGGCGGCCTCCATCCCGCGCAACGTCGTCCGCGCCTGGGCCTCGCTACCCATCACACTGATGTATACATCGGCGTATGAGATATCCTTGCTCACCTGCACGCGCGTAACGCTGGCCAGACGGCTGATGCGCGGGTCCGCCAGGCGACTGATCGCCTCGCCCACTATCTGCTGCACTACGCTTGCTATGCGCTCCGGCCGGAATCTCATCGGTTGTTCTCAATACCACTCAATGTGGAAGTCTGCCAGCGACGCGTCTTTGACCCACTGCATCTGCTCCACGATCTTGCCCAACGCGCCTTCCATGTACTGGCGGTCGTTGCCCACCATCGCAAAGCCCAGCACCGCCTTCTTCGCAAAGTCCAGCTCATCAATCTCCGCCACCGATACGTTGAACCGGTGCGAGATCTTGTCCTTTACGCTGCGCACGACCCGACGCTTGTCCTTCAGGCTCGTCGCGCCGAAGATCGCCAGACTTACCTCCAGTACGCCGACAATCATGCCGACTCGGCTCCGTGCCGCTGGCCACTTGCCGCCGCGGCACGGCCAACCGCGACGGCTGACGTCGTTACAACAGTCTCGCCACCTCGATGATCTCGTACGCCTCGAGCACGTCACCGGCCTTCACGTCGTCGAAGTTGGAGATCTTGATGCCGCACTCCATGCCCTGACGCACCTCGCGGACGTCATCCTTGAAGCGCCGCAGGGATTCCATGTTCGACTCGGCACGGACCACCACGCTGTTGCGCACCACGCGAACCTTGTGGTTCCGCATGAACAGCCCGTCGGTCACATAGCAGCCCGCCACCGCGCCGACCTTGGAAACCTTGAAGACCTCGCGGACATCGGCCCGACCGCGGGTTTCCATCCGCTTCTCCGGCTCCAGCAGGCCTTGCAGGCTCCGCCGCAGAGCATCCATCAGTTCGTAGATGACCCGGTACAGCCGGATCGTCACGTTCTTCTGCTCCGCCAGCCGCTGCGCCGCCGGCTCCGGTACGACGTTGAAGCCGACAATGACGGCTCGGCTCGCGTCAGCCAGAAGCACGTCGCTTTCCATGATGCCGCCGGCCGCCGCATGCAGGATGCGCAGGCGCGCCTTGTCGCTCGGCAGATCGCCCAGCGTCTTCTTCAGGACTTCCACCGAGCCCAGCACGTCCGCCTTGACGATCACGTTCAGCTCAGGCAGCTCGCCGGCCTGCTGCTGCTGCAACAGGGCTTCCAGCGTTGTCGGCTTCTGGCTGGCTGCCATCTGCGTCTCGCGGGCCTCCCGACGCCGCTCCTCGGCCACGTCCATGGCCCGCCTGAGCGACTCCACGGCGTAGAACTTCTCGCCCGGCGCGGGCAGTTCGTCCAGACCTGATACCGCCACCGGCACGCCGGGGCCCGCTTCCTGGACCCGCTTGCCCAAGTCGTTGGTCATCGACCGGACGCGCCCCTGGGCGGTGCCGCAGACGATCACGTCGCCGATGTGAAGTGTGCCGTCCTGCACCAGTACAGACGCCACCGCGCCCGTACCCTCTTCCATGGCTGTCTCGATGACCGCGCCCGTACCCGGTATGGTCGGATCGGCCTTGAGGTCCAGCAACTCGCTCAACGTATGAAGGTGCTCAATCAGATCATCGATGCCTACGCCCGTGATGGCGGACGTCTTGATGATGTCCGTGTCGCCACCCCACTCGCTCGGCAGCAGGCCGTGCTCCGCGAGCTGGCCGTAGATGCGGTTGAAGTCGATGCCAGGCAGGTCGACCTTGTTCAGGGCGACCACGATGTTCACCTTGGCCGCTTTGGCATGGCTCAGCGCCTCGACCGTCTGGGGCATCACGCCGTCGTCCGCCGCCACCACCAGCACCGCGATGTCGGTCATGTTCGCACCGCGGGCTCGCAGCGCCGTAAACGCCGAGTGACCCGGCGTATCCAGGAACGTGACGGCCCGGCCGCCCCGATCCAGGCGATACGCACCGATGTGCTGCGTGATACCGCCGGCCTCGCCTTCGGCGACGCGGGCGTTGCGAATGCGGTCCAGCAAGGAAGTCTTTCCATGATCGACATGGCCCATGAACGTGACGACCGGGCTGCGCCGCACGAGCTGCTTCCTCTCCATTTCCTTGAACTCTTGTTCGAGCCGCTCCAGGGCCGTCCTGCGCGGTACTACCTCCAGCTCCACGCCCAACTCCAGCGAAGCCACCTGCGCGGCCTCGTTGTCGATCGTGTCGTTGATCCGGAGCATTATGCCCTTGGCCATGAGGTTCTGGAAGACCGCGTTGAACGGCTGCCCGATCGCCGCGCACAGCTCCTTGACCGTCACCGGTTCATAGACCTGCGCTTTGGTCTTCTTCGCCGCAGGCCCTTGCGGAACGGGGGCACCGCCACCGCCGCCACGGCGGGCCTCAGCTGCCCGGCGAGCGTGCAGGCCACGACCCGTCGCGCTCTGCAGACGCTCTTGGCGCTCCAGCAGGTCCCGGTCACGCCACTCGCGCAGGTGCTCGACGACCTGCTCGGTCTCTTTGCCACCGACCTTCTTGGCCTTGGCCTTGGCCTTGCGCTTGCGTTCTTCCTCGGCCTCTTCCGCAGCTGTCTTGCGACCCCGGATGCCCTTCTTGCCTGCATCCGGCACCATGTCCGGCATCGTCGCCGGTCCCATGTTTGGACCGCCGCTGCCGGGGCCACCCGGGCCACGCTGGAACGGAGGCCGTGGTCCGGGCCGGAACTGTCGCACCGGCTCGGGCCGCTCCACGCGAATCACACGCGGACCCTGGATCTGCGCCGGGGCCGGCGTCATCATCTGCGGACGCGCTACCACCCTCGCGGCCGGTGCCTGAACGGGAGCCTGCACCGAAGTCCCAGCAGAAACCCGGCCTGCCATGGCCGGGACCTGCGGCGCTTCAGCGACCGGACCAGTCTGCGGGGTCTGCTCCGCCGCTACAGCGGGCGCCTCGACCGGGGCAACACGTGCCTGCGGCTCGACTTCGGCAACCGGCTCGGCTACCGCTTCGACGACCTCCGGCGCAGCGCGTGCCGCCTCGACCGGCATCGCGGCAGGAACCTCGACAACCGATTCAGCCGGCACCTCGACCTGCGGTGCTTCTTCTTCTACCGCAGGCGCCTCCGCCTCGACCGCTTCGGCGACTTCCTCGGCAACCTCGCTCGCTGGCTCGTCAGGCTGCTCCAGCTCGGCCTGAGGCTCTTCACCTTGTGACTCGGCGGTAGCAACGAGGGCCTCGTCATGCTCGTCGGCATGCTCGGCCTCCTCTTCGCCATCGGCCAAGGCCACTTCGGAGGCATGATCCTCGGGCTTGCGCCGCCGCTTGCGGACCTTCTTCAGGTCCACCGGGTCAGCAGTCTCGATAGTCGTGCCGTGCTCTCCTTCGGAGAACCACTCGCGAATGCTCGCCGCCAGACCAGCCGAGACGACGCTCATGTGGTTGGTGATACCGGCGATGTCTTCGGCCAGGCACTTCTCTACGATGGCCTTACTGGCCACGCCTAGTTCCTTGGCCAATTGGTGTACCCGCAGCTGTTTCGCCAAGGTCTACCTCCATTATCAAACCTTCAACAAATGCCGCCCAAGTCCAGGGCCGAATCGCTCATAAAGATCAGCCTGGACTCTAACAGCCCTTACGTCTCTTCGGAGCCCTCGCTGGCGGGCCGATTTGCCTCGCCATCCGGGCCGGGCCCCATCGGATCGCCGTTCGTCGGCGCCTCCGCGGACCCCTTCTCCACGTTGTTCTCTACATTGTTCTCGGCCACCGCCTCGACCTCCGCGCCGGCCTCGGTCGCCTTGGTCGCCTCGACCTCCGCGCCCGCCTTGGCCTCCGCGCCCGCCTCGGTCGCCTCGGTCGCCTCGACCTCCGCGCCCGCCTCGACCGCATGGCTCGCCCGACTCGCCTCTTCGGCCAGCTCGGCGGCATGCGCGGCCGCAGACTTCTTCTGCGGCGCCAGCTGCGTAGCGGTCGTGACAAGCTTCTCCGCCAGATCCGGCGCCATCTCCAGCGTCTGCACCAGCGGATCCTTGCCCACCGTCGACAGGTCGTGCAGGCTGATGATGCCCATCGCGACCATCTTGTCCAGCATGCTGTCGTCTACGCCCTCAAGCCCATGCAACGCCTGCTCCATCGCGTCCAGGCCCTTGTTGTACTCGACCGGCGTCACGATATCGATGTCCCAGCCCGTCAGTCGCGCCGCCAGCCGCACGTTTTGCCCGCGCTTGCCGATCGCCAGCGACAACTGATCATCCGCCACCACCACCGAGGCCTTGTTCAACTCGAAGCACAACGCGATTTCCTGCACCTCCGCAGGTCGTAGCGCGTTGGCGATCAAAATCTGGCTCGACTCGTTCCAGCGGACGATGTCGATCTTCTCCCCGCCCAGCTCGTCGACGATGCTCTTGATCCGGCTGCCGCGGACGCCCACGCACGCGCCCACCGCGTCCACCTTGGTGTCCAGGCTGTTCACGGCCACCTTGGTGCGGTAGCCCGCCTCGCGCGCCAGGGCGACGATCTCGATGACCTTCTCGGCCACCTCGGGCACTTCCAGCTCGAACAGCCGCCGCACGAAGTCGGGGTGGGTGCGCGAAAGCACGATCCGCACCTGGCTGCCCTGCTCGCGAACTTCCAGCACCATGGCCCGGATGCGGTCGTCGGGCATGTGCGTCTCGCCGGGGATCTGCTCGCTCTTGGGCAAAATGGCCTCGGCCCGGCCCAGGTCCACCACCAGCGACCCGCCTTCGCGACGAATGGCCCGACCCATGACGATCTGGCCCTTCTTCTCCAGGTACTCGTCACAGATGCTGCCGCGCTCGGCCTCGCGAATCTTCTGAATCATGACCTGCTTGGCCGTCTGCGCCGCGATACGC
>JANYLN010000069.1 GCA_025357795.1 Planctomycetota bacterium
GGCGCAAGTGGCTGCAGCAAACCGCCGAGTCCGGCAGACCCGTGTACTAGGCCTCCGTCACAACAGGTCCTCACACAGATAACCCGACGAAGGGAAATTGACGCCCCACTGGCCCTAAGCATCAGCGCGGCGTGTCGTTCCCCCTTCGCGAACTTGGCTATAACCAAGTTCGCTATCCGTCGTCAACACATCGTGTATTCCTCACAACCGGCATAAACCGCCCGCCGCATCCATTACCCGCACCACACCCCCCTTAGAGGCCCTGCATGCGGTAAATCCCTGCAAATCCGGTAATTCGCCCACGGACGACGGCCCCTGGCACAGCGATTGCTCCCCTGCCCGATACCATCGCACAGCGCAACGCCGCTCGGCTCCGGGTTCCAGCAACGCAGCGCTGCCGGACGCCTCGGCTCACCATATGTTCTTATTGATTGTAACGAGGCTTACAATTGTGTATAAGGGACCCTAGGGTCGCTTACTGCCCGGACAGATGGAGGAGGAAAAGAAGCATGGCCCGCTTAGCTACCACGGTCTGCCTCTTGGCAGCCTTGGTTGCACTATCCCCTTGTGCCCCATCCGCTGCCGACATCATCTGCGGTACGACTCCCCAGCACTCCACGGCCGCTGCCCGGAACGTCCCGGCGGCAGGCCGCACCGTCGCCATCGTAAAAATCACCCGCGACCAGACCAACTCGCCGTGGATCGATTCATCCGAGTCTATGACCCTGACAGCAAACGGGACCAAGACGCTGAAATAACAACCGCCGGCTAGCGAGTCGGCGTCGAACCTAGTATGTGTGTTGAGGACGGAAGGAAGACGGATATGAAACACTGTAAGCATCTTATATCGCTGGTCATTCTCCTGGCAGCCGCACCCGCCCTGGCCGCCACCCTCCAGGTCGGCCCCACGCGACTCTACACCACCGTCCAGGCCGCCTACACCGCCGCCAGCACCGGTGACACCATCGAGATCGACTCCGGCACCTACGACCAGGCCGCCGGCTGGGTCTACGTCAACGGCAAACACAACCTGACCTTCCGCGGCGTCGGACCCACACGCCCCGTCCTCGATGCCCAGAACACCTGCTTGAGGAACAAAGGCATCTTCGTCATCGAAACCGGCACGAACAACATCACCATCGAGAACCTCGAACTCAAGAACGCCCGCCTGAATACCTACAGAGCCAATGCCGCCGGCGTTCGCGCGCAGGGAACAGACCTGACCCTCCGCAACTGCTACATTCACGACAACGATGACGGCGTCCTCGGCGGCGACGGCAACGTCCTCTTCGAGTACTGCGAGTTCAGCCACAACGGCTACGGCGATGGCCAGAGCCACAACATCTACATCAGCACCATCGACTCCTTCACGATGCGGTACTGCTACTCGCACGACACCGTCGAGGGCCACGAGGTCAAGACCCGCGCCAACACCAACTACATCCTCTACAACCTCCTCTCCAGTGAAAACGGGACAGGTAGCCGCGAACTCCAACTCGCCCAGGGCGGCACCGCCTACGTCATCGGCAACGTCATTCAGCAGGGCCCCAACTCGCATAACGGCGAAATCATCAGTTACGGCGGCGAAGGCACCAACCCCAATCCCTACCTCTACATCGTCAACAACACGGTCATTAACTTGCGGGAGGACGGCACCTCCGCGTTCCTGACCAAGAACAACTCCACGGCCACCGGCACCGCCCTCCTGCAAAACAACATCTTCCTGGGCTTTGGCGGCGAGACCCTGATCGCCGGATCGGGCGGCGGCGCCGTAACCCAGATCACCAACTGGGTCACCACCAAGGTAGACGCCCATCTCCTGGACGTGGCCAATCATGATTACTACCTGACCGCCGCCAGCACCGGCGCCATCAACATGGGCACCGCCCCCGGCACCGGCTTCAACAGCGTGGCCCTCTCGCCGCTTCTCCAGTACGTCCATCTGACCGCCAGCGAGAGCCGCCCCACCAACGGCGCCATCGACATCGGAGCCTACGAGTACGCCCTGACCAACCAGCCTCCCACCGTCAACACCGGCGCCGACCTGGACGTCTACGAGGGCCAGGCCGTCACCCTCCACGCCACCGCCAGCGACCCGGATAACAATCCCCTCACCTACGCCTGGACCCAGATCCTCGGCAAGGCCGTCACCCTCAGCGCCGCCGCCACCGCCGACGCCTCCTTCACCGCCCCTGCCGTCACCACGGTCTTCGAGGCCGGCCAGACCTTCCGCGCCACCGTCAACGATGGCCAGGGCGGCACCGCCTTCGACACCGTCAACGTCCGCATCCACATGCTGGGCGACATCACCCGCGACGACGCCGTCGGCGTCTCTGACCTGTGGACCTTCGCCGCCGCCTGGGGCACCACCAGCCAGGACCCGGCCTACAACGTCCTCTGCGATTTCAACGCCGACGGCTTTGTCGACGTCATCGATCTGCTGGTCCTGGCCGAGAACTGGACGAGGACATTACAATAGACCGGCCCGGACTCCGAGCCCAACCCGCCGCACCAAGCGCAGTCCAACAACCGGCCCGCGGACCCCAAGCCCGCGGGCCGCACCACATGCAGATTCCCGCCCAGGTGCCACGCCCGCACCGTGTCTTTGTCTGACGAAGGACTGTTCGAGTTCCCGCTTCAGCGCGGCCGTGGCTGTAGCCGTTGTTGTGGCCGTTGCTGTTATCCGTGTCTATCCGTGTGAATCCGTGGCGGTAGTCGTCGTTGTCGTTGCTGTTGCTGTCGCCCCCGAACCTATCCCCGTCCGCGGCCCCCCCGCCTGTCATTCTGCCCTCTTCCCCTCGACAATACCCCCTTCGCAGCAATGCCCGCCTGATGGACAGGCAGGCCTGCCGACCGGTTTCGCAGGTGCTTGTACACGCATGAACGCAGACGTAGTAGTCATAGGCGGCGGACACGCCGGCATCGAAGCCGCTTGGGCGGCAAGCCGTATCGGCGCGCAAACGGCCCTGATCACCATCTCGGTCGAAGCCATCGGCCGCATGAGCTGCAACCCCGCCATAGGCGGCATCGGCAAAGGCCAGATCGTCCGCGAGATCGACGCCATGGGCGGCCTCATGGCCCTGCTGACCGATCAGGCCGGCATCCAGTACCGCCTGCTCAACCGCTCCAAGGGCCCCGCCGTCTGGAGCCCCCGCGCCCAGGCCGACCGCAAACTCTACAGCCGGTTCGCCATTGACCGCCTCCAGCACGCCCCCAACCTCCAGATCGTCGAAGGCATGGTCGCCCAGATCCTGACCCGGCACGAGGCCCCTGCCCGCCGCGTCAGCGGCGTCCGCCTCGAAGATGGCCGCACCATCCACGCCTCCGCCGTCATCCTCGCTGCCGGCACGTTCCTCCGCGGCCTGCTGCACTTCGGCCCCGACCAGCGCCCCGGAGGCCGCATCGACGAACCCCCCTCCGACAATCTCAGCCGCAACCTCGAAGCCCTCGGCTTTCGCCTGGGCCGCCTCAAGACCGGCACCCCACCCCGCATCGACCGCGACACCATTCGCTACGAGCCCCTCGCTCGCCAGGATGGCGACCAGCCGCCCCTCCCCTTCTCGTTCCTCACCAACCGCATCGACCAGCCCCAGGTCCCCTGCTGGATCACCTGGACCAATCCAGCCACCCACGCTGCCATCCGCGCCAACCTCCACCGCGCCCCGCTCTACACAGGCCAGATCGCCTCCCGCGGCCCCCGCTACTGCCCCAGCATCGAGGACAAGGTCGTCCGCTTCCCCGACAAGGACCGCCACCAGATCTTCCTCGAACCCGAAGGCTACGACTCCAACCGCATCTACTGCAACGGCCTGCCCACCAGCCTGCCGATCGACGTGCAGGAAGCCATGATCTGCTCGATCGAAGGCCTCCAACACGCCAAGATCCTCCAGTTCGGCTACGCCGTCGAGTACGACTGGGTCCCCACCGACCAGACCTCCGCCTGGCTCGAAGCCCGCGCCCTCCCAGGCCTCTTCTTCGCAGGCCAGATCAACGGCACCAGTGGCTACGAGGAAGCCGCCGCCCAAGGCCTCATCGCCGGCACCAACGCCGCCTTGAAACTCGCAGGCCGCGACCCCCTGATCCTCGGCCGCGACCAGGCCTACATCGGCGTGATGATCGACGACCTCGTCACCCGCCCGCCTGCCGAGCCCTACCGCATGTTCACCAGCCGCGCCGAATACCGCCTCCACCTGCGCTCCGACAACGCCGACACCCGCCTCACCCCCATCGCCCGCCAGACCGGCACGGTTGACGACGCCCGCTGGGCAGCCTTCCAGCGCAAGCAAACCCAGATCGCCGAACTGACGCACCTGCTCGACGCCACCCGCCACCAGGGCCGTTCCCTCACCGAATGGCTCCGTCGGCCCGAGATGACCCTCGCCAACCTCTCCGCCCTGCTGCCTTCGTGGGACACGGCCCGTTTCGATCCTGCCGCCGGCGAACAGGTCGAGATCGCCACCAAGTACGCAGGCTATCTCGTCCGCGAGCAGCGCCAGATCGACAAACTCGCCGAACTGGAACACTGGAAGATCGCCCCCTCCTTCGACTATGCCGCCGTACCGCACCTGCGCTTCGAAGCCCGCGAGAAGCTCCTCGCCCACCAGCCCATCAGCCTGGGCCAGGCCCTGCGCATCAGCGGCATCACCCCCGCCGACCTCACCGTCCTGATGGTCCATCTCGACGCCCAACGCCGCCAAACCAGGATCGCTTAGTCCCCCCATCCAGCCCAGCTTCACGCCGCGCTCGAGTGGCCCACACCCGTTTGGTGGCGCCGTTGGTGGCAGAGCGCGCCTGTCGGAATAGCCGAGATAGCGGCACCGTGTCACCCCTTCACCCCCTCCCCTCCTCGTTTGACTCCCTGGTTTCTTATTATGTATAGTGACCATGTGAAGATAGAGAAACTGGGAAACTTACGCGGACTACGCAGCTAGGCCAATTGGGTAAGCACGCGTGATGTCACAGGCGAGGCAAGGACTTATGGAACTCTACGAAAAGCAGGTTTTCACCACTGGCGAGGTCGCCGAAGTCTGCCAGATCAGCCAGCAGACCGTCATTCGCTGTTTCGACAATGCCCGGATCAAGGGTTTCCGTATCCCCGGCTCGCGATTCCGGCGAGTGCCCCGTGAGTTCCTCGTCCTGTTCATGAAGGAAAACGGCATCCCCCTTTCCCGCCTCCAACGCGGCAAAAAACGCATCCTGGTCGTCGATGACGATCCGGATATCGTCGAAATGCTCACCGATCTGCTCCAGAGGGACGGCCGCTTCGAGGTCCAAACCGCCCGCACAGGCTACGACGCCGGCCTGATGACCCAGCAGTTCAACCCCGACGCCATGATCCTCGACTACATGCTGCCCGACATCAACGGCAACGTCGTATTGGAAACGGTCCGAAAAACCCCCGCATTGGCCCACATCAAGGTCATTCTGGTCTCCGGCGCGGTCAACCCCGAGGAAGTCCAAGCCCTCTTGAACGCCGGGGCCAACGATTTCATCAAGAAACCGTTCGATATCGATCACCTGATCGCCCGGATTGCCGAACTAGTTGGTATCTAAGTCCCGGATTGTACGAATTGGGTCTGATAAGGTCGGGGCAATGAACATGACGAAGCCTCCTGCCCCGGATGCGGCCGGTCGGGCCAACCGGGTTGAACTGATATTGTCGCAAATGGACAGCCTGCCAACGCTGCCCGCCGTGGCGGTACGCCTCGTCCAGCTCACGACCGATAAATACGCCAACGCCCGCCAGATCGTCAGCCTGATCGAATCCGACCCCGCCCTGACAGCCAAGATCCTCAAACTCGCCCGCCGAGCCGACTCGGGCATCCGCCCCGACGCCGCCCGCACCGTCGAGCGGGCCGTCGTAATGCTCGGCTTCGACACCGTCCGCAACACCGTCCTGTCGATCAAGGTCTTCGAGGTCTTCGGGCCCGACACCGATCACCCCGACGCCAGCCCCTTCAACCGCCAGGATTTCTGGAAGCACAGCCTCGCCGTCGGCTGCGCGGCAAAGCTCTTGGCCACCAGTCTTTCCAAAAAACTCGACCCCGAAGAGGCCTTCGTCTGCGGTCTCCTGCACGACTTGGGCAAGGTCGCCCTCGACTCGATTCTGCCGAAGTCCTATAACCGCGTGGTCGACATCGCGCGGACACAACGGGCGGCCATCAGCGACGTCGAAAACAGGCTCCTCGGCATGGATCACACCGTCGTCGGCAGGCGGCTGGGCATGCGCTGGGCCCTGCCGGAATCGATCATCTCGACGATGTGGCTGCATCACCAGGACCCTGAGATTCTGCCGCGGGCCGTGCCGGGACGGGATTACGCCCGGCTGGTCTGCCTGGCGGATCTGATGGTCCGGGAACATCGCATCGGGCTGAGCGGAAACTACGTGTTTGCCTATACCGCCAACGACTTGGCCCAACGCATGGGCATCAGCGAGGGCGATTACGACCTCGCCCTGCAGCGATTGGCCGAGGACATCGAACAACGTGCTGATGTGCTTGGCTTACAAAAGGTTACGAAAAATAACCTCTACCTGAAGGCCTTGGCCGACGCCAATGCGGAACTGGGCCGGCTCAACGAGCAGGTGGTCCGCACAAATCGGCAGTTGCAGCGACGCAGCCGGTACCTGGACATCCTGGTGCAGCTGACTCATGGTCTCAACGAATCCAACGACTTGTCCTCGCTGTGCGGCCTGTGCGCCAGGGCCCTGTGCCAAGGGCTCAACTCGCCGGGCGGCGCGGTCCTGGCAATCGACACGACCGGGATCTACGCGGTGGGGTATTACACGATATCCGGAGCCGCGAACGGCACTGCTTTACAGCCCGACGCAAGTTCCGGCGAGTACTGGGGCCGTATCGAGCCGCAGCAGCCCACCCTGCCCTTCCCGGACGTTGTCGCCCCGCAACGGCAATTCCGACCCCGCCAGCTCAGTGCCGACGATCCGTTGCTGGCGGCGTGCGAGCAGCACCTGCCGGAAGGGCCGGTCTGGCTGATCGAACTGGAAAACAACGCGGGCTGGAACTGCGTAGCGGTCCTGGTCGGATCAGCCGATCTGGCAAACCAGTGGCAGACCGACGCCGCGGAACTCGACGCTCTGCAGGGCAGTCTCCGCCTGGCACTACGCCAGGCAATCGCCGCGCAGCGGTCCCAGGAATTGGCCGAGTCGCTCGCCGAGCAAGCCCGCAAACTGCACGAAGCCGAGCCGCAAAGGCTGCGCCAGCGGTCACTTGACATCATTGGCGAAATGGCCGCCGGCGCCGGCCACGAGATGAACAACCCGCTGGCGATCATCAGCGGGCGGGCGCAGCTGCTCAAGGCCAAGGTGACCGAACCGGACAACGCCAGGAGCGTCGAGACGATCGTGCAGCAGTCGCACCGCTGCAGCCAGATCGTCAGCGAACTGATGGCGTTCGCCAAACCGGCCCCGGCCAGGCCCGCCCCAACGTCGTTGGCGGCACGAGTGACCGAGAAAACACAGCAATGGGCCGAGCAGAACAAGATTCCGACCGAGCACGTGCACGTCGAGGGGCCGGAGGACCTGCCGCAAGTCCGGGTCGATACGGAACATCTGGGCGAGATCCTGCAGGAAGTCTTGAATAACAGCCTGCAGGCGGCCGGGGCGGATTCCTCGAATTTACGAATCAACTGCCGGGCAAAAGCATCCGATGAATTCATCGTGCTAAGTATCTCGGACAACGGTCCGGGAATGAGTCCGGACGTGCTGGCCAAGGCACTGCTGCCTTTCTTCAGTTATCAGCCAGCTGGACGCAGACGAGGGCTGGGCCTTTCGAGGGCCTACCGTCTGGCCGAACTCAATGGCGGCGACCTGTGGCTGGAGAGCCTGCCCGCCGAAGGCACAACGGTGTACGTGCGACTGCCGATCGCGCCCCCAGAGAAGTAGGGCGCATAGCCAGGCACTCGCCCTGTTCGGGTACGGGACCGCCCAACCAGCCGGACACCGTCCACGGCGACAGCACTAGGGACACTGACATGCGCAACAACGAACACACACGAAACAGGGCCCCGCAGGCTGTCCCGGCGACGACTATCCGTCCGGATCACCAGCCCAGCCATCAGCACAAGGCCCGGCTGCTGATCGTGGAAGACGATCGAGACCTGGCGATGCTGCTGGCGGAGCACTTGGCCGAGACGCTGCAGGCCGACGTGACCGTGGCGACCAACTGCCGCGAGGCGGTCGATGCGGAACTCAACAAGCCGCAGGACCTGATCCTGGCGGACCTGCTCCTGCCGGACGGCGATGCCACAGAACTGCAGCGCCAGCTCAAGGGCATCAGTGCAGCCGGCTTCGTACTGATGAGCGGAGTGCCGACCGTCAACTGCGTGGTCGAGGCGATGCGACTGGGGGCGATGGACTTCCTGGTCAAACCGTTCGACCTGTCGCAACTGACGGCGACGGTGAGTGATGCCCTCGCCCGGCACCAGAACGCCTCGCAGATGCAGGTCCGCTACCTGCGGATGCGGAGACTGGCCAAGCGGATCCTGAAGGACCGCCGGGAACTGCGGGGCCGGGTCGATCTGGTCTGCCGCGACTTGGTCCAGGCCTACCGACGTTTGGCCAAGCGGGTCGTTGAATTGTATGAATTGTACGGATACCAGCAGAACAACAACTAAGCCGTAGGTCGGCTGCAAGCCAGCCAACCAACGGACGCACGAACTTACGGCCGCACCTGCCCGTCAAACCCACCCTATATCCGCGCCCGGGCAGCGTGCGGCCGCCTTCCTTTTTTATGTAGTCCCATAACACCCTGCCCGTCCCCCGCCCCGTGATGGCGTGCCGCAGGCCTGCCATGGTCAGACAGACAATCCCTGTCGTCCGTATCCGGTATTACCTCACCCCCTTCTAGGCATTCCCTGTTCGCCGATCCAGGGTTCGCACTGGTTGTCCGGCACTGATCGGCGGCCTTTAATTGCAATGAGGCGCGAGAGGCCCCCGGTTGCCGCAGGATCGGGCGGGGAAAGCAGCGGCTGCGTCACCCTGGTGTCTCTTGGTTCACGCCTCGCCAATCGGGCGCACACCTCACACAGGCGTGGCAACGGAACCCTTCGCCAGTATTGGAAATGCGACCGCATACTTCCCGCAAGTCCGATAAGGCCAAACAACAGGCAACAGATGACTGCTTTCATCGTGATCTCCCCTCAATACACACATGCGTGACAGCACACGGAAAGACGAAGCAGGGCCTCTCAGCGGTCGGGCCGCTTGCGACGCTGCCGACGATTGTGCTCGAAGGTGAATGCGACAGGGCAAATGTCCTGAAGGACGCAGGACGCGCAGTCGGGCCGCTGGGCACGGCAAACCCCTCTGCCGTAGGTAATTAGAAGCACATGAAGTGGGTAGACCAGGTCCGGCGGGCACGCTTCTTGCAGGACCTGCTGGGTCTGAACAGCGGTGAACTTGGCAGGAACGAGGCCCAGGCGGACAGCCAGGCGGTGGATGTGCGTGTCGACCGGGAAGACCGGCAAGCTGAAGGCGAACATCAACACGCACGCGGCGGTCTTCGGGCCAATGCCGGGAATGCTCGTCAGATACTCCATCGAACGGAGCGGGTCCCAACCGGCCAGATCATCAAGGGAGATCCGGCCGAAATCCTGGTTGATGCGAGCCAGGGCTCGCTGGATCGTGCGGGCCTTCTGGTCGGCCAGACCGCCGGAACGGATAGCGTCGGCAACCTGCTCGACAGGGGCGATAATAACCTCTTCCCAGGTGCGGAAACCGCGAGTCAGATGCTCCAGGGCAGCGTGACTGTTCTTGTCGTTTGTGTTCTGGGATAGGATCGTCCCGACGAGTTCCTCGACGGGATCATCCTCTTTCTTCCAGGGACGCGGGCCGTAGGCCTTGGTCAGCCGGGCGACGATGGTGCGAATCCGGCGAGCCAGCAGGGTCCGACCCGCACGATCCACATCAGCGCGGGTCGCCGTTGTTGTCCTGGCGGGCCTGGCGGAGCGGCGCATAACGTTTCTCCGTGAACCGGGCGATGACCAGACCGATCTCGAACAACACGATCATCGGCACGGTCAGGAGCATCTGGTTGTACATGTCGGGCGTGGGTGTCAGGCATGCGCCGGCGACCACCGCGCCGAGGATCACGAACTTTCGCGCAGCCGCCATCTGGGCCGCGGAGACGATGCCGATCCGCGAGAGCAGCACCACGACCAGCGGCACCTGGAAGCCGATGCCAAAGCCGAAGGCCAACCCGGTCGCGAACGAGACGTACTCGCTGAGGGCGAAGCGCGACTCGACCATCGAGGCGTCCGTCAGGTGCAGGTCCGAAACCAGGATCCGCTTGGCGTCCAGAGCAATCTTGAGCTTGGCCTCGTTCTGGTTGATCCAGAAGGCCATGGGCGGAGGGTTGGCCGGGTCCTCATCGAGGATCGGGACCTTAGGGAAGTCGGCCTGGGGCTGGGTGCTCGCGGTGGTGATGGCAGCGCGGGGCCCCATCAGCAGTGAAACGACCCGATTGGGCTGGGCATTGGGGATGGGCACCCAGCTGTTCATACTCAACAGGACGCGCAGCGCAATCGGCAGGACGATGTAGAACAGGAACGCTACGCCTATCGCAAATAGTGCGACGCTAAAGGGCACCATGCGGGTGACCAGGCTCCGCTCGCGGGGGTACAGACCGGTCGCCACGAAGGCCCAGATCTGATAGAAGGCGTACGGACTGGCGACGATGACGCCGACCAGCGCGCAGATCTTCAACACGACCATGAACACTTCGGTCGGGTGCAGGGCGATCAGATACTGCGAGGCCCCTTCCCAGCGAGCCGCCAGCAGATACGGCCGGACGAAGAAGGCCATGATCGTATCGCGGAAATAGAAGGCGGCGGCAAACCCAATAGCGATCGACAGGATTGCCTTGAACAGCCGCCAGCGGAGTTCTTCCAGGTGCTCGCCAAAGGTCATCCGGACCTGCTCGGGATCCGAAGGCAAGGTGTCAAGAGGCATGCTCGTCCCCGATCGGCAACACATCGCGTCCTGCAGCTACGACACTCGTCATCCACATAGGCCGCGATTCTAGAGGCACGGGCAAATCCGGTCAACGCAGTCCAAAACCACCCCGGCCACTACCGGTTGTCCGGTTCTGGCCGG
>JANYLN010000078.1 GCA_025357795.1 Planctomycetota bacterium
GCACGAACCTGGCCAGCGCGGAACCCGCAACCGCCGCCTCCGCCACCCAGCAAACCTGCCCCTGCTGCAAGCCGCCCGTCACCGCCATCCTCAGCGCTCTGGCGCAAGAGAGCACCCTGCTCGAACAGTCTCTCTCCGACAAACAGGAGCAGAAGATCCAGGGCATCCGCTTCGTGACAGGCAACCTCGCAGGCCGCAAGGTCGTCCTCGTCGTCAGCGGCATGGGCAAAGTCAACGCCGCCGTGGTTACCACCCTGCTGATCGAGCACTTCGCCCCCAGCGAAATCCTCTTCTTCGGCATCGCGGGCGGCCTCAACCCCAAGCTCGGCCTCGGCGACATCGTCATCGCGGAAAAGACCACCCAGCACGACCTGCTGACCCTCGAACGAGAAAACGTCAGCCCCATGGAGATCTTCAGCCCCGTCGATGACCCAACCAGCCGCCGCACGGCGCTGACCAGGCCTGCAATCTAGGGTAGGGCCAGTCATGACCGGAACGGACGTCTACAACGCAATGCGACAGGATGGCCTCGGCCGCAACTTCAATCGCGCAACCTTGGTGCGTGCCGCCTCCTACCGGGCGACGCAGGGCGAGCCGATGACGATCCGCCGGGCCAAGGCGCTGAACGACATCCTCCGCCAGATCGAGTTGATCCACTTTCCGGGCGAACAGCTCGTCGGCTCCAGTATCGGCCGGCTCGTCCCAAGGACTGACATCCTTCACCAGCAGTGGCAGCAGGCCCGCCCGATCCTCCAAGCGACCGCCGGCCGCGACTTCCTGTCCCATAACGACCACCATGCCCCGGACTACGCGGCCCTGCTGCAACAGGGCATCGGTGGCCTGACAAGGCAGGCCCGCGAATCCCTCGCCCGCCAGAGCGATCCCCAGCGCCGGCTCTTCCTGGAATCCGTGTGGCTCGCCCTCGAAGGCGTCCGCGAACACCTCCGCCGCTGGGCGAATCACCTCCGCTGCCTGGCCGCCGCGCACCCCGCCCACGCCCTGCTGCTGGGCCACCTGGCGTCGATGCTCCACCGCCTGGCCGAACAGCCGCCCGTGACCTTCTGGGAAGCCGTGCAACTCGTCTGGATCACCCACACGATCCTGCAGTGCGACGAGCGCCAGGCGATGGCCCTGGGCCGGCTGGACCAGTACCTCTGGCCTTTCTACCAACGCGACCTGGTGACCCGCCGCATCACGTCCGAACAGGCCCAGACGATCCTCGACCACCTCTTCGCCAAGCTCACCGGCCTCGGCGGCGACATCCAGAACATCGCCATCGGCGGCCTGACACCCGAAGGCCAGGACGCCACCAACGATCTCAGCTACATGATCCTCGAAGCCTGCAAGCATGTGGGCAAGCCAGGCGGCAACCTCACCGCCCGCATCCACGCCCATACGCCCCAGCCCTTCCTGCTCAAATGCGTCGAGGTCATCCGCACCGGCATGGGCTATCCCGCCGTAGTCAATGATGAGGTCCTCGTACCCTCCCTGCTCGAACAGGGTTACCCCCTCCAGGACGCCCGTGACTACTGCTTCGTAGGCTGCATCGAGACCTTCATTCCCGGCCGGATGGCCCCCTGGGCCGACAGCCGCTTCAACCTGCTCTATTGTGTGAACCTCGTGCTCTTCCGTGGAATGGACAGCCTCACGGGCAAACAGACAGGGCTCGATACAGGCCAGCCCGCTACGTGGGAAGATTTCCTGCAGGCCTACCTGACACAGATGCGGCACAAACTCCGCGAGCACATCGAGCAGCTCAACGCTCGCACGCAGCCCTACCAGAACAAGGCGGCCGAGTTCACCAGCCCTCTGCTCAGTGCCCTGACAGCTGACTGTATCAACCGCGGCCTGGACATCAACGCCGGCGGCGCCCGCTACCCCGCCAACCACGGCGTCGCCGCCATGGGCATAGGCGTGACCGCTGACGCCCTCGCCGCCATCAAGCAATTCGTCTACGACGAGAATGCCTTCACGCTCGACCGACTCCGCGCAATGCTCCAGGCCAACTTCCAGGGCTACGAAGCCCCGCGGCATCAACTGCTCCGCCGGGCCCCCAAGTACGGCAACAACGATCCCGACGTCGACGCCATCGCCGTCGAGGTCACACACGCCGTCGGCTCCGAATGCCTCCAGTACCGCAACCCGCAGAACGGTCGGTACTGGGCCCTGTTGGCCGCCAACATCCAGAACGTCAGCGCCGGCCTGGAAGTGGGCGCCTCGCCGGACGGCCGACTCAGCCGCCAGCCCCTCAGCGACGCCGCCAGCCCCACCTTCGGCCGCGATACCCACGGTCCCACAGCGGCGATCCACTCCATCTCGAAGCTACCCTACCGCTGCTGCCCCGGCGGCAACGTGATCAACATGAAGCTGCACCCATCGGGCCTCGCCGGCGACTCCGGCCTATCCGCCCTGGCCTCGCTGATCCGCACCTGTTTCGACCTGGGCGGCGTGCAGTTGCAGTTCAACACGGCCGACCGCGAACTCCTCCGCCGGGCAATGACCCAGCCCGAACAGCACCGCGACCTTGTCGTCCGCGTTAGCGGCTTTTCGGCCCACTTCGTCACGCTCGACCGTGCCGTCCAGGAAGACATCCTCGAACGTACCCAGCATGTGCTGAAGTAGCAGCGGCTCGCTACTTCTTTGCCGCCACCTTCGGCGCGACCAATTTTTTCGTCGCCGCCGCCTTGTAGAACGCCTCCATCACCGCCGAGCGCATCGCAACTTCACCCACGCTCACCAACGGAACACCCGCCTTGCCCATCACCGCATCGAGAAACAACTCGAACGCGTGCGGCCATGCGGCAGGCAGATCCGTCCAGGGCTGCTTGCCATCCGCGCCTGGCACCTGGCTGCTCTGGAAATAGAGCTGCCCGTTATCCACGTGCGCATGCCCTTCCGTCCCGCTGATCAGCAGCGTCACCGGATTGGCAACGTCCACCCACCCCGCCGCCATCGTGCCAATCGCCCCGCTGGTGAACCGCAGAAGACCTTCGCCCGTCTCGTCGCACTCCCCATACCGCCCCGTTACCACGCCGATGTCCGCCGCCACCCGCTCCACGTCCCCGAACAGCCACAGCAGGATGTCCAGCGAATGCGTGCCAAGATCCCCAAAAGCCCCGCATCCCGCCACCGCCGGCTCCGCCATCCAGCGCCAATCCGTATCGAACCATCCCTTCAGAGAACCCGCGTGACAGTTCGAATGCCGCACCCGCGTGATCTTGCCGAAACTCCCCTTCTGCACATGCTCCCGCAGGAACTGATGCACCGGGCTGCCCCGCATGAAGTACCCGGTCTGGAACAGCACCCCGGCCTTCTCAATCGCCCGCGCCATCGCAAAGGCGTCCTTCGACCCCATGCCCAGCGGCTTCTCGACGAACATGTGCTTCTTCGCCCGGGCCGCCGCCAGCACGAGCTCCTCGTGCAAACCACAGGCACAATTCCACGCCCGCCCTCTTCGCCTGCTCGACAACCGGCCCCAGCCCCGCCGGAAACCGCTTCGCATCAATCGCCCAGAACTGCCTGGCGTCGTAATCGGCATCCATCCGCCCCGGCAGCCCCGACGGGCTCGGTTGGCCCGCCGGCTTATACGTCTCGCCCACCTGCCAGCCATCATCGATCTGGAAGTGCGAGACCCCCAGCCTGCTGCCCGCCTCCAATTCGTCCAGGCAGAACCGTTCCCCGATCTTCGCCGTCGCCGACCGATCCCCCCACGTGTTCAGCATGATGCTGTGGTCTCGGCCCGGCTTGTGCACGCGCAGGTTCGACTGGTACTCCCGCAGTGCCCCCAGCAGGCTGTACTCGTCGCGGCCCGCCACCCCCGTTACAAATCCGTAGCAAAGAGTCCACTCCTCCGCCCGCAGGTCCTCGGGCGGCACGCCCAGCCCCACCACCTGCGTCTCCTTCACCGTACAGACGAAGTCGCACCCGGGCCACGCCACCTGCATGTCGCTGCACGGCGCCTCCTTCAGGATAAACAACCCCTGTGGCTCGAGCACGTCGGCCACCAGCAGCAGGTTGCCCGTCAGCCGCGTCTCCTGACGGTATGGCTGGATCGTACGCGTCGTCACCAGGTTGTTGCGCTGATCCGTCAGGTCGAAGAACTGCACGCAGGTCATCTTCAGGTGCCGCCCGGCCGTCGCGATCCGCTCCATCACCGTCGCCTGGATCCGCCCCTGCCGCGCCGCGGCATCGTCTTCGATGTTCGCTAGCTGCGCAACGCCCACGTCCCCGCTTCGCCAGTTCGACCGCGGTTTGCCCTTCAGATAAAAGTCGCACGCGATCGCCGGGCAATCCGGGTAGATGCGAAACCGCCGGCGGATCCACAGCCCGGCCAACCGATACGTGCAATCGACCTGCAAATGCTCGAACGACACCGCCGTCGCGGCACACCGCGTCGTCTCCAGCGTCTCTCCCGCCGGCTCGAAGTTCTGGTCCGGCAACTCGCAATCCGGCTTCGGACCAGCCAGCGTCCATACCCGACCAGTCCTCAAATCCTCGATCCGCCGGCTGACCAGGTGCCCGTGATTCCAGAGGAACACCCGCCGCATCCGGCTGTTCTCCAGCACCAGCGTATCACCTGTGAGCATCGCCTTGCACTGCTCGATCGACATGGATCCGCCTCGCCTTGCGGGCTCCTTCCAGCAGCCCTGCATCCTGTATGTACCCGCAAGACCCCCAGAATACCCGCCGGCCCGTCCTTGGCAACCGGGCCACAGTGGCCACCTCGACCGACGCACGTGCAATGCGTAAGGTACTGTAGGTCAAAAGGTTATTGCCCGGAGGCCCAGCGACGGCGAGACAAATCTTTCGGGAAGAGGGCAAACGCGGTATAAACGCCGAGGTGTTGTGGGGATGGATGATCAACGGCCCCAGGGATGGGACCAGGAGGACGGCGTCATGGAACGGCTTCGCAAGATGTCCGCGGCGGCGGAGCCGGACGTACTGCGCGATGACATCCCTGGCATTGGGGCTGGCAAACTCGACCCGAGCGTCTGAGCAGGGCTGGATGCCACTTCGGGGTCCTCCGTTTGTGTTCGTAGTGGTGCCTTTCCACATAGAAGTAGGCGCGCGCCCATAGCTGGGGCAATTCAGACAACGCGTGGGTGCCACCAACGGCGCCACCAAACAGGTTTGGGCCACTCGAGCGTAGCGTGAAGATGGGCTGGATGGGCGAGATGGGCTGGTGCGATTGCCCTGGGCGGACGCGGGCCTTCCCGTGGGCGAAAGAGTGACTCTCTTGGACGAAAACCGGATGCGGGAACTACGCACGTCCGGTTCGATGAGCAAGCGATGGAAACGGAGCACAGGTGAGGATACTGAGGCCCCGGCAACCGAAAGGGCCGGCCAACACGCTACGCCTCGCCTTCGGCCACCGCGCC
>JANYLN010000085.1 GCA_025357795.1 Planctomycetota bacterium
GAGCCTGGCGGCCGGGCCGGCGCCGGCCGAAGCGAAGAAGTAGGCGCCCGTGGAGCCCGACTGGAACTGCTGTCCGCTGTGCGGCACGCCGATCGAGCCGCGGCGCCGCTGGCTGCGAGCGGGTCCTGCGGTATGACGCGAAGCGCCGCGTGGGCTGCTGCCGTGCGGCCAGGCGATTGGGAAGTAGCAGCGCGGAGGGGATTGCCGTGCATCACAGGGGAACCAAGACGCCTGGTGTGCTGCTGGCGATACTGCTGATCGGGCTGGCGGGCCTGTCCTGCCGGTCGTTCGGCCAGAGGGGCTCGATTCCGATGGCCTTCCGCTACGACGACTTTTCCGCCAAGAGCGATACACAGCTGGAAAAGCAGATCCTCGCCCTGCTGGACCGCTATGACATCCCGTGTACGGTGGGCGTAATCCCCGACGTCTATCCCGACAACTTCGCGCAGACCGCACCGCAGGACCTGGTCCCGCTCCCGCAGGAGAAGGCGGCGATGCTGCGGGACGCACTCGCGACAGGGACCATCGAGGTTGCCCAGCACGGCTACTCGCACCAGCTCCAGAACGGCGATCCATCGAACCCTTCAGAATTTGTGGGCCTCGGCTACGACGCGCAGCATCGCCGAATCGCCGACGGCAAGGCACTGCTCGAGCAGGCGATCGCCGGGCCGGTTCAGACGTTCATCCCGCCGTGGAACACCTACGACGCCGACACGGTAGCCGCCGTGCAGGACCTGGGCTTTGCGGGCATCTCGGCAGGCCTGGCCGGTCCGGAGCCAACGGGAGCCAACGTGGCATTCCTCCCCACCACATGCGGCCTGGCGGGGCTGGAACGGGCGGTCAACGCCAACCGCGTCGTGGCGTACCAGGTGCCGGTCGTGGCCCTGTTCCACGCGTACGATTTCCGCGAGTCCAATCCCCAGGGCGGCACGATCGACCTGGCGGAGTTCGAGCGGATCCTGGCCTGGGCGAAGGGCCAGTCGGTCCTGCGGATCGAGACGCTGGGACAACTGGCGGCGGAAAGGCCGTGACGGCGCGGAAGCGAGCATACCGCACGAGATGCAATCGCCCGCCCTACATATATGCCACCGACCCCTGTATAATCCTCGCATCTGAGATCCTCTGTAAACCCAAGGGAATTCGCATGGCTCTGACATCCAGAGAACGAGCGTTGCGCGCGTTGGAGTTTCGCTCCCCCGGCCGGGCTCCGCGCGACCTGTGGGCCCTGCCGTGGGTGGGCCAGTATCAGCCGCAGGCGATGGAGGCCCTTGGCGGGCGGTTCGAGATGGACTTCACGGGCTGCGGCGTGCTGGGCAGGAGCGACCGCGCCCGAGGCGAGGCGTGCCGCAAAGGCAGCTACGTCGATGACTGGGGCGTGCTGTGGCACTGCGCGGAGGACGGGGTCGTGGGCGAGGTGAAAGAGCCGATCCTGGGTGACTGGTCCGCCTTGGCGACGTTCCAGCCACCCTGGGAGATGATCGAACGGGCCGATGTCGATGCCACCAACCGTACTTGCGAGAAGAACCTGGCCGGCGGCAATCCGAAGTTCCTGAACTGCGGCACGCCGGTCCGGCCTTTCGAGCGGATGCAGTTCCTGCGCGGCAGCGAGAACCTTTTTTGCGACCTGGGCGAGGAATCGGCGGAGTTCTTCCGCTTACGCGAGATGGTACACGACTTCGAACGCAAGGCGATGGGCCTGGCGGTCCAGATGGATTGCGACGGCGTGGTCTTTATGGACGACTGGGGCTCGCAGAACGCCCTGCTCATCTCGCCGAAGCAGTGGCGGGCGATCTTCAAGCCGATGTACCGCGTGTACTGCGAGATGGCAAAGAAGGCCGGCAAGAAGGTCTTCTTCCACAGCGACGGCTACATCCTGGACATCTACGAGGACCTGATCGAGATCGGCGTGGATGCGGTCAACAGTCAACTGTTCTGCATGCCGATCGAAGAGATCAGCCGGCGGTTCAAGGGGCGGATCACGTTCTGGGGCGAGATCGACCGGCAACACATTCTGCCGTTCGGAACGGTCGAGGACGTCCGCCGAGCGGTGGCTCGCGTGCGGCGGGCACTGGATGACGGCCGGGGCGGACTGATCGCCCAGTGCGAGTGGGGCGTGGCGAACCCCTGCGAGAACATCGAGGCAGTCTATAAGGCATGGGAAGCGCCACTGGAGTCAATAGTCAATGATTGAGCATAATGGGATCACCCCGGCGGAACGCACGATCCTTCGCGACCTGGCCAAACGCGTGGCCGACGTGGCCTGCCTGCCGATCCAGGAGCAGCGCCGCCAGCAGTGGAAGCGGCACAACAGCCTGGCCAGCAAGAAGCCGATGATCTGGCTGTCGCCGGAAGGCGCGTGGCGGGAGCTGATACCGGAATCGGCCCTGCAGTGCGAGGGCAAGAAGGCCCGTGACATCGAGCTGCCGCTTCGCCGCAGCCTGTACTACCACGACCATTTCCACGATGACAATTTCATTGAAAAGACATGGACGGTCCGGAGGGCGATCGGCAACACCGGCTGGGGTATCGAGCCGCGCTGGCACCACAGCAAGGAGTCGCTGGGGGCAAGGACGTTCGATCCGGTCATCAATGAGCCGGCGGACCTGAAGAAGATCCGCTGTCCCGAGGTGCGCGAGGATACAGCGGAGACGGCCCGGCGAGTGGCCGAGGCGGAGGGTCTGCTCGGCGACATCCTGAACGTGCAGGTCAAGGGGATCGCCCACGCATCCTTCCACATGATGGCCCAGTACACCGCCCTGCGCGGGCTGGAGCAGGTCATGATGGACATGGTGGAAAACCCCGAGTGGCTGCACGAGGCGATGAGGCTGCTCACCGAGGCCAACCGCCGACTCGCCCAGCAGTACATCGACATGAACCTGCTGAGCCTGAACAACGACTGGACGTACCAGAACTCCGGCGGCAACGGCTACACGGACGAGCTGCCCGCGGCCGGCTTCGATCCCAAGCGGGTCCGGCCTTGCGACATGTGGGCCAGCGCCGAGGCCCAGGAACTGGCCCTGGTTTCGCCCGGTATGCACGAGGAGTTCTCGCTGCGCTACGAACGAGAGTTGCTCGAGCCGTTCGGCCTGACGGGATACGGCTGCTGCGAGGATCTGACGCGCAAGCTCGATGACGTGCTGACGATCAAGAACATCCGGCGGATCTCGATCTCGCCATTCGCGGACGTCGACAAGTGCGCAGCAAAGCTCGGCGACAAGGCGATCTTCTCCTGGAAGCCGCACCCGGCCCACCTGGTCGGGCAGTTCAACGAGGACAAGATCCGTACGTACATCCGGCACACTCTGGAGGTCACGCGGGCGAATGGCTGCATCGTCGAGATGATCCTCAAGGACACGCACACGTGCGAGAACCGACCCGAGCGGTTCGATGAGTGGTGCCGCATCGCCCGCGAGGAGGTGGAACGACAGTGATCAGGGCTATGATCTGATATTCGTGCTGCAAAGCCCCGAACGGAAATCAAAGATTCAAGGAGTCAGTCCATGCGATTGGCCTTCATGAGTTCGGTCTGTCCGAAGATGACGCTGGCGGAGTTGCTGGACGTTGGCCGCAAGTATGGGTACGAGGGGATTGAATTCCGCCCCGAATGGCAGCATGGCCACGGGGTGGAACTGGCAGCAACGACCGAGCAGCGGCGGGAGATCGCCAAGCAGTTGCGGGAAGGCGGGCTGGTCCCCTGCTGCATCGCCCCGGGCGTGAAGTTCTGCCACGACGAACAGGCCAAGCGCGACGAGGATCTGGCCAAGCTGACGCAGTACGTCGACCTGTCGGCCGAGATCGGCATCATGCACATCCGCGTCTTCGGCGATCCGATCCCCAACGTCGGCGATGGCACGCGTCAGCGGAACTACAAGATCCAGTCCGATTACCTCGCCCAGGCGGCCGAGCGGGCCGCCCATGCCGGCGTGCAACTGGTGCTCGAGACCCATATGAACTTCCGCGCCCTCGACGCGGCCGAGGTCCTGTTCCTGGCGGGCTATCCCTCCGAACTCTGGATCAACTGGCACCTGGGCCACTGCCTGCGTCATGGCGAGGACGTCGATGAGGCGTACCGCCACGTGAAAGGGCGCGTCGGCCACGTCCACTGGAACATCACCGAGGAACAGGTCGAGAAGGTCCACCTGCACCGGCAGTTCGAACTGCTGGGCGGGGAAGGCTACGACGGCTACTGCTCGGTGGAGGTGATCAACCCGCCGGATTCGCTCAAGGCGCTGGAAGATCACGCGGCGGCGTGGCAGGAGCTAACTGTGTAGGGGCGGCAAGGCGTTGATTGTTACCTGTTAATTGTAACGGCAACAACTGTGTTTCCCTCCGTTGCGCGCAAGATAGACTCCAGGAATCTGAATCCAGGGAGAGCCATATGCCTGGGACATTGAACTTCGGCCTGATCGGTTGTGGGGAGATCGCCGTGCAGACGAGCCAGGCGATCCTCGGCTCGCAGGTCGCCCGCGTGGTGCACTGCATGGACATGCGGCAGGACCTGGCGAGCGAACTGGCAGCCAAACACAGCGCCAGGCACACGACGAAGGTCGAGGACCTGCTGGCGGACAAGGACATGCAGGCGGTCGTTCTCTCCGTGCCGCACTGGCTGCATGCCCCGCTGGCGGTGCAGGCCGCGCAGGCAGGCAAGCACGTGCTTTGCGAAAAGCCCCTCGCCTGCACCCTCGCCCAGGCCGACGGGATGGTCGCTGCCGCGAAGGCCGCCGGCGTGCAACTGGGCGTGTTGATGCCACAGCGGCTGGCCTTCCCCTGGACGCGGGCACGCGAACTGATCGCGGCCGGGGCGATCGGCCGGCTCTTCAATGCCAAGATCCACTTCATGGCCAACAAGCCCGCGACGTACTGGCACGGCGGCTTTACCGGCCGGGCGAAGGACGACTGGCGGCTGTCGATGGACAAGGCCGGCGGCGGTGTGACGGTGATGAACCTCGTACACGACATCGACTCGATGTTCAGCGTGCTGGACCTGCGTCCCAAGCGGATCTACGCCGAGTATGCCACGCTGGCGACGCCGGCCGAGGTCGAGGACTTCATCAGCGTGGTGATGGCCCTGGAGGATGGGGCGATCTTCTCGATGGATGCGTCCAGCGCGGCCATCGGCGGGGAGAGCCACGGCGACCGCATCTACGGCAGTAAGGGGCAACTGGCGATCGGCTGGGATAACTTGCGGGTCTACCTGACGGAGCCGCACAGCGGCATCGAGGCCGGCAAGTGGATCGAGTTCAAGCAGCCGGTGGACTGGGTCAACACCCGCCAGGCGGCGGTCGACAACTTCGCCCGGGCGATCCTGGAGGGCCGCGCGGTACCGGTCGACGGCGCGCAAGGGCGACGGGTGCTGGAGATCGTCCGCGGGGCGTACCTGTCGATGCAGCGGGGCAGGCCGCAGGGGTTTCCTATTCAGGAGTAGAGGCAGGCGGCGGAGGCGGATTGGGCCTGCGGTACTCCCGCCGCATCCAGTCGACGGCGTAGCGGACGAATTCGCCCGCATCGAGCAGGGGCGAGGCGGCAGTGCCGACCTTGCCACGGCGGCCGCAGCCGGCGGCGAGATAGCCGCTGGTGACAAAGACCCCGCTAGAGCGGGAACTCCAAACGCCGGCTGAAGCCAGAACTCCGAACAGTGCCGTATCAGCGAGAGGGACTCACACATGATCGATGCCATGGTTTTCGCGCCGCACCCGGACGATGCCGAACTCGGCATGGGCGCTACCATCGCCCTGCTGACCCAGCAAGGCATGAAAGTGATGGTCGTGGATATGTCCAACGGGGAGCCCACGCCGTACGGTACGCCCGAGATCCGCGAGAAGGAGCGGGGTGCCGCGACGGCTGCGATGGGTCTTGCGCCGGAGCAGCGGCTGCAGCTCGACTTCCCCAACCGCACGTTCGTCCACAGCATCGAGGGCCGGCACAATCTGGCTGGAGTGGTTCGCACGTACAAGCCGCGATGGCTCTTCGCGCCGTACATGCCCGATGCGCATCCCGATCATATCGCTGCCACCCGGCTGATCGAGGACGCCCGCTTCGACGCCAAGCTCACCAAGATCGACCTGCCAGGTGAGCCGCACTATCCCGAACGGATCATCTACTATTTCGCGACGCACCTGCGGGTCCACGCGGCCGTCACGTTCTGCACGGACGTCACGAGCGTCTACGACAGGAAGGTTAAATCGCTGGAGGCGTACCAGTCGCAGTTCTACGCCCACCGCGGCGAGCAGGCCGGCGCGGTCGTCGAGATGTTGCGGATCCGCGACCGCTACTTCGGCACACGAATTGGCTGCACCTATGCCGAGCCGTTTTTCCTGAACGAGGTGCTGGGACTGCGAGGGTTAAAGGAAATTCTGTAAAGAAAAAGGGCGAACCATTATGGTTCGCCCGTATCGCATTTGCTTAGATTGCCCGTGCAGGGGCTTACGACGACGCCCGGCCTTCCCGTGCCGCACCCTTCTGGTCCAAGTCCTTGCGCAGACGGATCTCGTAGCCCATGTCAAAGGCCGCGCGGAAATCGTAAACTTTCTTGAAATCGTCCATCGCGTCTTCCGCCCGCTTCTGCAGGTGACCGCTCTCGACCAGGGCGAAGACCATCCGACCGAAGTCCTCTGTGCCGTTGATGTACCAGTGCCGCAGGACGATGCCGGCCATCAGGCCCCAGCGATCCTGTGCCATGTCACGGATGCCGGTGCACAACTGCTGGCCGGTGACGTGACGATTCAGCGAGCCGGGACCGCCAAGTTTGTCGACCAAATTCTGGATGTGGCTGGGCAACTCGCCCGACTCGTACATCCGCTCGAGCTGCTCGAGGTCAACATCGTTGCGCGCCATCCACTGCTGGACGACCTGCTCGATGCGGCTGGGCTGGCCGTGGACCTTCTGGACCGCGTAGCCCAGGCCTTCGCGGAGAAAATCGAAGGCCTCCAAGGGGTAGCGTCCCAAGTCGCTGACGACCTGATCGATCGATTTGACCTGCTTGCTTGCCGCCATGAGTTTCCTGCCAATACAAAGGCCTCGAACCACTGATAAGGCCCGACCCGTAAGGCTGGCTCCAACTACAGCACACCCAACCCATACAAACTCGATAGCGTAGCCAATTATTTCGGAAAAGCAATCTTTTCGTGTGCTACGCCGCTTCTCACGCCGAGGGCGGCGCATCGGGCCCGCGTGGCGGATTGTCCGAGCGCGGTTGCTGCCCATCGCCTCGCGGCGGGCCGTCCCCGCGAGAGCGGCGCCCACGACGCCGGCGACGACGTTCCGGGCCACCCTCTCTGGCAGATTGCTCGTTGTTGGCTGGCATATTGGCTGGCAGCGAACCGGCCTCGGCCGGTGCGGCATCAGCAGGTGGCGCCGCACCCGGGTCTTGCGCCGCTTGGCGCTCGGGGGCATTGGGCCTCTCGCCGCCCTCGCGATGCGCCTGCGGGAGATTATCCGGACGTGCTTCGGTGCGCCCGCCCCGGCGCTGCCCATCACGATCGCTACGGCCTTCCCCGCGACCGCTCCGCCCCGGGCGTCGTTCGCCGCGTCCATCGCGACCATTGGCGCCTTCGCGGCCCGGACGATTGTCTCCGCCCTCGCGAGCTTCACCCGGCGGGCGGCCCGGCTGCGGCGGAAGGGCCTCGCTGGCTTTCCCGCCTTCCGGGACGACAGGCGCTGCCGCGTCTTCCTGTACGACCGGCCGGCGTCTCACGGGCACATCGCCATTATCGCCTGCCCCGTTGTCAGGCCGGGTGTCGCGGCGCGGCGGGCCGCTCTCGCCGATTTCGCCTGGCGGGAGGATCTCCAGGATCTCGTCGCGCGGCACGGCCAGACGGCGTCCCTCGCCCATGTCCAGCACGACCAGCTGCGTGATGATCTGCCGATCCCGAATAATGCCGACACCCTTTTCCACCCGCACCCGTGTGCCGATCCCGGGCAGCTTGGTGTCCAGTTCCTCGTAGGTCTGCTGCTCGTAGCGCAGACAGCAGCGCAGCCGGCCGCAGCGGCCCGACACCTTCGTCGGATCGAGCGTGGCCTTCTGCAGCTTGGCCATCTTCATGTTGACCGGCCGCAGGACCTTCAGGAAGTTCTTGCAGCAGCATTCGCGCCCGCAGATCTCGAAATCGGCCACGATCCGGGCCTCGTCACGGGAGCCGATCTGACGCATTTCGATGCGGGTGTGGTACTCGTGAGCCAAGTCGCGGACCAGTTGGCGAAAATCGATCCGCCCCTCCGCGGTGAAGTAGAAGATGATCCGCTCGCCGCCCAGCAGGTGCTCGCAGGCGATCATGTGCATATCCAGGCCAACCTTGACGGCGGCCCGCCCGCAGAATTCCATCTTCTCCTTGGCGTGCGAATCGGTACGGCGCTGCTCAATCAGGTCCTCCGCAGTAACCGCGCGGATTACCTCGCCCGTGCCGCGCTGCAGGTACTCCTCGCCACTGGCGTACACGTAAGCATTCTGATGCTCGTGCCGGACGCACTTGGGGCAGACGTCGCCGCAGCTGACCGCCATGGGCGTACCGATCTCCAGCCCGCGCTCGGTCTTGACGACCACCTGGTCGGTGTATTTGATCTTCAGCCCCGGATCGTGCCGGAACTCGCCCACCCAGCCCAGATAGCCGAATCGCACGGCCATCAGTGGCGGTGGCGGCGGCGGCGGCGGGTTATGTTGAACAGGCTCAGCCTGCTGCGTCATCGGTCGCTTCCTGCCATCGTCGTTTGTATGGTTGGGTGCCGGGGGCCCCGATCCTGCTCAGCGGTCGGACGACCGCAGGGCCGTGCAACTGCCCGGCTTCCGGGTTCTCTTAGTTCGCCGGCCCGCCCATCCCTGCGGATGGCGAACCGGCCACGACACCTCGTGAACATTGTGCCAGTTTGACGGCAAGTGCCTCCAGGGTCAATGCCGTGTTGGCATTGCGGGCGATGGCGGACTCCGCCCAGGCCACCTGCTTGACCCCGCCGGTTAGCCCTTGCGCCGGCCAGTGGGCCACCAGTTCCTTCAGGGACCCCAGGCTCTCGGCCAGCACGGGCCGAGCCCGCGCCGCAGCACCCAACCGCAAGGCGTCCCGCAGGATAGAGTTGAGCACCATCAGCAGCACCTGCAGGCCTTGGCGGTTCTGGTCGGTCGTCGGATCGGCGTCGTCGTCGTCCTGTAGGGCCTTCACCCAGCGCTGGGTGACCTCCTGCCAGACGCCCCCGACCTGCATCGGGTCCGCGGCGCCGATCTTGGCTACCCCGTCGGCGATCGCCAGGTAATCCGCCCGCAGGTTCATCTTCGCCAGGTACAGCGCCCAGCCCGGCCGGCCTTCCGACAGCGCGGCGTGGAAGGATGCTTCGGCCGGCGCGACCCCACAGCCGGCGATGATCTGCTCGGTCGTCGCCACATCCAGCGTGCCGAAGCCCACCGACTGGCATCGCGAGATCGTCGTCGGCAGCAACCGGTCCCTCGTCGTCGACAGCAGGATGATGTACGTATCCGGCGGCGGCTCCTCCAGCGTCTTGAGCAGGGCGTTCTGGGCGGCCAAACTCAGCAATTCGGCCTCGCGGACGATATAGGTCTTGGCCTTGCCCATGGCCGATCGGCCGCGAACGGGCTCGAGCAGGAAGTGCCGAATGACGTCCACGCTGAGGTCCAGGGCCTTCCTGTTCTTGACGGTCGAATCGGGATGAAACTCGTTCAGCGCGCGGTAGATCAGGTGCAGGTCGGGATGCACAGAGGCCTTCGGGTTGGAAACGCTAGAGGCGATCAGGCGACAGGACTTGCACTGGCCGCAGCCGTCCTGCCAGGGGCCCTCGACACGCGCCTCGGCGGGCGGCTCGATCGTCACCGGCCGCTCGCACAGCAGCAGTCGGGCGAAGCGCGTCGCGAGCATCTCCTTGCCGGCCCCCGACGGACCGTAAAACAGCCAGGCGTGCGGCATCCGGCCGCCGGCATAGGCCATCTGCAGCATCCGCATCGCCCGAAGTTGCCCTTTGACGTCAAGCCATTGCATCGATCACGTCCCAGGAAATGGTGTGCGGTACACACCCTGCATTCCGCCGTTGTTGCCGCTGCCTGCCACCCGTTCTCTCGCCTGCTGATATAGCAGTGACGCCCGGTAGCTGCTTCGGACCAGCGGGGCCGACGCCACCGCCGCAAAGCCCATTTCCAGCGCTTTGCGGCCGATCTCGTCGAACTCCTCCGGGGTCCAGTATTTCGCTACGGGCAAATTGTCCGGCCCCGGCTGCAGGTACTGCCCGACCGTCAGGATCTGGCAGCCCGCCGCGAGCAAGTCCCGCATCGTCTCGACGATCTCGTCGAACGCCTCGCCCAGACCGAGGATGATCCCGCTCTTGCGCAGGATCTGCGGGGCGACCTGTCGGGCAACCTCGAAGACCCGCAGCGACCGCTCGTAATCGGCGGCACTGCGGACCAGGGGCGTCAGCCGGCGAACCGTCTCGATGTTGTGGTTGTAG
>JANYLN010000120.1 GCA_025357795.1 Planctomycetota bacterium
GGAACGACACGCCGCGCTGATGCTTAGGGCCAGTGGGGCGTCAATTTCCCTTCGTCGGGTTATCTGTGTGAGGACCTGTTGTGACGGAGGCCTAGTACACGGGTCTGCCGGACTCGGCGGTTTGCTGCAGCCACTTGCGCCAGTGGGTATCGAGTTGGGGGACGGAGGCGTTGTAGGTCTTCTGGAGGACCTGGCTGAACGGCTCGGTATTCTTGAGGCCTTTGATCATCTGGACGAAGGCCTTGCCGTCGGTCTGGACGAGAAACGTGACGACCGACTGGGCGAGTGGGTAGAACTCGCCCGGCAGGGAATCGTCCATCATCAGCATCTTCGAGAGGATTTGGGGATCGTTGCGGACCAGTTCGATCGCCCGCTGCATCGCTTCGCGGCCCTGGTTGCATCGCGTCTGAAAGACGGTAGCGGTCACGTGTTCGGCGAGGCCCTCGTTGAACCAGGGGAGTACGTGGCTGTTGCCGCCGAAGCGCTGCAGGAAGGCGTGCGAGCCTTCGTGGACGAGGGTTTCGGCCAGTTCCTGCACGTTGCCGGGCCAGAAGGCGATGATGCGGCTGCGGCCGTCCGGCAGGCCGATCTGGAAGCCGACGGCGCGGCGGGCGTGGTCCGGGGGGATCTGCTGGACGTACTGGCAGAAGGCCTTGAACTGTTCCTGGTTGCTGAGCACGAAGACGGCGCACTTGCCGAGGAAGACGGGTTGGTCGGCGGGCAGTTGGAAGATCCGGAGGAGGGCGGCGTACATTGCCTCGCACTGGGCAGCCAGCACCTGGTGCTGCTGGGGCTGCAAGGTGGTCCAGATCAGGAAGTGGGGGGTCTCGACGAAGGTCATCTGGACGCGGAACTGCTGCATCATCTCCTGGGCGAAACGTTTTTCGGCCTGGAGGGCCTCGTGGTGCATGGGGGCGGAGTCGGTCGAGACGAGGCCGGGAGTGGCGGCGGGATTGGGGGGTTGCGCTGGTTGGGCCGGTTGCGGACGGGTGGGTTGCCGACGGGCCGGGGTGCGATTGCGCTGGCTGGCGGCGGGGCGGGCTGGAGGTGCGGCCTGTGTGTGGGGCGTGCCCAGGGCCGCGGCAAACAAAAGGAGCAGCCCGAGGGTTCGGGCTGCTCCTGCGAGGTTCGAACGATCTGTCACGGCCGAGCGCGAACGGCCCATGGGTATTTTTCCTTCCGAGGCGCTACGGGGCTACGGGGGCGAGTTCCAGGATGCCGGGGCGGAGCCTGTGCATCTGTTCGTACCGGTGGTTGGTCATGGCGATCTTCATGACGTACTTGTCGTCCCGGAAGGTCTGGTCCATGATCTTGCCATGGGCCGCCAGCCAGGCGATCAGCTCGCCATCGCCGGGATCGATCTCCAGTTCGACCACGCGGTGCTGCTTGCGGATCTCGTCTTTGACGGCCTCGACGAGTTTGTCGACGCCGACGCCGTTTTTGGCGGAGAGGGAGACGGTGTTGGCCTTGCGCCGCTGCAGCAGGAGCAGCGAGGCCTCGTCGGCGACCTGGTCGACCTTGTTGAGCACGAGGACCATGGATTTTTCCTGGAGGCCAAGTTCGGCCAGGACCTTCTCGACGGCCTGGATCTGGTGATCGGCGACAAAACTGGAGGCATCGACGACGTGCAGCAGCAGGTCAGCGCTGACGGCCTCTTCCAGCGTGGCGTGGAAGGAGGCGACCAGGTGGTGGGGGATGTCGCGTACGAAGCCGACGGTATCGCTGAGCATCGCGACGAAGCCGTCCCCGAGGTTCCAGCGGCGGGTGCGGGTATCGAGGGTGGCGAAGAGTTTGTCCTCGACGAGCACGCCGGCGTCGGTGAGGGCGTTCATGAGGGTGCTCTTGCCGGCGTTGGTATAGCCGACGATGCAGACGGTGAACCAGTCTCGCCGGGTGAAGACCTCGCGTTGCTTGCGTTCCTCGATCTCGGTGATCTCGCGTTTGAGGGCGGTGATGCGTTTGCGGACGATACGGCGGTCGATTTCGATCTGGCGCTCGCCGGGACCGCGTGTTCCGATGCCGCCGACGGCGCCGGCCTGGCCAGCCCCGCCCATGCCGGCGACTCGCTCGAGGTGAGTCCACATGCCGCGGAGGCGTGGGGCGGTGTACTCGAGTTGGGCCAATTCGACCTGCAAGCGGGCCTGCTTGGTCTGGGCGCGGCTGGCGAAGATATCGAGGATCAGTTCGCTACGGTCGATGACCTTGCGGTTGACGACTTCTTCCAGTTCGCGAATCTGGGCGGGGCTCAGATCGTTGTCGAAGATGATGACATTGGCGCCGCTGGCTTCGGCGCGGGTGGCGATTTCCTCGGCCTTGCCCTTGCCGATGTAGAAGGCCGGGGCGGGCCGATCGCGTTTCTGGAGGATGGTATCGACGACTTTGGCGCCGGCGGCGTCGGCCAGTCTTGCCAATTCCCCGAGGGGATCTCGCAGGTCCACCTGCGATTTGGGCAGGATTACGCCCACGAGCAATGCCTTTTCCTGTTTCACCGACTGGTCAATTCTGTGTTCTTTGCTCAAAGTTCTCCTTTCCGTTTGCCTTTCAAGACGACCCTGACGGGCAGAGCGCTATCGCAGGATGATGGCCCGGTCAGGACTGCGGGGTGCAAATCGCTCCTGTCCGCGACGGTTCTGGCATGCCTGTGCCCCTACCGCCATATTATTAACTACCTGCGATCGGGATTCAAAGCAATTCGCCGTGTAAATCGTTCGTGC
>JANYLN010000122.1 GCA_025357795.1 Planctomycetota bacterium
TACGCAAGCAAGAAAGGCTGTTGAGCCTTCAGAGCAGTACAGATCGGCTGCTACACTTGAGTGCAGGGGGAATCGCCCCATGGTATCCCTATCGTCTCGTGGGCCAATAATCTTGACTAAGTAGGAACGCAGAATGATTTACACGTTGGCATGGAACGGGTCTCGACATATAACCGACTGCAATGCGGATACTTACAGACGCCAGCCGATCAGTGTTGCGCCATCGTGATGTATAGGCGAATGGTCGATTCTTTCTGCATTCCTACTTAGATCGTCAGCAGGCCAGAGACGTCCGCATAGCCTCGCCGCCGTCAGAAGGCTATGCGTACGATCTTGGTACTGATCTGGATGCGGATCGTTCGGCAGGACGTGTGATTCGCTATCATGGGAGAATTGGCGCGGTGACGAAACTGGCAAGCGTAGCGTGTGTCCTTATTGTCTTTGGGACCGGGACCGTGTATGCCTTACCGGTCGGGCACGAGATTGCCCGCGACGTGTCTCGAGCGCCGGCCACGCGGCCAGCCCCTGGAGCGGCCCTGCGGCGCCCAGCAACTCGTCCAACCACGCGACCAGGCACGCAGCTGACAACGCAGGCTGCCCCCCAAGCAGCCACTCTGCCCGCGACCGGACCCATCTCCATTCCCGTCCCTGAGCCATCTTCCCCGGAAAGCGAACGGGTAAGTACGCTGCAGCGTTTGGCGCGCAGTTGGGAGGATCTGGGGCAGATTACCGGCACCCGGGTTGCGATCCAGGTCGCCTATCAGCAGCAGACAATTCTTCATGGCCAGAAGCATCGCAAGTTCCGCGATGCCTTTCGGTCCGAGTCTGGCCGCAATGACGGTGCATTGAGCTATGCCGTCGCGGTGGAACAGGCGCTGTGGAGGGATGCGTCCGTGGTGGTAGCCTTCGGCGGCGGCGCCGGCAACGGGCTCGAGAAGGTCTTCCCGACCCTCTCGGGGCTCAACGACGATATCGAACCTAACGTTGCCTACATCGGAGACGCTTACCTCAAACAGAACTTCCTGGGCAACAAGGCCTACACAGCCACCGGACTGGTGCAGCTGAGCAACTGGTTTGACACAAACGCGGTGGCCAACACCGCTGGCGAGCAGTTCTCCTCGAGTTCGCTCGTCAACAATCCGACGATCCCATTGCCCTATGCGGCGCCCGGCGCGGTGGCCGGCGTCAAACCCAATGATTGGCTTTATGCACAGACGGCTGTCGTGTACAACCCGAGCATTGGCAGCTTCGTGCCCTTACACTACTCCTACCTGAAGGAAGACTACCTTCTGAACCTGTACGAGTTGGGCCTGACCCCCAAGATTCACAATCTGCAGGGCAACTACCGCTTCCTGTTCTGGTTGGACCGGAGATACGACCGACTCCTCCCCGGCACCACCCGGGAACGGGACAACCGCGGCTTCGCGTTGAGTTTTGATCAGCAGGTAACGGATAGGATCACCATGTTCTGCCGCTACGGCCTGACATCGCGGGCGGTACTGCCGATCGAGGACTTCTGGTCCGTGGGTGCCCAGCTGTCCGCGCCGCTACCGGGTCGTAAGCAGGATATCTTCGGCGTGGCGATGGGCCAGTCCCTCATCGACGACATGTACCGGACCGGCTGGCGTGCCAACGCCCCTGCCGAGACGGTCTACGAGATGTACTATCGAATCAAGGTAACCGATTACCTGGCGATCACGCCGAACCTGCAATTCGTCACCCACCCGGAGGCCCAGAGGGGTTCCGACTGTGCTGTGATCGGCGGAATCCGCATCGTTCTAAGCCTGTAGCGCAACGAGTTACTCTCGATTGGATCGACCTGCGGCCTATGGCCAAACTCCGCGCACGATGGGATGATATGGTTAGCGTCGATGTGTCCGGGCCCCTGGTATCCTTTGTGTTGAGGCCGCGATGCGCGTACTGGTGATCGAGGATTATGAACTCCTGCGAGACTCTGTTTCCCAGGGACTGCGGGAAGCGGGCTTCGCCGTGGATGCCGCCGCCAGCGGTGAGGAAGGGTTGCGGTACGCGCAATCCGGGCAGTATGACGTCATCGTCCTCGACCTGATGTTGCCGCGCCTGGACGGGTTGACTGTCCTGCAGAATCTGCGCCAGGAGGGCTCCCCCTCCCATGTCCTGATCCTGACAGCCAAAGACACAGCCGCCGATCGCATCAAGGGGCTGAACCTGGGGGCGGACGACTACCTGGTCAAGCCGTTCGTGTTCGAGGAGTTGCTGGCCCGCGTGCATGCACTGGTCCGCCGCAAGTACGCGGCCAAGAGCCCGATCCTGCGGATCGGGGACATGCAGATCGATACGGTTGCCCGCACGGTCAGCCGGGCGGGGCGGCGGATCGAACTGACGGCCCGGGAGTACGCGCTGCTGGAGTTCCTGGCGATGCGGGCCGGCCAACTGGTCACCCGGACGGACATCTGGGAGCACGTGTACGAATTCCATTCCGACGCCCAAAGCAACGTCGTCGATGTCTTCATCGGCCACCTGCGACGCAAGATCGAACTGCCCGGCCTGGGGCGTCTGATCCACACCCGCAGAGGACAAGGCTATGTCCTGGGAGAGACGCCATGACGCGGTCCCTGCGAGCGCGGCTTCTGCTGGGGACCACGCTGGCCACGACGGTCGTCTTCTTCGTCGCCGCGGGCATTCTCTACGGCACCCTGCGCGGTGCACTGCTGGCCGAGTTCGACAACGCACTGGCAGCCAGGGCCCAGGCATTGGCCAGCCTGGTAGAGCAGAACGAGCGAGAGATCAAGATGGACCCGGACCCCCTGGCATCTAACCTTGGCAAGGGAGCGTCCCAGGACTACTTCGCCATCTGGGATGAACATGGCAAGGTTAGATGCCAGGGGGTCCGGGTCCATCTTGATCTCTCGCTCGTTCTGCTCTACCAGGCTGGCCAATGCCTGGGCCCTGGCTGCCAGTGCGTTGTC
>JANYLN010000159.1 GCA_025357795.1 Planctomycetota bacterium
CGTCGCCACCGAATCCCTCATCAGCGAGGTCCGCGGCCCCAAGGGTGACACCGGCCAGAAGAAGCCCCCCCGCGGCGCGCCCGCTTCCCAGGCCGCCCCTCCCGCCAACACGGAGGCCCGTGCCCCCGGCGACTTTTAAGACAAAAAGGTGTCGCAGGCCAGGATGCCCCATGAACGACGAGCGGCCGGTTGTCCTACCACGGGCGGGGTGCCCCCGCTGATCGGGGCAAGCCTGAGATGGAGCGTGGCAGGCATATGGTTTCAGGCCGCCTGACAGCAGTGCTTGGGTGGTGGTGGCTGCGCTGGCCCCGAAGTCGTCTCCAAATAGTTGTTGCAGCTGTTGCCCACCGACAGTAGGTTATGAAATTGTTTATGTCTTGAAGAGGATGCGCCGGCAACAGGAAAGCCTGCAACGTGTAGATGAACTGCATTGTGTCGTTGCGTGGGCAGCCCTTGGCGAAGAAGACCAGGACGCCTGGGCCACTTCATTCACTTTACTTTCGACGGTAGTGGCTTTCCTGTCGTTCGTTATATGAGGAAATCAAGGCCTTGCTTAAGGTCGTTCCCGAGAGGGCTGTTCATTTCATCGCGGAAAGGAGACGCACATGGTGGCAGTCATTGTTGCTGTGTTGATGCTTCAAGTTCTACCTCCAACGTCGGCTCCGGCTAGCCGTGCGGCATCAAGCCGCCCGGCGGGCGTGCCATACGAGGTGGTCCATCAACTGAGGCAAAAGACGTACCAAACGACGTACGACAGGGCCCAACGGGCCGAGGCCCTTGGCGGTTCGAAGAGCCTGGGATTGGCATTGCTGCAGTACCAGCAGTGCCGAACAATACTTAACAATGAACAAGACATTGAGGTGGATCCTGAGAGCAAGATGACGATAGCTCAGAAGATAAAGGAACTACCTCCTGTTATCGCGGCTTGTAAGGCTGAAGAAGAACGTCTGGCGGCCCAGGAGCGACAGAGAAAAGCGGAGTTCCAGGAGGCAAGGGAGCAAAGGGAGTCAGCGGAGCGGATGCAGCGTAACGAACAAATCCGAGAAGATATCCGCTATGGCCGACGGGACGTTATGGGGAACCCAACCTACCGCGTGGGACGCTAGAGCGATGCCACTCCAGACGTAGCGTGTAGCACGGCCATGGTTCTGCTTCGCAGTCCACAGGACCGGTGGCACCCATAGATCAGGCCGCTACACCCGGCTTGGAAACGCTCTAGACCACCTGTGGAGAGGGCACCGCCCATGCCACACGATCGAGCCGTGGTCGCGCTGCAGCGTCCTCAACAACGGGACCACGCGGAGGGGTCTGAGCCCCAGCTGCTCGGCAATCTCACCGATCGTCAGCGGCTGTTCCGCGGCCAGCAGGGCTTCAACAAGCCGGGCTCGTTTCGTTCGCGGGTAGATCTTTCTTGCCATGTGGGCGAACCTCATCGCAGGTCCTGATAGCCGACGTTCGGCCAGGACGACGCACGAGCGGGCAACGGATGGAGCGGCGGAATCTCGCCGGTGAAGTCCTCCTCCAAAACGTGGGCGAACCGCTCGCGCAGGGCATCCAATCGGTCACGGATGATCTTCATGTCCAGCCTGCCGTGGGGGTTCAGCCTGGCATACTCGTCGCGGGCTTTCCCGGCCGCCACAGCGGCATCGCGGGCCGCCAGCAACTTCTTGTCCGCCGACTCCGCCTCCTTGCTCAGCCGCTGATACTCCTCAAAGTCGAAGCGAGCCTCGCGCCCGACGATCAGCGTGATGATCTCTTTCTCCTCGGCAATCGCCGCCACGTCCGCCGCCACGCGATCGGCCTGAAAGCCCAGTGTAAAAAGGGCCTCGCGCAGAAAAACAGCATCCTTCTGCGTGGGCTCTTTCATGCGCAGATACATCCTATAGGCGTCAAGGGCCGCTTGAAGGGCCATAAGGACCTGGGCGGGAACGAGTTCATTCTCCACGCCGAACTTGACCACGCCGCGAATCCGGCCCACCTGCCTTGCAGTACGGCCTCGACCAGCCGGCGGCAACCATCGCCTCGCGGCAGGCCTTCAGACACGTGGGTGTGAACTCGCTTCTTGCGGCGATTCTTGCCGTTGTCGTGCCTGTTGTTCTTGTGTGTCTGTTCGTAAGTTGTCTTATCGTTACCCGTGCCCGGGGCCCCGAGAGCCGTGCCCGGGCGGCGACTGCCCCGGCCGCTTGCCCTGAAACGCCAGCAGCCCGCTGGGTACATACCGCACGGGGATCTCCTGCAACCGCGCCGCCAGCACTTCCGCCTGCCGCTTGATGCCGGGAACCTCGCTCGCACTGTGCAGCGTCTGGATCACGGGCATTCCCTGCTCTAGCGCCGCGATCACTAACTGTTCCGTCATCTCACCGATGATCAGAGCCTCGGCCCCCACCTGCTTGGCGGCCTGCGGCATGTGCCACTGGTTAGCGCCAAACCCGCCGATGAGAAACGCGAATCGGCGGATCTCCTGCCACGGATTGCCCCAAATACGGCAACCAGGCATGCCCAGACCATGCTCCACCCGACTCGTCAGTGTCCGCAGGGCCATCGGCTCGGGCAGCTCCAGGACGCGGAAGAACTTCTGCCGACCGACCGTCCGCAGGTCCTTGATTGGCAGCGCCGCCACCGCCTGGTCCGCCACGCCGTCGCCAACCAACACATCCCAGTTGGAGTGGCTGCGGTAGACGACCATCCGGCTGGCCTCGAGCAACTGCCGGCGGGCACAATTGCCGAAGATCTCCTGCGGCCCGGGCCCGTCGTACCACGGGCTGGTCTGCTCGGGCAGCCACGGCGATTCGTGACACAGGATCATGTTCAACCCCTGACCCGCGCACACCTGGATCGAGCGGGTATCGACGCCCCAGACGCAGCCGATGCCCGTGACCTGCTGATCCGGATCACCGAAAAGAAAGCCCAGTTCGTCGCCCGGCACGCCGCTGTCGGGCGGAGCGATCTGCTCAAAGACCTTCGCGATGTCGCTTGCCGTGTACATATGCCTCCTCATACCTGCCGCAGGCTACCAATCCTGCAGGTTATAGTCGTTCCAGTCGATGTCGCCGTCAACGTCCGGGTGCGTC
The DNA here is from genome assembly GCA_025357795.1 of Planctomycetota bacterium. Taxonomy (GTDB): domain Bacteria; phylum Planctomycetota; class Phycisphaerae; order UBA1845; family JANYLN01; genus JANYLN01. The sequence goes on from JANYLN010000159.1 coordinate 3,072, forward strand.
CCGTCCTGGCTGGCAATCCAGTCGATCTCGTACTGCGGCGCGCCGATCCTGCCTGCCACGTCCAACTGGTACTTCAGACAGACCAACTCCTTGGCTGGACCCGTCCACGCATCCTCCGGAACGGGCAGCCCCTGGTCGGCCGCATACTCGTGATAGAGCTGCGAGTGCGTGGCGTCGTGCGCAATCGCCCCGGCGTACCACGTTGGGGAGTAGAACGCAGTCCTGTCGTTGACCTCAAAGGTCGGCTGGACCAGGTAAGCAGCCATGCCGCTATGCTCGGACTCCTCAATCACCGCAATGTACGTCTGGACCTTGCTGTACGCATCCGGCGCATTGTCCCGCAGGATCTGCAGCGCCTCGAGCGTCTGGCCAACGAATGGATCGCCGCCTCGGATCTTGATCCCGTCCACGTGCTGACCCGGGTCGAGCATCAGGCCATCCGGACACCCCCCCAACACGAACACGCAGGCCAGTGCCGCCAATGACAGCGCTGCCAAAACACGCCGCGTTTGAAAACGCATGTCTGCTCAGCCCCTCTCTCCCTGTACGGACTGCCGCGCCGCCTCCCGGCGACTCGGTCCGGCCTCTCTGCTCCTCGCTAAGCACCTTCCAGGCCGCCCGCCACTTCTCAACAAGCCAATACACCACAACTCCGACAGCACTGCTCGCCATGCACCGCGGCTTCATGCCGCTGCCGTGTGCAAGTTCATCCCATGCCCCTCGACCTCAAAGTCGTTGTACAACAGATTGGCCCCCGGATCAACCCGGATGGCATGGAGGAACACTGGCAGAGACGAGGGTGGCGCGGCATCGGCTGGTTCATGGAGGTGCCCGCCGCAGAGCGCGGTGGGTTTGCAAGCCTCCTGGCAGTCAGGACAGTGCTCATGCTTCACCTCTGCACCAGCTGCCTTGGCGGGGGTTGTGCGCCCGCCAATGGGGCGTTACGACAATCCGCCCGGACTTCCCCATGATAGTGGTCGCGGTCCAGGCGAATCACCGACCCCCGACGAGAATCCCAGGACGACAGCCACCGGGCCGGCGGCGCGACAACCGGCAGGGCCTCCGGCGGGTAAGAATGAATTAGAGCGTTTTCAGATTATCTCTAGCGGGAGCGACAGCATGGTCCTGCAACAGCGCAGGACCATGCCCCCCAACGCCGACAACTGTAACCCGTGTGCCATCGCCCTAAGGCTGTGGGCCCGATGCTCGGCGAGCCAACGAATTCGTGCGGTCGCTCCGACGGTTGCTCGCACACGCCTTTTGGCTCAAATCAGCCATTAGCCGCAACTCTGTGTTCGCATGGTTTGCGGCGTTGCATGGCACCCAATATTTCAGTCGTCCCTACGGGACTCAACAACGACAAAAGAAACAACAACCGGATATATGGGGTCTTCCGGTCCCAGCACCTTCTCCAAAGAGTGCTGGGCTACGATCGGTTGTCCCTACGGGACAGTAGAGGTCAACGGCGTTCCGTAACGGCCACGGCAACACCAACAGCAACAACACGCGGCTCGCAAGCGAGCCGGCTAAATGGGGGGAGGCGGAAAAGGCACCCGACACATTTATTCTTCCTGACACCTTTATTTCCCGATCCGCTTGAGCATCTCAAAGGACAGTTCGTCGAACTGTTTGGCCAGGGTAGGCCCGCCCATGTCGGGATAGAGGTCCTTGTGCTGGCGGATGGCTTTGAGGATCTTGTTGGGATCCTCGTCCTTGAGCTGGGCCGAACACTGGAGCGAGTGCAGGACCGACTGCCACCACATTTCGCTGCGGGGCTGGGCGCGGCGCCAGATGTCCATGTACGCCTGGCGGGCGTCGCTCCAGCGGCCCATGCTGAACAGGCAGGCGGCGCGGCCTTCGAGCACGCCGGCGTCCTTGGTCTGCCCGCCGGACTGCTGCGCGTCTTCCTTGGACAGGTCCTCGAAGAGCGGGAGGGCTCGCTCGGCCTGGCCACCCTGCAGGATCGCCCTGGCCAGCCTATAGCGGATCGCGTAGCGTTGCTGCGGCTTGAGGGCATCCGGATGGGCAACCGCCCATTTGTCCAACTGCTGGGCCAGGCCCAGCGCCAAAGTCATGTACCTGGCGGCCTGCTCGGTGTGGCCGCTCTTTTTCTGCTGCTCGATCTCTCGCTGCAGGTCCGCCAGCAAGGACGCGAGCAAGGGTCCGGCGGAGGCGGGGCGGGCGGCCATGAACTGATCGACGAGCTGGGCAGCCTGCTCGACCTTGCCGGCCTTTTGCAGGGCCTGGATGCGGACGTTCAGAAGTTGCGCCATCAGCTGAGCGTTGTTCTGCCAGCGGTCCTGGGCCCCGTCCAGCAGTGTGAGCGCCCGATCCGGGTCGCCCAGCGGGTCGATCGAGAGCCTGGCGGCCTCAAGCAGGAGCCTGGCGGTCTGGACGTCCGATCCTTGCGGCTGGGTGTCGAGCGGTTTGCCTGAAGACATGCTCTTGGCCAATTGGACGGCGTCCTGGATGGCTGTCTCGGCTTCGGCGCGGGCCTTTTCCTTATCCTGGGTTCCGGTGGCGAAGCGGATCTTGCCTGAGACCGCCAGGATGCGCCCTACCATCGCCATGCCGTACTGCTTGCTGTCCTTGGGGATCATCTGGAACAGTTCGGCGGCGCGGTCGTAGCGGCTTTCGCGCAGGTTCGCCTCGGCGACCAGGGGCAGCCAATTGGGCTTGTATTTCTCGACCTCGGGGGCGCGGGAGCGCTGGAGCAGGTCGCCCAGTTCGATCAGCGTGGAACGGGTGGCGGCGTCGTCGAGGACGTCCTCCTGCCTGGCCAGCAGGGACAACCCGGACAGCAGCGCGGGGGCTGCGCGCTTGTCTTGGGGGTAGGTCCGGGCGAAGCGGACGAAACTCTGGGCGGCGGGGACGGTCTGCTTGAGTTCCTGTTGGCAGGTGGCCTTGAAGAGGATGGCATCCTGGTTGAGGAAATCCGCCTTCGCGGCTGTCTCACCGTCGAGCAACTCGGCAGCGGCGAGGGCGGGCTCGAACTTTTTCTCGCGGATCCAGCGGGCGGCGAAGACCGCCTTGGCAAAGGGCGGCAGTCCGACCACGCTGGCCACTTCGCCCAGCCGATCGGCGACCAACTGGTAGACGCTCTGCCGCACGTCGGGGGCCTCATTGGCCAGAACGGCCAGGGGTTCGAACCGCCGGTTGGCAAAGGCCACCTGGGCGGCACGGTTCTTCTCGGCCGCGGCGGCATCGGCGGCCAGGGAGCAGGCTTCGAAGTTCAGCATGCCCAGGGAGAGGGCTCTGGCCAGTTTGACGGCGGGCTGGAGGCGCGGGTCCGAGCCGATCGCTGTTCGCTGCTGATCGATTGAGGCAATGGCTTGCTGGAACTGTCCCTGGTCGATCTGGAGGCGAACCCCTTCGGCCGTAGTGGCGAACAATGCCCATTCGACCAAGGCCAGGGCGGAAGCGGGCATCGCGCCTGCGGTGCGGCGGGCGGCCTGCTGGCGGGCCAGGGCGGCGGGCCAGTCGGTCTGCAGGCGGCTGGCGATGGCCGCCATGAGGTAGGCCTCCAACTGGGCGGAGGTCTGCTCGCCCGGCTCCTGGAGCAGATGCTGATCCTGGAGGGCGCGCATGACCTGGCCGGCCAGGAGGGCGCGGTCCACGTCGGTGGGGTTGAGGGCAAAGGCCCTGTAGAGGGTCACCCAGGCGTGCTCGAACTGCAACTGGCGGGCCAGGCCGAAGCCGCTGATGTTCAGTTGGCGGGCCTGGGTAGCCTGGGCTTCCTCCTGCACGTCAGCCAACTGATCGAGGTAGGTGGCAACGGCGGTGGTCGCCTGGTCGTAGGCCTGGTCGCCACGGTCGGCGGCCTCCTTGAGGGCGCGGCGGAGCGATGGTGTGGGGCCGTAGAACAGCACCTGCTCGAACAGCGGCCTGCCTGCGAGGTAATACCACGTCTGGGCGCGATCAGCGCGCCAGAGGACGCTACGAGGGCTGTTGGGTTCGGCTTCGATGGCCTTGTCGGCGGCGGCGTCCGCCTGGATCAGCAGGGGGAGGCGGTTTTCGATGGCGGTGTCGGCCTGGAGGGCCTGTGCGAGAATCGCCTCGCGGTCGTACCAGGACTTCTGAGCGTCGCTGGGCGGCGGGTACGTCTTCCTGTACTCGGCCTGCAGGTAGAACAGCCCCTGCTGGCGGAGGCCGATCAGGAGTTTGGTGGCCTCGAACGGCTGGCCATCGGACAGGGGTTCAGCGCCCCGGGCGGTCGCGCAGGGCAAGAGAGCCAGGCAGACCGCGAACAGCGGGGCCAGGCAAGGCATCGGGATCCAGCAACGTTGGAGTTTACTGCGCATTGGCCGAGCCGCCCTCCTCTGTGTTCTTCTCGCCGAAGACGATTTCCTTGAAGCCGGCCTGGAAAGCGGCGTTGTAGGCATCGGCCACGAAGGCCATGGAGACATCGGGGCCGGGCAGGAGGATGACCGGCGCCTCGACGCCGAAATCGCGTGAATCGCGGAGGGTCACCATCAGGGCGTAGAGGTCGATCATGCTGGCCGTCTGCACGTTCTGCGGCCGAACCACGATGCGAACGCCGCCTGCGCCGCTGGTGGGCTCGAGGCGGATCTCGATCGGCGTGAGGGGCATGGTACCGGGGGCCTGGCCGTGACTGGCGGGCAGTTTGGCGGGCAGGGCGCCCTCGGGGGCCATGACCAACCCGAAGCAGAGGAAGAAGATCAGCAGGTTGAACAGGATGTCGAGCATGGGCACGATGTTGAGCATGCCGACGGAGCCCTTGGTCAGGCGCTGTCTGGCCGCATGGCTGCGGTGCCTGGTAACTTCTTCCTCGATGTATGGGGCTGCTATGGTTGTCACTGCACGACCTTTCACGGCACCGGGTTTGTGAACCAGGCCAACCTGTTACGAACTGCCCAGCATGACCGAGATTTCGACGGTTGCGATGCCGTGCCGGCCGGCCGCCTGCATGACCTCGCGAATGTAGCGGTATGGGATCGTCTTGTCGGCCCGCAGGACCAACTCCACCGAGGGGCTGGAGGCCTTGACCTGCTGGAGACGGCGAGAGACCTCGGCCATATTGGACACAACGATGGAGCCAACCTGGTAGATCGGCATTTGGGTGCCGGAGGCGGGCTTCATGGTAATGGCGATCTTGTCATCGGGCTTGATGATCGAGGCGCGGCCCTGCGACATGCGGGGCAGATCGACCGGGGTCTTCTCCACGACGGACATCTGGCTGACCAGCATGAAGAAGATCAGCAGGTTCATGATCAGGTCGACCATGGGCGTCAGGTTCAGCTGGACGTTGATCGGCGGTTTTTTGGGTACCTTCATGCCTGGGCCTCACAGAACATCGCCGGGGTCCACTTGCTACGCTGCGCGGGGCCAGTGGAAGTCATGCGCCGGCCTCGTCGAGGCGCTGGGCGACGGGGGGGCGGCCTGCGGAGGCTTCGGCCTTGGCGGGCTGCCTGGCCGGGGCGGGCGCGGCGGGGGCGGCCGGGCGGTTGACGGGCTGGATCGCACCGAGCAGGTCCTCGGCCGCGAGCGCACAGTCGGCCGCGAGGCCATCGACGCGGTTGCGGAAGATGGCGAAGAGCATCAGGGCCGGGATGGCGGTCATCAGGCCCCAGAAGGTGCAGACGAGGGCGGTGGAAATCGCCCCGGCCAGCTGGGCGGGCTCGGGCGTCCCGCGGGCGAGCACGAGTTCGTTGAGGGCGAGGATGATGCCGTAGGTCGTGCCGAACAGGCCGATCATGGGCGAGACGGCGCCGATCATGTTCATGTACTCGACGCGTCGGAGCATCTTGGTGGTGCGTTCCTCGACGGCCTCGTCGAGGGCCTTGCGCATGGCGGCGTAGCCCCCGGAGGCGCTACTGAGAGCGTAGTGCACGATGTAGCTGAACATGCTGGGCTCGGCGCCGGTGAACTCGAGGGCTTCGCGGTACTGGCGCTGCTCGATCAGGGCCTGGACCTGCTGGCGGATCTCGTCGGGCATGATGGTGCCGCGGCGAAAGATCAGGGCGTAATGGAACGCCAGGGAGACCATCACGATCGACAGCGGAAACTGGATGAACCAGACGATTCCGCCGCCGCTCCAGAAGAACTGCTCCAGCGCGTTGGTATAGCCGCCATAAGTAGGTGCCGGGTCGGCGGCGGCAGCCACGCTGCTGAAGAGTCCGACGAGAAGAGCGCCTGCCCCGCAGAGCCTAGCCGTCCGAACGTTACCGATCATACGAAAACCTCACTTTGCAGTGACAACAATGGCAATTCTGTATCCAGGAGTTCACACTTCAAATCAACGGTGGCACCAGCAGCCGCCTGGTTGCCACGGGAAGGCACGACCCGCTCAGCGTGGGGCGCCCATGTCCAGCAGGGCCTTGCGAGCCTTGTCCTTCAGGTCCGCCGAGGCGGCCGGACTGGCCTGGGCCTGCTGCAGCAATGCACGGGCCTGGGCGATCTGCCCCACCCGCTGATGGACCAGGCCCAGATAGTACTGGCACTCCGCGACGTGCGGATTGCCGGGAAACTCGATTATCAGTCGGGCCAGGGTCCAGCCGGCCTCGAGCACGCGGGCCGGGTCCTTGGCAACATGCCACTGGGAGACGCCGCGTACATAAAGGGCCTCGGCGAGGCGTTCGCGCGGGGCGTCCGGCTGGCTGAGCACCAGGTTGGCGGCCTGGAGGGCTTGGCCGTACCGGCCGGCTTGCAGGGCCTGCTGACCCGGCCAAGGCTCGGCGGCATCGGACGGGGAAGCCTCCGGGGCATCGGCGGCCTGGGAGGTTCCGGCCGAGGGGTTCGATAGTTTCGACGGCGCGCCGGAAGACTGGCTCGATGGCTCAGCTCCACCGGCGGCGGTGGGCTTGCTCGCCTGGATGTAGTCGCGTAGTTCGCGAACGCTCTCGCTGGCCAGACCGGTGCGGATTTGGCGTAGGCCGTCGTCCAACTCGACCAGGGCGGCCTGGCGGATCTTGGGGCGGACGGCGGCGAGGTTCTGCGGGCGCCAGCTGCTGGCGACGGTGTAGAAGTCCGGCAGTTTGACCAGGTCCAGGAACATCTCCACGCCGCGGTCCAGCTGGCCCGTCCGATCGTAGAGGTCCATCAAGCGGTAGCGGATGTAGCCGCCCAGGTCATTGCGGTTCTCGGTGCGAAAGGCGATTTCGTAGGCCGAGACGGCCTCGGCGATCTGCCCCTTGAGACGCAGTTGCTCGGCGTGGTTGAGGTCGTCGCGGAGGTCCACTTCGAGGCGAGTGACCGTGGGTATGGGCACCGCCTGCTGGCCGCCGTCGCCGGCGGTGAAGCGAATCTTGCCGTCCTGGATCCACTGCAGTTTAGCGCCGGTCCACTGTCGCTGGCCGACCTCAATGGTGTCGGCCTGCGCAGCGGCGGCGAAGATCATGAGCCCCGCGATGAGGCCGGCAAAGAGGTACGTTCGCACGGGGGTGGTCACGGCTGGGAGTCCCCCATGTGTTCGGGGTTGATGAAGGTGTAGGTGCCGCCGTTCTCCTGGGCGATCTTCTTGAGCAGCACTTCGGACGGCTTCTCGAGGAAGGCGATCGTGTTGATGATCGTTTTCTTGCCGGTGTTCCACTTGCGGAGATCCTCGAGAACGTCAGGGTCGAACGCACCATCGGTCAGGAAGTAGATCAGGTTGGGCCGAGGCTTCAGGGCAAAGGCCTTGCGCAGGGCCAGCCTGGGGTCGGTGCGGCCGGCGGGGACCATCGAGCCGATGAACTTGATCGCCTCGATTTTGTTGCGGTCGGAGGCGTAGACGAGTTTGCCGGCGGCGACCTCGAGAGGATCGCCTGCACTGAAGAAGATCACGTGAAAGAGCTGCTCGGACTGGAGGTCCTGGATCGAGCGGAGCATCTCCTTTTTGACGTAGTCGAAGGCAATCGTCATCGAGCCGGAGCGATCTATCACATAGCAGATGTAGTAGGCGTTGCCCCCGGTGCCCATGAACTGGCTGGGGGGGCCATGGCCACTACCAGCGGCCATGGGGGAGAACGGGGCCAAGGGGCCACCCGCGCCGGCTCCGATGCCAGTGCCGGCGGTGCCGATGGCACCGGCCAGGCGGCCGGCCTCGCCAGCGGTGCTGCCGACCACGTCGAGGCCCCCTGTGGCGCCGCCGAAATCGGTGCCAATACCGATCTCGTTGGCATTCGAAAAGCCAGTGTCGCCTTGTGGGTTGAGGTTCTGGCGGGCTTCGAGGGTGTCATCCGACGGGCCGGGATGCAGACCGCCGCCCGGGGTGCCGCCGAGCCCGGCCCCGGGGATGATGATCTGCTCGCGGGCATCCTTGGCAGCTGACTCCTGGGCGGTCTGCCAGATGACAAAGCCCATCATCAGCAGCAGGGCCCCGTGCATCGCGAGGGACAGCCCCCAGGGCAGACTCTTCTCGATGAGGCGGCGCCAGTTGAACTTTTCGACGGGGACGGGGCGTTCCAGAGGCACCGGCACGACCTGAGTCGCCTTGCACTGGGGGCAGGCGAACTCCGAGCCGGCCATTCCGTCGGCTGTCAGCTCCGCTCCGCAGCCCTGGCATTTGATCTTGACAACCATGGTTCCCCTTCGCCTGGGATTTTGAGTACCAAAGTATCGCGTTTAACCAGAGACGTCAACGTAGCTTAACGGCTATGGTCCTTAGCCGGTTGTCGGCGGCCCCCCGACCCATGGCAAAGGCACGGCGGAGCGGGTCCGCCCGCCGGGAAACCGCTGCGGGAGAGGATCTTCGGTGGTCAGCTGGGACGGCGCGGGGCTTCGCTCGAGAGCCTTTGATCCCTGGCGGGCAGTCCGATACGATGGCGTGATAACTTCCTTTCGTCTTTTCACTGGAGGCGGCGACATGCGGAATGGCAGGTGGACCGGATCGATGGCGGGGGCGACGTTCTGCCTGGCGGCAGCAGCGTGTTCGCTGTTAGCCGCCCCGGCGAGTCAACCGGCAGGGCAGGCCGGATCCGCGTCAACGGACGAGGATTTCCGGCTGGATACTTCCGATTACCCGCCAGGCGTCGCCAGCCTCGCGCAGTACAAGGAGTACCTGGCGACGGGGCTGCGGGATCGGGAAACAAGACTGAAACGGGCGGGCAGTGGGCCTGAGCAGCTGGCTGCAGCGCTGGACCTGGCGAGCTTCGCCCTGATCCAGGCAGCCGAGCCGGCCTTGAGCCGGGCATGGCTGTGGGGGGCATCGGGCGAGAAATCGGATCGGGCCGTGTACGCCCTGGCGGTCGCAGGCCGGGCGCTGCAGGAGGCAGACAAGGCGCGCCGACCGATCGATTCGAAGGCCGCAGGGGAAGCCGCCGATCGCACGGAGGTGCTCTCGGCCCTGCTGGCGATGGAGACGGTACTGCTGGGCCACCCGGGCCATCGAGATGCAGGACTCCAGGCGGCGCAGCAGGCGGATGCCGCGGCCAACAAGGTGCCGCAGGGGGCGCAGCCAGGCTGGGACCTCCTTGTGGCCGGTTGCCTGCTGGTGGATGGACGGACTCAGGATGCGGACTTGCGGCGGCAGAGGGTTTTGCGGCAGCACCCTGGTACGTCCGCGAGTTTGGCGGCCTTGCTGTTGCAGTCGGCTTCGCTCGGGCAGACGGGGAACTTCGCGGCGGGCGTTGCTCTCATCAGCGAGTACCTGCAGGCGATCAACGACAATGACCGGGTCGCACGGTCTACGCTGTTGCTGGTCAAGGCCAACCGGCTGGGGGCATGGGCGGCAAAGACGAGCCAGTCCAAGAGCGATCTGGATCGCCGGACAGCGGAAGATTTGCGGAAGCAGGCGGAAATCTGGCGGACACGGGCGAAGGATTCGGGCCCCGACGTGCTTCGGCTTCGGTCGATCCTGCGGACGCTCGAGATGGAGCAGCCTTAGCGCGTTTGCAGATTATTTCTTGCGGGAGCGACAGCATGGTCCTGCAACAGCGCAGGACCAATGGCACCCAGCGCTCATGCCTGACGCCACACATAAACAGAATCCGATCTAGACCGGCAGAACTGCCCTTGGCGGGGGCAGATTTCGCGTAAAGCAGCGGGGTCGGCTTCCTTGCCGACCCCGAGTTTTATACGACTCACGTCAAGATGAAGGGTGGTACGCTATT
>JANYLN010000199.1 GCA_025357795.1 Planctomycetota bacterium
CAATGCGGGCGAAGGCTTCATGTCCTGCACGGGTGCTGCGGCCACCGGCGCATCGGGCATTTTGTCGAACGCAAGACCCACGGCGACCCGGTTGGCGAGGTCCTCTTCGATATGTCTCAGGTGGCCGACCATCGCCTCACGCACGTGCACATGTTCGACCTTCGAAAGCTCAAACACTAACGCCGAGGCGATGTGTGCCTGCTCATAGGCGGTTTGGCTGAGATAGAACTGCCGCGCCTGGCTGTAGTGGTCGGCGAAGCTCTCGGCCCGGATGCGGCTTTTCTCGCCCGTTTCAGTTACCGCAGCGCTACGAAAGCCGTTGGTTGGCGTTTCGCGCGGCGAGTTCTCAGACAAGGAGTTGGGCTCATACGCAACACGGCCCGCCGGTTGTGCCATCTGCATGTGTCCGTCGCGTTGTTGGTTGGAGAACGGGCACTTGGGCGCGTTGATCGGGATCTGGTGGAAATTGGGCGAACCCAGGCGCGAAAGCTGCGTATCGTCATAGGAAAGCAAACGGCCCTGCAACAGTGGATCATTCGAGAAATCGATGCCTGGCACGACATGAGAAGGACAGTAAGCAACCTGTTCGGTTTCAGCGAAGAAATTGCTCGGCCAGCGATCCAGCACCATGCGGCCGATCACTTTCAAAGGCACCAGTTCTTCGGGAATCAGCTTGGTGGCGTCCAGATGATCGAACGGAAAGCTGTCCGCTTCCTCCTGCGTGAAAAGCTGAACCGCGAATTCCCACTCGGGGAAAGCACCCGCCGCGATGGCCTCGAACATATCGCGGCGGTGGAAGTCTTGATCGGCACCGGCAATCTTGACGGTCTCATCCCAAATGGTGGACTGCAAGCCGAGATTGGGACGCCAGTGGAATTTGACGAAGGTTGATTCGCCGGCATCGCTTATCAGCCGGAAACTGTGCACACCAAAGCCTTCGATCATCCGTAGTGAACGCGGTAATGTGCGATCAGACATGATCCACATCACCATATGCATGGATTCGGGCGTGAGCGAAATGAAATCCCAGAATGTGTCGTGCGCGCTTGCCGATTGCGGAAAGCCGCGGTCGGGTTCCATTTTTACGGCATGAATGAGGTCGGGAAATTTGATGGCATCCTGGATGAAGAAACGGGGATGTTGTTGCCGACCAGGTCCCAGTTGCCTTCCTTAGTGTAAAACTTGACGGCAAATCCGCGTACGTCACGAGGGGTATCTACCGAACCCGCGCCGCCTGCGACGGTCGATATACGAGTAAACACGGGTGTTTTCTCACCTACCTCGGTGAGTATTCTGGCTGTGGTATATTGTTTCAACGAGGCGGTCAACTCGAAGAATCCATGCACGCCCGTCCCGCGCGCATGAACGATACGCTCCGGAATGCGCTCGTGATCGAAATGCGTTATTTTTTCGCGAAGGATGAAATCCTCCAGAAGCGTAGGGCCGCGCGGATTGGCCCTGAGCGAGTTTTGATTATCGGAAAGCGCGACGCCCTGGTTTGTGGTGAGCGCGGGGTGCTCTCCACCAGCGATCTGGTGCAGCTCGCCTCCGGCAGCCAGTTGTGAGTCTCCGTTGCGAGCCGAGCCCTTTTCCTGTTCGCGTTTGCCAGAATTACGCATCGTCTTGTTCTTGCTCATGATCGATGTCCTTAGCGTGTAACGCCAGCCTGCTGCCTATTGTTGTGTGCTGTCAATGTCGACGGGCCGCTTCTCCTCCCGGATCCTCCCGGTCCGGAGGAGCTGCCGGGCCAAGTCCTTGCTCTTGCCCGGGACGGCGCGCAGTCGACTCTCTATTCCGTCGTTTTGCCGTCGAAGTGTTCGTTGTCGACCTCCGCGTCGTCGCGGGTATGGTGGACGACGCCGTCCCGATGATTCGGCGGCGCATAGAGCGTATAGAGCGTCAGTGAAACACTGCCCGTATTGATGATGTTGTGATTCGTCCCAGCCGGGACGACCACCGCGAAACCCGCTCGGATCGCCGTCCCAACGCCATCGAGAACCGCCTCACCGGTCCCCTCCTCCACGCGAAAGAACTGGCCGAGATTGTGGACTTCCGCCCCGATCTCTTCCTTGGGCTTTAACGCCATGACGACGAGTTGGCAGTGCTTTGCCGTGTAAAGCACCCGGCGAAACTCGTCATTCTTGACGGCGAGACCCTCGATGTCTTGCACAAGGCCTTTCATAACGACTCCTCTTTCGTTACCTTGCCCCACCGGGGGCGTTCGAGACCATTCAGAACAGGCACACTGGTTGCCGACCGCCTATGACAGGAATACGACCCTATGGATTATAGACTGCCTTGTATGGTGCGGCGGACCTTTGGTTCCCTGTGGCTGTACCGCTCGATTGCCTGGGCTATGTCACCAGCGCGGTGCGTGGACTGAAGAAGGCGCATAGCTGCCAGAGCTGCGATGCAGTCGGATGTTCTGATGGCCCCGGTGCCACTCGTCGCATCCGGAGAAGATAGAAACGCCCTCACATGAGGCTCCTGTGAGGATCGTGGCACCGCGAAACACTCGTAGGACGATGGGATCATCCGCCAGCATGCGTTTCATGTCACAACTCGCAAAGCAGACGAACGCCGTAACCGCAAACCATTCCTACGGTCAGAAACCGCGAGACTCTCTTGGGGTGTATCCCGCGAGTAGCCGTCTCGGTCCAAGGCCGCAACGCACAAACGTCTTTGTACCATGGGGATATACGAAAAGCCCGCTGCCGGCTGGCAACGGGCTTTCTTGCGGATCGAGACGGGTTATCAAACCCAAAGACTGGAGGCGCCGGGAATCGAACCCGGGTCCCGGAGCATTTCAGACAAGGCCTCTACGTGTGTAGTCGATCTGTTAATTTCGACGGCCGGGACGCCAATCGACAAACTTCCCGGCAATCCAGCCCGATCTGTCTTAGTCGCCGACCCGCATCGGGCGGATCAGGTCGGCCTAGCCTGCTGCTTGCACTCTACTACACTAGCAGACATCGCATAGAGAGCGGGCCGCTATTTAGGCAGCCATGCGCAACGGTTCGTTGGCATTTAAGGTTTTTTGCCACGCTTATTAACGAGGCTGCATGACATCCTCGACACGCCACCTTATCATCAACCTGTCCGGTCGAGCCCATTTCGCCCCCCTAAAGTGCAACGGGAGGATTGGGGTACATCCCACACAAGATACAATCAAAAACGCCCTGCGGTTGCCCGGGCCATCTCTCGCTGGTGATCCTGCGCCTTCAGATCATCCCGCTTGTCGGCCTTGTTCTTGCCGCGAGCCAGTGCAACCTCCACCTTGATCAGTCCACGGTCACCGAAGTAGATCTTCGTCGGGATCAGCGTCAGTCCCCGCTCTGTGACCCGGGTGGTCATCTTCTGGATCTCCCGGCGGTGCAGCAGGAGCTTCCGCGGCCGCATCGGCTCATGGTTCAGCAGGTTGCCAGCTTCGTACGGGCTGATGTTGCAGCTCAGCAGCCAGACCTCGCCGTCCATGATCCGGGCGTACGAGCCCTCCAGGCTGGCGCGGCCGTGGCGCACGCTCTTGACCTCCGTGCCCGTAAGGGCAACGCCAGCCTCATAGCGGTCCAGGATCAAGTACTCGAACTTGGCCCGCCGGTTGAGGATCTGCGAAGGCTGTCTGGTCTGGGTCTTGGTCATTGCAGAGTATTCTAGCAGGTCCTTAAAGTCTTATCCAATGATTTCCCTGGCATCGATCTGGCATATTCGTATACTGTGCAACCTGCGGCAGTAACAGGACTTATCGCGACTTCCGCCTCGCTGGATTATCGCAAGGTCCACGTGCCGATGCATTTGCTGCATCGGCTGCTAATGATATCGGTATAATAGGTTCGGAATGAGTACCTTAACCCAGCCAGACGCCACGACAGAGGTCGTCAAGGAACGGGCCCTCATCAAGCAGGCGCAGAAGGGCGATCCTTCCGCCGCCCGCCAGCTCGTCGAGAGCCACCAGCAACGGCTCTTCGCCTTCGTCTGGCGGCTGGTCCGCAACTGGCACGAGGCCGAAGAGATCTGCCAGGAGGCCTTCCTGCGGGCCTTCTCCCACATCGAACGCTTCGATGAGTCGTTCCGCTTCAGCACTTGGCTGTTCACCATCGGTTATCGGCTCAGCCTCAACCGCATGCGTAAGGTCGTGCCCATCGCGACGGAACTCGACTCCAACCGCCTGCCCTGCAAGGACGAGGGCGGGCCCGAGAGGGTCGCCCAGACCGAAGAGGCCGCCAAACTCAAACGCCTCGTCTGGGACGCCGTCGACCAGCTCAACCCGACCCAGCGGGCCGCCACGCTCCTGTACTACCGCGAAGGCCTCTCCTGCCAGGAGATCGCCGACGTGATGGAACTGCCCGCCGCGACCGTCAAGAGCCACCTGCACCGCGGCCGGGCCAACCTCCGCCAGACCCTCGCCCAGGTCAGCGGCGCCGATTGGCAATCGCTGCGACTGGCGTAACGGGTGCGGGTATAAGTCTTGTAGCAAAGGACAGTAGTAGCAAGGCGCGGGCCGGTCCTCGTCAGGATCGGCCAGCGGCCAGACCGGGCCAGGGAAGGCTTGACGAACAGGTTGCACGGGAAAGAGTATTTAGAGGCGTAACCATGAATTGCGGACGGTTCCAAAAAATGATCGACTCCTACCTGGACAGCCGGCTCTCCGGCTCGCTCCTGGCGGAGTTTCACGCCCACCGGCTCAACTGCCGGCACTGCTCGCGCCTGGTCAGCATGCTGCAGGCCGCCGGCGACGTCATCGCCCAGGACCACTGCGAACCGAAGATCAGACTCGACTTCGCCGATCGTCTCCTCGCCGCCATGCCCACGGCGCGGAAGACAGACCGCAGCCTCTGGCTGGTCCGTCTGACCGCCGGTGCCGCGGGCCTCGCCGCCGCCGCCGCCATCATGATCGCCGCCCTGCTGCCGGCCCAGGCCCCGGTCCCGCACGGGACGGCCATCGCCGGTAAGGTCGTTGTAGCACCGGACACCGATATCCAGATCCCCCAAGGCAGCCAGAACGTGGTCCAGATGGTCCAGCATATACCAGCCGACCCCCAGCACGACGCCAGCCACACCGGCACGCTCCTGGATGGCAAGGTCGTCCGCGACGCCGTCGACCGCATGGTCTGGTGGTACGAGGCCGACCGCAAGGGCCAGTAGCCTCCCGTTCGCTGTAACGACATTTATACCGAAGCACTGACGCGTCGCGACCCTCTCCCGCGACGCGTCAGTCATTTTCGGAAAGCATCGAGGGGCATTCGTAGACGACAGGTCCGTCCTTGCAGTTGTTGTTGCCGTCAGCAGTCAACGTCGTTTACGTTGTTCCTACGCCTTCATCCCGGTGAGCGTGATCCCCTGCACGAAGTACTTCTGCGCGAAGAAGAACACCGCGATCACCGGCATCGTCATGATGATCGAGCCCGCCATCAGCATCCCGTAGTTCGAGCCCAGCATCGTCTGCAACTGGAACAGTCCCAGCGAGAGCGGATACAGCCGCTGGTCGTTCAGGTAAATCAGGGGCGTCATGAAGTCGTTCCACGTCCCGATGAACGTGAACACCGCGATCGCCGCCAGCGTCGGCTTGACTAGCGGCAGCATGATGTGCCACCAGATCCGCAGGA
This sequence comes from Planctomycetota bacterium, assembly GCA_025357795.1. Lineage (GTDB taxonomy): Bacteria > Planctomycetota > Phycisphaerae > UBA1845 > JANYLN01 > JANYLN01. The sequence continues at coordinate 5,604 of JANYLN010000199.1, forward strand.
AGCCGCACCCGTCGATCCGCGCCGCATCCTCCAGGTCCGTCGGGATGCCCCTCATGAACTGCCGCAAGAGGAAGATGTTGAACGCGTTGCCGAACGCCGCCCCGATCCACAGCGGGTTGAGCGTGTTATACCAGCCCAGCCACTTCATGATGATGAAGCCCGGAATGAGCGTCACCTGCTGCGGGATCATCAGCGTGCCCAAGAGCAGCACGAACAGGAAGTCCCGCCCGGGCCACTGCAGCCTCGCAAACGCATACGCCGCCAGGCTGCTCGACAGCACCATCAGCACGATATTGAGAGCCACCAAGGCAAAACTCGTCGCCGCGTACCGCCACATCGGTACGTGCTTCCACGCCAGCCGGTAGTTGGACAGCGACTTGCCGTACGCCGCCTCCAGCGGGCTGTTCCGCGTCGCCGTCATCACCACCCGCACCTTCTGGCCGTCGTGGAAGGACGAGCCCTCCGCCGAGGGCTTCAGCCAGATCCACGGGTGCGCCTCGTAGGCGTTGTAGCGGTCCGGGTCCCACTTGCGCAGCAGCACCTCCTGCCACTGCGTGCCGCCCAGGTACAGCGGCTCCGCCGACTGCCACTTCTGGCCCGCGCTCTCCACCGTCACGTCGTAGCCGTGCCAGGTCTCGTCCTGCCGCATCGCGATCGTCAGCGAACGGATCTGCTCGAACCCCACGGGGCTCTCGACCTCCGCCCCCACCTGCCAGCGATTTGCTTGCCCCAGGTCGTAGCGGACCAAGGCGAAATGCCGCCCCTGCTCGCTGACCTGCTGCAGCCGGACGTTCTCGGTCAGCGGCCGCCAGATCTCCGCGGCCGGTACATCCGCGGCCAGCTCGTGGTGGTGGAAGTCGCTCGTGCGGATGCTGACGTGCCCCAGGCACAGCCGCCGGCGGACCCGCTCGAGCACCTCCTGGATCAGTTCCGGGGTGACCATCGCATGCGTCAGCGGCTCGATATTGTTCGTCAGGTCCAGGAACTTCCGCGGATCGACGTTGTCAATCATGCTCTGCCAGACACCGCGGAAGATCGCACTGACCAATTCGTCCTTGTCAAAGCCGTCGGGGTTGTCGATCCGCATCGTTTCGATCTTGTCCCGGACGTAGCCCAGCGTCGTGCCGCGCAGCGTGTGCCAGACCTCCGGGTGGCTGATCTTCGGCGGCTGGGGCTTGCGCGGGTACTCCTGGTCGCTCAGGTACGGCGACTGCGGCCGCGGTTCCGGCCAGTCCGGCAGGAAGTGCATGCCGGGCCGGAACATTTCCCGCTCGCTCATCATGCTCGTGCCGATCATCCAGACGAACGGCAGCGTGAACAGCATCGCCCCCGCGATCAGGATTGCGTGCAGGATCAATCGGCCTGTCGGTGTTTTTCTGTGGATCATGCTTCGTAGTGTACCCACCGTTTGCCCGTGCGGATCTGGATCAGCGTCAGGATCATGATGATGGCGAACAGCACCCACGCCAGCGCCGAGGCGTACCCCATCCGCAGGTATCGGAACGCCTGGTTGAACAGGTTATACGCGTAGAAGAGTGTCGAGTCGTTCGGCCCGCCCTCGGTCATGATGTAGGCCTGTGTGAAGATCTGGAACGCCCCGATCGTGCCCATGATCAGCGTGAAGAAGATGTACGGCGTGATCATCGGCAGCGTCACGTGGAGGAACCGCCGGATCGGGCCCGCCCCGTCGAGCGCCGCCGCCTCGTACAGATCCTCCGGGATACTCTTGAGGCCCGCCAGCCAGATCAGCATGCTGGCCCCCGCGCTCCATAGCCCCATCAAAATCAACGATGGCTTCGCCAGATCCTCCTGCTGCAGCCACTTGACCGGCACGTCCAGGCCCCAGCTGCGCAGCGTGCTGTTCAACCCCGCCGTCGTCAGCAGGTTGTTCAGCAGCCCGCCCGTCGGGTTGAACACCCACAGCCACAGGATGCTCGCCGCCACCGCCGGCACGATCGCCGGCAGGTAAAACAGCGTCCGGTACGTGCTCAGGCCCCGCACCCCGCTGTCCAGCAGCATCGCCAGCCCCAGTCCGGCCGCGATCCCCAGCGGTACCCCCAGCGCCATGAACGCCGTGTTGTACAGCGATTTGTAGAACAGCGGATCCCCCGCCAGCTCCTTGTAGTTGTCCAGCCCCGCCCAGTGCGCCGGGTTCATCACGTCGTACTGCGTGAAACTCATGATCAGCGAGAAGAGCATCGGCCCGCCCACGAACACCACCAGGCCGATCATCCACGGCGTCGCCGCCGCCCAGCCCGCATACCACTGCCGGCGGAAGTACCCCTTGGTCCGGCTGCGCCGCACCGAGTAGAGGATCACCCCCGCCACCGTCAGCACCAGCCCCGCCGCGTATGCCGCCAGGATTACGTCCCAGCGCACCGGCGCTCCCCGTGGCGGCGCCAGCACCCGCTCGAGCTGCGCCTGAACGACTTGCGTGCCGCGATCCAACGCCTCCTGGGGCGTCGCATCCAGCGACAGGGCCCGCTCGGTCGCCCGGCGATGCTCGTTCCAGAGCAGTTGGCCCACCGGCGTCACCGGCCGGTAGTACGACCTCGGCAGCAGATCCAGGAACACGTCGTATGCCTGGGCATACCGCTGCGGCAGCGGCGGCTTGCCCGTCACGAACTCCCGGTAGTACTCATCGTTGACACTCTTGCGCGGGCTCAGCTGCGGCACGAACAGATGCCCCTGGCTCGCCGCGATGTCTCGCCGCAGGTTCTCCTGCAGCAGGAACGCGTCGCGCGAGACCATCCACTTCGTGAACCGCCAGGCGGCCCCCTTGTTCTTCGCCGTCGACGGGATCGCATAGACCCAGCCGCCCAGCCACGAGATCGGCGCCCGCCCCTTGTCCAACTCCGCCTGCGGCATCGGGGCCGGCGCCACGCCGAAGTTCATGTCCCGGCGGAACTGCGCGATCGTCGTCAAAAAGAAGTTGCCGTCGATCCGCATGGCCACCCGGTCATTGATGAACGGCTCCAGCCAGTCCCCCTGGTAGCTCGCCTCCATGGCCGCCACCGCCGCGTAGCCGCCCAGCGCCTCGTAGCAGTCACTCACCCACTCCAGCGCCTGCACGATCTTCGGATCGTTCAGCGTGCAGGTCTTGCCGTCAGCGCTCATGAACTGCCCGCCGTTCTGCCAGCCGAACAGGTACAGCCACGAGTTGCCCGCCCGCGTCGATACCGGCGCCAGCCCGATCCGCCAGAGCAGTCCGTCATTGTCCCACCGGCTCAGCTTGATCAGGTAGCTCTCCCCGTTGAAGACCTTGAACGGGACGCTGTCCAGATCGGCGTTGCCCGGCAGCGAGCCGCGCGCGGTGATCTTCAGCACGTGCGGCGAGACCACCTCCTTCACGGACGCCGTGCGGAGGAACGGGCCGAACCGCATCGTCAGATGGTCCCCCGCCTTCACGCCCGCCGCCACGAAATCGACGCCCTCGCACTCGATCTGGTCCTGGGCCGTGTTGTACCGCCCCAGCCCCGCCACCCGCCGGGTCAGAACCTCTTCCCACGTCCGCGGCGGCCGGGCATTGCCTTCCGCATCGACCAGATTATCCTGCTTGAGCTGTGTCTCGTTGTAGTAGAGGGCTCGGTCGTCTGCCCCGGCCGGGATGCCGTACAGCTCGGGCTTGCCGTCGCGATCCCGGTCGTAGTGCGCCTCGTTCCAGGTCGCCTCGTGGAAGTCCTGCGGATCGATCCACGTCCGGCGCAGCTGCGCCAGCCTTCCCGCCAGGTTCTCCGCCTTTGCCTGCTCGCCCTGCTGGCGGGCCTGCTGCAACTGCTGCTCGATCTGCTGCAGCTCCTGGGCATCGCCTTGCAGATACCCATCCAGCGGCTCGAAGGCCCCGCGGCTCGCCCACTCCGCCACCGCGTAGCGGTCGAAGTAGATCACGTCCGGCGGTACGCCCCCGGCTACGCCCGTCAGGAACCGCTGCGGGTCGTCCGTGGCATTGCGGATGGCGGCATTGCCCACGATGACCTCGATGTCCGGGTTGTCCCGCTCGAACTGCTCGATGGCATCGCGGTAGTCCTGGCTCATCCCCCCGGCCCGCCAGAACACCAGCGTGCTCCCCCGCTCAGGCCGCTCCGCCTGCGGCCTGGGCCACAGCACCAGTACGAACAGCACCAGCGCAGCCAAGCCCCCGATCACGCGCAGTCGTTCATCGAAGATGATGTTGCGGATACGCTGCATGTACCCTCTTTCTTACCGTTCTATTGCTTCGCCGGCGGCGTCGCGAGGCAGGCATTTCCCGCTTGCCCCGCCTGCCCGACCGCCTCGGCAAGGCTCCCAAAGCCGCGGGTCTTGAGCCAGCCGCCCAGCCCCTCCGCCACGTCACCCGGGATCGTCGGATCGACAAACGTGCCCGTCCCGACGACCACCGCGCTGGCGCCCGCCAGCACGAACTCCGCCGCGTCCTGCCAGGACACGATCCCGCCCAGCCCGAATAGCGGGATTCCCGCCGCCCCGGCCACCTGCCGGTACACCTTATATACGGCGCAGATCGCCAGGGGTTTGATCGCCGGCCCCGAAAGTCCCCCCGTCCCGTTCGACAGGATCGGCTTGCCGGTCATGATGTTAATGGCCATGCCCACGTACGTGTTGACCAGCGAGAGGGCATCCGCCCCCGCCTCGATGGCCGCCCGGGCCGTCCCGCAGATGTCCGTCACGTTCGGCGAGAGCTTCACCACCAGCCGGCCCCGCCGGACGCTCCGCCGCACCTGCTCGACCAACTGGCCCAGCAGCAAGGGGTCCGTCCCGAACGTCAAGCCGTCCGACACGTTTGGGCACGAGACGTTCAACTCCACGCCCGCCAGCTCCGGGTACTCGTCCAGCCGCTGGCAGACCTTGACGTACTCTTCGACCGAGTGCCCCGCGACATTCACGAACACCGCGAAGTCCGGTTCGCCCGCCACCCGTACCTGGCTGATAAGCGAGCGGATCTCGGGGATCTTCTGCTCGCAGAACGCCTCCAGCCCGATGTTCGCCAGCCCGATCGCGTTGAGCATCCCCGCCGACGTCTCCACCGTTCGCGGCGGGGCGTTCCCCTTGCGAGGCCGCAGCGTGACCGACTTGGTGAACAGCCCCCCGATCCGCCGGAAATCCAGCAGGTCGGTGTACTCCAGCCCATAGCCGCACGTGCCGCTGGCCAGCAGCACCGGGTTCCTCAATGGCACCGATCCAATCCGCACCGAAAGGTCCGGCGGCCCCCCCGCCGTCGTCGCGTAGTTATCCATGTAAGTCTCGTCTACCTGTTCTTTCCCGTGAATCCATATCCAACTGGCTCGTCATTATAGGGATATGTGCGAGGCTTGCCGAGAGGACGCCGCCCGCCCGGGCGATTCGGCGCCATTATTGGCAAAGGCGGGATTATCGGGCCTCGGCAGGCCGGGCCAATCCTTCCGCCGGAACCGTTCCCTTTGCGGCCGCTCCTGTAGGGTGGGGCACCGCCCACCAATGGCCTTTGCCGTTACAACCCTGCCGCCCGCGCAAACGCCTTGACCCGCTTGCGATCCAACGGCTGCCCCGCCCGCCCGCCTCGCCGCAGATCCGACCCGATGATGATCCCGTCCGCGACCCGCAGAGCCTCGCCGACCGTCGCCGCCGTTACCCCGCTGCCGATCAGCACCGGCCGGTCCGACACCGCCCCCTTCACGGTCTTCACATCATCGAAGCTCGTCGTCTTACCCGTCGCGGCCCCCGTGACGATGAGACCGTCCGCCAAACCCCGATACGCCGTATCCTCCGCCGCCTGCGCCAGGTCCGGCTGCCCGACGGGCTGCGCGTGCTTGACATGCACATCCGCCAGAATGAGCGCATCGCACCCCAGTTGCCCGCGCAGACGCAACGTCTCCGCCGCCCGCCCCGAGAGGAGCCCCTGGTCGGTCGCATATACCCCCGTATGTACGTTGACGCGAACAAACGCCGCACCCGTGGCCGCCGCGATGGCGATCCCCGCCGTCGCATCGTTGCGCAGGACGTTCACCCCGACGGCCGCCTCCGGCGCAGCCCGCATCACCTCCGCAACGATCCGCGTCATCGCCGCGATCGTCTCCGCCGGCACGCGCTCCGCAAAAAAAGGCACATCCCCGAAGTTCTCCACGATCAGCCCGCCAAAGCCCGCCTCCGCCAGGATCTTCGCTTCCTCCCGCACGTAGTCGAGGATGCCGTCCATATCGAGCTGATTGGCCGGCGCACCAGGCAGGGCCGGCAGGTGCAGCACGCCGATCACCGCCGCCTTGCGGTCGAACAATGGCACGGCTCGTCGTGTGGCTTTGCCAGGCATGGGAATGGTCCGCCTTGTTATGCTGATTTGGGTATGGAATCCTCGTGCGACATCCGGTAGCCCACCAGGATCTTCTGGACCTGTGGCACCGGGATGATCCGCTCCTCGAGATGCTCCTTGCTGATCCCCCGCAGCCGCACCGCCTGCGACCCGCTAGGCGGCTGCGCATTGGGGTAAGGCTCGACGGGTTGCTCGGTGTCGTGGCACGCGTTGGTCACCCCGAGTTGGACCGTCACCTGATACAGCTTGGGCAGCCCCATGAGCATCTCGGTGCACTTGCATGCCCGGTCCACGCAGGCGATCAGCACCCCCTCCGCCGCCGGGTCCAGCGCCCCGGCATGCCCGATCCGCCTGATGCCCAGGATCGGCCGCATCAGGTACGCGTACCAGGCGCTTGAGCTATCCTTCGGCTTGTTCAGGACAATGATCCCGTTCATGCGATTGCCGTTCTCGTCGCATTCGCCTGCCCGCCAAGGCGAACTGCCAAACCGTCGCCTCGCCAGGCCCGCGTGCGGCCCAAATTCTACCACAATGCATACGGAAACGGCAGGCCCAGGCCGTTGTCGTCGTTGCCGTTGTCGCTGCTGACTGTTGACCGCTGACTCCCGCTGTTGTGACCCCTTGGCCGGCCCGCTAAGATAAAGAGCAATGTTGCTCGTAATACAGCCACCAGCCAAGAGATCGCTCGTAAGTGCATCCCCTCACAAGGAGCCGCAACCTGGACTTTAGTTCTCTCGAATCAACGCTGCGATCGGCCGACAGGTCCGTCGTCCTGGTCCCCCCCTGGCTGCTACGTAGCGTGCTGCTGGCCGACAGCGACGCCAGCGGTGCCAGCCTGCTCACCCTGCGCAACAAGGCCCACGCCATCCACCGCGACCGCCTGGCCCAACTGATCGAACAGAAGGACTTGCCCCTCAGTCTGCCTGTCCGCAACGGCCAGGTCGTGCTCCTGCTGGTCGAACCCCAGGAAGACTGGCTCCTGGCGACTCCCAGCCCCAACGTGCTCCGCGAATACTGGCGTCTGCTCTACCACGCCCGGATCTACATCGCCGTCAAGACCTGCCTGCAGAACCCCGACGCTGCTGCCGGTCTGCAGGATCGCATCGACCGCATCGGCGGCAGCCTCTTTGCCGACGCCCGCTTCGTCCTCCAGCGCGAACGCCTCGTGCCCCCTGCCGCCGATGACTCGGAGGTCTACGCCCGCTTCGCTGCCGTCTTCCTGGAATTGCTTCAGTTCGCCCCGCGCCTCGTGCCGACCTTCTTCGCCGCCATCGACGATCCGGCGACGGTCCGGCAAGCGCTGGCCGGCGATCTGGACCCAGCCGCGCTGCTGCGCCAGACCCGCCCGCCCGGCGCCGCCGACCCGACCTGCGAAGACGTCCTCGACACGGCGCCCGACTCCGATCCCCCGGCCGACGCGCCCGGCTCCGACGAGCCCCTGGCCACGACCGACCGCTCCGTCTTTCATCGCCGCGCCACCCGGGCCGCCTCGGTCGGCAACGATGTCCGTGCCGCCATCCTGCACCAGCGGGCGCACCAGCGCTGGCCCCGCCGCGCGACCGCCCGCGATGCCCGCGCCAATCCGCACTTCTTGCGGTTCGCCAACCGCTTGACCGCCGCGCTCCAACTCGACGATGCCGCCGCGGAGGAGTGGTCATCCGCCCTCGCCGCCGTCCTGGCCCGCGCCGCCGACAGTTGGCGCAATAGCGAGGCCCGCCTGCTCTACGACCTCCAGAAGGTCTGCATCGACAGCCAGCGAGAGGTCTACACCCTCGACGCCCTGGGCTGGCTGGTGACCTTCGGTCGCCGGCCGCTCCGCCGCCCCGTCCCCTCCCAGAAAAGGGTCCTCGTCTGCAAGCACCTCCGCTCCGCGATCGGCCGGCTCGGCAAATGCCGTCTCGAGCCCGCCCCCCGTCGCCGCCTCGCGGCCCTGCTGCAGCGCGCGGTCCATCACGCCGAGAACGACCTGCGCGATCGGCTCCGCCTCTCGATCGGCGAGGCCCTTGACCGAAGCGGCCTCCGCCCCGTCCGGACCGTCGAACGCGTCGCCCGCGAAAAACTCGTCGAGGAGTTTCTCGATGGCATCGTTCAACGCGGCTTCGCACGCATGAGCGACCTGCGCGACACCCTCTCTCGCAACCAACTCAAACTCCACGACCTCGAAGGCTTCCGCGCCCTGCTGGGCGGCGACCAGCTCCTGCAGTTCGACCGCCACCTGGCAAAGCCGCTCGATGGCGTCTACCACGCAGGCGAGATCTACCTGCGCTTCTTCCAACGGGTCAGCTCCCTGCTGTTCGCCACGCCGTTGGGACGCATCTTCACCTACTACGGGCTGATCCCCTTCGGTGGGGCCTTCATCATCCTCGAAGTCCTCGGCCGGACCGTCGGCAAGATGATCCTGCACCTGTCTCGCTCCAACGTCCCCTTCGACCACCCCGGCGCCTTGCTGCTGCTGGGGCTGTTCCTGCTGGCGATGGTGAACATCCCGGTCTTCCGCGGGGCGGTGGTCCACACGGCCAAGCGCCTGGGCAACGGCCTCAAGTGGCTCATCGTGGATTGGCCAGGCTGGCCTCTCTGCCGCCGCTTCCTCGAGAGGATCGCCGCCAGCCGCTCCTGGCGCTCCGTGGTCCGCTACGGCCTCAAGCCGCTCGCGGTGACCTGCCTCGCTTGGTGGCTGCTGCCGGCCGATCTGCCCCGCGTTCTCGACGCCATGACCCTCGGCAGCATTTACATCGCCTCCGCCGTCGTGCTCAACAGCCGCGTCTTCCGTGTCGCCGCGCGCATGCTCGCCCACGCGACGATCGTGCTCTGGGGCCGGCGGATCACCGACGTCGTCACCGGCCTGTTCCGTGTGATCGTCCGGGTCTTCCGCGTCCTGCTGGATCGGCTCGAACGGACGCTCTACGCTGTCGATGAGTGGTTCCGCTTCCGCGGCGGCCAGGGCCGCGCATCCCTGGTGGCCAAGGCGGTCCTCGGCAGCCTCTGGGGCATCGTGGCATACGTTCTGCGCTTCTGCATCACCCTGCTGGCTGAACCCCAGATCAACCCGATCAAGCATTTCCCCGTTGTGACCGTCTCGCACAAGATCATCCTGCCGACCCAGCCGATGATGGCCGCCGCCTTGCGGTCCCTGGGTCTTAGCAAGGTCCTGGCCAACACCTATGCCACGACCATTGCCTTCGTGATCCCCGGCGTCTTCGGCTTCCTGGCCTGGGAACTCAAGGAGAACTGGCGCCTCTACGCCGCCAACCGCTCGCCCACGCTCCACCCCGTCCGCATGGGCCGCCGTGGCGAGACCTTCGCGCAGCTGCTCCGCCCCGGCCTGCATTCCGGCACCGTGCCGCGGGCCTTCGCCCGCCTCCGCCACGCCGCCCTGCAGGAGACGACCCGCCGTAGCCAGGCAGCCCTGCACAAGCAGCAGGACGCACTTGCCCACGTCCGCGAGGCCGTCAGCCGCTTCCTGCAGCGCGAGCTGGCCGGCCTTCTGAACCGCCTGCCCGCCTGGCGGGCCGCCCCGATCGCTATCGGCCCGATCGACCTCTCCGCCGCGCGCATCCGCGTGACGCTCGAATGCCCCTCCCGTGGCCAGCCCGCCCAACTGGCCTTCGAGCAGCACGATGGCTGGATCGTCGCCGGCATCGACCAGCCTGGCTGGATGCTCGCCCTCTCCTGCGACCAGGCAGCCATGCTCGGCCTGGCCCTGCTGGGCCTCTACCAGATTGCCGGCGTCGATCTCGTCCGCGAGCAGATCGAGCGGCTCTTCGCCCCGCTGCCCGTCCGCTGGTCGATCCGCGGCGCGTCGCTGATCGTCTGGACAGGCCGCCGCTTCCAAGTGCAGGAACGCTACAGTTTCAAGCACCAGGACCCCGCCCCTGTCGATGCCACCGCGCTAACCCTCCCGCAGTACACCGTGCCCGACCTGTTGCTTCGCCGCCGCCTGCTGAAATGGACCGACTGGGCCCGCTTCTGGGACCAACCCGTCCCCACCAGCGATCCCGCCCAGTCCCGCCTCGCGCAGGCCGGCGCCTCCGTGCTCCCGCAAGCGATCGCCTTCATGAGTCCAGTGGAGACCGTCTGACTGACAGGTCCCGCCGCCCCGGTTTCAGCGTCAGACGCAGGATCATCTCGATCCGCCGGGGCCGATCGCGATGCCACGTCAGCACGCTCGCCGAGCCGTCCTCGTGCTGCTCGACGCGGTAGGGCAGGGGCGCGGGCGGCTCTGCAGCGAATGCGCCACCGGGAAGTTGAACTCGATCCCCACGCTGCACCACGCCGTCCGAAAGCCGATCCGCGTCGGCTTGATGACCTCGTTGTTGTAGACAAGGAAGTGTCTGCCGCACCGCAAGAGGCGCGGGCCTTGCGGTCATTTTCTGTTCTGCAGCCACTTCACCGCGATCCGCGCCATCATCTTCATCCCCGTCCCCAGCGAATTATCGTTGAAGTCGTACTGCGGCTGGTGCAGCATCACCAGCGGCCGGTCCGGGGCGTCCACCCCCAGCCGGAACATCGCCCCCGGCACCTTCTGCAGGTAGAACGAGAAATCCTCCCCGCCCATCGTCGGCCCGTGCTCGACCACCGCATCCGCCCCGATCATCTCCCGCGCCACCTCCGCGATGAAGTCGCACGCCCCCGGGTCGTTGTACACCGACGGATACGCCTCCCGCACCTTCACCTCCGCCGTAGCCCCGAACGCCGCCGCCGTGTGCGTGGCGATCTGCTCGATGTACTGCAGGATCTGCGCCCGCACTTCGTTCGACAGCGCCCGTACCGTCCCCGACATCTCGCAGCGGTTCGGGATGATATTCAGAGCCGTCCCCCCGTGGATCGTGCCCACCGTCACCACCACCGGCTGCAGCGGCGAGATCATCCGCGAGGCGATCTGCTGCAACCCCTCCACGATCCGCGCGCTGATGACGATCGGGTCCGCCGTCTCCTGCGGCGCCGCCCCATGGCCGCCCGCGGCTCGCACCGTGATGAAAAAGCCCCCCGTCGCCGCCATCGCCTGGCCCCGGCAAATGCCCACCTGCCCCGTCTTGAGCATCGGCCAGCCATGTAACGCGAACGCTACCCCAACCTTCGGATTCTCCAGGATTCCCGCCTCGACCAGGATCTGGCCGCCCCCGCCGCCCTCTTCCGCCGGCTGGAATGCGAAGACCACCGGCCCGGGCAGCTCATCCGCCATCTCCGCCAGCACCATCGCCGTGCCCACCAAGCACGCCGTGTGCCCGTCGTGCCCGCAGGCATGCATCTTCCCGGCGATCTGCGACTTGTAAGGCAGGTCGCTCTCTTCCTCGAGGGGTAGGGCGTCCATGTCCGCCCGCAGCAGAACCGCCGGCCCCGGCTTATTCCCGCCCAGCACCGCCTTGATCCCCGTGCTCTTGCCGAAACCGGTCTGGATCGCCAGCCCCGGGATCTTCGCCAGCCGCTCGGCCACGGTCTGGCTCGTCCAGTGCTCCTCCAGGGCCAGTTCCGGATGACTGTGCAAGGTGTGACGCAATGCCACGACTTGGGGCAAAATCCGCGAGACAACCGAGTCGATACGGCTCATAAAGGGTCCTGTTGTGTAGCCGCGGTGCCTCCCGTGCATCTACGGTTGCGTCTGGATCTGCAGCACGGCAAAGCGGTCGTCGCGGTTGTTCGTCAGCGTATGCTCGCTGTTCGGTTCGATCAAGGCGATCGCGAAAACACCCAGCTGCCGCGTCTTCTCCCCTGCGGTAAGTTCCCCCTGGCCGTCCAGCACAACATAGACCAGCCGCCGCCCATCCGACGTGCCCTGCCACACCTGCCCCGGCTCCAGGCACAGGATTTGGCTGTTGGGCAGATCCCCGAAGACCGGCAGGCTCATCGGGCCGTTGTGAGAGAACTGTCTCATACTCGACAGGTCGGCGATCTGAATCGGCACGATACTCACTCCGATTGCGATACCTGGCACTTATCGGGCGTCCCGGCCTGCATAGCCGGGCCGCAACCGCCCTTCACGCCGGCAGCACACTACCAAACTCATCGTCCGCCCACCACGCCCCCCTCCTTCATTCATACGATGCAACCGCCCGGATCGTTTCGCCGACGCGCCTGTCTGATCCATCCACGCGACGCACATCGGCAGGCGACCGGCTGTGTCGTGAAACTCCCGCCTCCCCCTCGCCGGATACCATTGTTGCAATTGTCAATAACCAATAACCAATAACAACAGGGTAATTGCATGTGAACGCAAATCATTGCCCTTTGTACTGCTGGCCGATATGCCATCCGCGTTCTTGATGGCGCCAGCAGGGAGTGGCATGGTCCTGCGCTGTTGCAGGACCATGGTCTTGCCCAACATGCGATTGCCCTGCCAATAACAACCGCCTCCCTCGTCCCTCTGGCCCTGACTGCCGTCTTGCCCCTAAAATACACCAGATAGACAGCGTGTGTGGACGGCGTGCAGCCGGGTGTCCGGCCGTGCGGCCCCGGCGTCGGTGACCTGCGAGGTAAAACTGCAATGGCCAAGGACAAGGAATTCAACAAGGACACCGCCAAGTTCGAGCGGATCGAGCCGGTCGGCAAACGGGTCGTCATCCGCAAGGACGAGGACAAAAAACAGACCAAGGGTGGCATCCAACTGCCCGACAACCTCGAAATCCCCACGATTACCGGCCGTATCGTCGCTATCTCCGCCGAGGTCGAGAACGACACGAACCTCCCCCTGCGCCAGTACGACAAGATCCTCTTCAACCCCAAGCATGCCATCCCCGTCGAACTCGAGCCCGGCAACCAGCTGTTCGTCGTCCCCGTCGAGGATGTCGTCGCCGTCTTCCGCCGCGAGTAACTCGCGGCCCCGCAACCAGCCCCCCGGCCCGGCCGCCGGATTTCATTCGCCTGCGCCCCCGGTATATCGTGAGTTTCCCAGCGAGAGACTGCACGGCAGGCACCTCTCGCCTTGGCTCGGCCATCGGGTGTATGTGTTGTGTACTTTGCAGTAAAGGTTAGACCCGCGTAACCCGATGGTTTATACGTCGGGGACGCTGGCGGTTG
>JANYLN010000243.1 GCA_025357795.1 Planctomycetota bacterium
CGATGAACAGGTCAGCCGCCACGAAGCCGGAGCTGAACCCGCCGTACTGGATCGTCACGTACTGCAGGACGTTGTCGAGCGAGTTGGAATTGTGGAACCGCAGCCCGATCCAGTAGCCCGGGCTCTGCGTCTGCCCGGTCAGCATGATCGGCTGGCCTGCCGTGCCGGCGGCATGCAAGGCGCCGTCATTCTCGACGTTCAGCCACGTGCCGGCGGCGAACCGTAGCTTCACGCCGGGCGGGATCGTCAGGGTCGCGCCGTTGCGCACGGTCATGTCTTGACTGACCAGGTAATTCCCGGGAGGAATCGTGGTATCCGTCGAAATATCGGTCGAGGTCCACACCGTCGGTGCGGCCTCCGCCACGAAGACGGCCATGACCTGCATGTCAGCGTCGAGTGTCAGGGTAGCAGGGTTCGTGTTCCCACTCAGGGCCCCTTCCCAATGGTCGAAGGTCCAGCCGGCAACCGGCGTGGCGGTCAAGGTCACCTCCGTACCGGAATCGTACTGGCTGCCGTCGGGATTGCGGGCGACGGTGCCTTCGCCCGACGTGGTCACTGCCAAGGTCATCTGCGTCGAGGGGTCACCGCCCGGTTTCGGGCAACCTCCGCACTGCAGCACGATAGCCGCGACCGCCAACGAAAGCATGCACGCCAGACCACCTAATCTTCTCATTACTGCGTCTCCTGACTTCTGATTTTCTCGTCCATGGAAATAGATTCGACTTCGAGAACAACGTGATGCAACCCGTTCTATTACGAAAATCTACCTGCTGTCGTACAAATCGCAGAAAGCAGGCAGTAACCACGCACCAGGTCGAATGGGAAGATATCGCCCGACTCGCCGCCTCCAAAGAAGCCAGCCAGCATAGAGAAGAGCGATTATACCGCCATAACAGCGGTGTGTCGAGCTCATGTTGTGGCCATTTGAGCAAGGCGTGGACCATCCGGCCTCAAGAGTCCCGCAATTGCATCACCTTGTCCCCGTAATGTGACTCTGCCCTCTGCCGCGACGACAAGATCCTCGCCACGGAGATCCCCAGACCGGATCGAGCCCTACCCTCCAAGTGCCCGGATATTGTGACACACGATGCAAGAAAAAGAAACAAGCCGTTGGCGCGGACGACCTCTGACCGTAGGATGTCGCTTGAACCTTTCTGTGCGCGGTCTGGCAAACTTGAACAATACTTGCGACGTGATAAGTGCGGTACCCGTGGATGTAAGACAGAGCTACCTCCTGGCAGAATGCAGCGGAGCGCGTAGGCGATAATGTCAAGGCAAGTGCCGTGTCGGGGCTTTGGCCGGGTCGTCTGCATCGCTGCCCTGGTGGCCGGTCTGTGCACGCCGACAACAGGGCAGTCGACAACTACTGCGCCCGCGACCCAGGCCTCCGCCCGGGCGACAGCATCGGCCGAACCACCGCAGGATCTCTCCCTCGAGCCGCCCCCCGAAAAGACGCGACGCGACCTCCTTCACCTGAGCTACCTGGACGCCGACCTCCAGTTCCAATCCCAGTACGACTGGCGCCGGGTCAAATTCGCCATTACCGATCCATTCACGCTGGTCCGCCAGCAGCGGCAGACCAACCGTCTCTGGCATTTCGAGGAGACGCTCGGCCTGCAGACAGCCGGTGACGTCGTCTCGCCCGAATGGTTCACCTATAACATGGCCTTGCGACTGGGAACCGACCAGAACCTCGCCCGCGAGACCTCGCCGTTCGATCGCCTGACCGACGATGGCGCAGGCTGGCTCAGCGAATACGACATCAACTTCGGCATCCTCAAGGGAAAGCCCGTCCACTTCGACGTCTACACCTCCCTGGTCCACGAACGCATCGACCGCCTCTTCCTGCCCTCGCTCCAGCATAAGGCCTCGCGCACCGGCGTAACCATGTTCCGCGAGGATGCCCAGTTCCCCATGGAACTGACCTTCGAGACCACCCGCGACGTCTACGCAGGCCATATCGACCGCGACGACGACGAAATCGTCGAGGAAACCCTCCTGCGCTACGGCGGCACGGTGAACTTCACCCCCAACCACCAGCTGCGCCTCGACTACCAGTACACCGACCGGCACGAACGCTTCTTCGGCAGCCCCCACCGTTTCGACACCACCCAGAACGTCCTCCGCCTCGACGACCAGCTGCACTTCGGCCAGCAGCACCAGCACCTCTGGGAGAACACCTTCGAATACCAGGCCGACACCGGCGATCTGCCGCGCGACCACCTCCTCCTCGGCTCGCGCGTCGCCCTCGAACACAGCAAGCAGCTGACCACCGAATATAAGTATGAGTACTCGCGCGACGAGATCGACGACCTGACCCTTGAGACGAACCGCTTCGACTGGGTCGGAATCTATCGCCCCAAGCCCGGCGTCACCGCCACCGGCGACCTCTACGCCGGACACGACTCCTCCGATGAAGGACTCTCCAGCAATCTGTTCGGCGGCCTCCTCCGCCTCTGGGGCACCCAGGACAATCGCTACGGCACCCTCTCGGCCACCGGCGGCTACCATTACGACTACACCGACAGCGAATTCGCCGACCGCAGCGGCACCCAGATCAACGAAACCGTCACCTTCCGAAACAGCCTGCCCAGCTTCCTCGCCCATTCCGACGTCGAAGCCGATTCGATTGTCGTCACCGACAGTAACCGCACGGCCATCTACCTCCCGGGTCGTGACTACCTGGTCTTCAAGAACGGCCCGTACATCGGACTGGTCCGCCTCCCCTTCGGCCGGATCACCGAAAACCAGCCCGTCCGGGTCAACTACCGCTACCGCACGATCCGCAGCGGCCGGTTCCAGACCCACGAACTCAGCGGCCGGATCCAGCAGGACTTCAAGAACGGCTGGACCCCCCACTACGAGGTCGTCGTCCGCCGCCAGTTGATCGACACCAACGACACCTTCTTCCTCCAGGAGAACAACGTCGATCGACACCGCATCGGCGTGACCTACCGCAGGCCTGCCTGGCTCGTCGGCAGCGAGGCCGAGTACAACGACGAGACGATCGACCCGTACTCCGCCGTCCACCTGACGGGTAACTGGACGATCCTCGAACGCCTCGCCGATCGGCTCGGGGTCCGTGGCGGCCTCTCCAAGTTCTGGTTCCGCAGCAGCGACGAGCGCAAGCCCATCATCTTCGACCTCGCCGCCGACTACCGCCGGCGGGTCAATAATCGAACCGATTGGGTCTCTACGGCGATCTACCGCCACGAACACGACTCGGTCTTCGGCAATACCAATGGCGTGGATGTGCGATCGGGCATGGCCTGCCGGATCGGCAAGCTGACGCTCTCCGCCGACCTCGAATACGACATGCTCGACATCGACCAGTCGGAGGAGGACGGCCTGAGCCTTTGGATCAAGGTCCGACGCGATTTCCCGAACCTGCTTGGAAAGAACCGCTGATGCGAACGCGACTCTACCTACTAACCGGCCTCATCGGACTGCTCGCAATCGCCGTCGTCGTCGCCGCCCAGACCGTGGCGGACGCAGCGGGCATCGTTACCACCATGCCCGCCGCCACCATGCCTGCCAATCTCGCAGATGCGGCGGCTGGCTCGCCGGCACTCCTGGCTGTTCCCCGCCTCTTGCAGCCCCCCACTCGCAACCGGGACATCCCGGCTGTCAGCCCTCCGCCAGCGGCCACCGCCGACTCCATCCTGAACTCCCCGCACGATCTCTCCGTCCAGAGCCCCAACCATGTCCGGGCCGTCGAACAGGAACAGATCTGTATCTTCTGCCACGCGCCCCACGCGGCAGCGGCAGCCGCCCCGGGCTGGAACCGCCACGACCCGAGTACCTTCTACCGCATCTACCGCAGCCGCAGCACCGAGGCGCGGATCCATCAACCGGAATATGCCAGTCGCCAGTGCCTGAGTTGTCACGACGGCCACCAACTACTGGGCCAGGTCCTCTCCCGCCCCCTGACCGACCCGATCCCGATGACCTTCCAGACCATGCCGCCAGGCCCCTCGAACCTGACGACCAACCTGTCGGATGATCATCCTATCAGCTTCCGCTATGACCGCGCCCTGAGCAATGCCGACCCTGAAATCTACGACCCCCAGCGGATCAGCCCCCGTCTGCCCCTCGGCGAGCGCGGCGAGGTCAACTGCCAGACCTGCCATGACCCGCACAACAACAACCTCAACCACTTCCTCCGCCTGCCCTGGAAACGCGGGGCCCTCTGCCTGACCTGTCATAACCTCCCCGGCTGGCACGGCAGCGCCCACGCCACCAGCGGCAAGCCCGTCGCCGGCCAGATCTTCAACAAGCACATCCTGCCGGCCGGCGCCAACCTCGCCGCGACCAGCCCGGGACAAGGCCTGCCCTTTACGACCGTCGCCGACAACGCCTGCGCGAATTGCCACCAAGTGCATGGCGCGCCCGAGGAGCAGCAACTGCTGCGATTCCAGCGACGCGATGAGAACTGCCTCGTCTGCCACGACGGCAGCGTCGCCGCCAATATCCTGCGTGTGCTCGGCCTGCCGTACAACCACAAGGGCGAATCCATCCTGGACCGGCACAGCCTGGTCGAAAACCCGCGCACCATGCCGGCCCATGTCACCTGCGTCGATTGCCACAACCCCCACGCCACCCGCCCCGGCCCGCCCGACGACCACCTGCTGCGCCCCCGGACCGGCCTGGGGCCGCTGACGGGGGCCTCCGGCGTTACCATCCACGGTCGCCTGGTCCGCAGTGCCCAGTTCGAATACGAGGTCTGTCTGAAGTGCCACGGGGACAAGCCCGTGCCGGTCCGCCCGACAATCCCCCGGGTGCTGCCGGGCAACAACCTTCGCCGCCAGATCAGCCCCAGCGCGGCCTCCGCACATCCGTTCGTGGTATATAACGCCAGCAAAGGCGCGCCCAGCCTGCTGCCCGAGGTGCTCAACAAGAAGATCAGTTGCTCCGATTGCCACAATGCCAACGATGCTCGCGCCTTCGGCGGCACCGCCCCCAACGGCCCGCACGGCTCGATCTACAAGTTCCTGGTCGCCCTGCGCTACGAAACCGATGATTTCGTGACGGAAAGCCCCCAGACCTATGCCCTCTGCTACCGCTGCCATAGCCGTTCCAGCATCCTGGCCGACGAGAGCTTCCGCCTGCACCGGCTGCACGTCGTGACAGGCAGGAGCCCCTGCAGCGCCTGCCATGACCCCCACGGCGTACAGACCCAGACGCACCTGATCAACTTCGATCGGTCCCTCGTCAGCCCCGTGCCCGGCAGCGCAATCGAATACCGCGACCGCGGCCGGTTCACCGGCAGTTGTACCCTGGTCTGCCACGGCGTGAACCACGTCAACTTCATCTATTCGCCGACGACAGTACCCGGCACAGGCGGGGCCGCCGCATCAAAAACCCGTTAGCTCAGGCTTGGCCCCGGACCGAAAACGACCCGCTCTCCCCAACGCCCACGGCCGCTATCTGTTTCAAACCCGCCATCGCCATGACATTCTGTTGCAAAAACGGGCAGTCCTCCGCCCGTTGTCGCAATCTCAGCCCAGGGCGCCAGGCCCCGTCAACATAAGCCCCGCGCATTTGTACAGGGACAGTTTCCACCGATACCCTGTTGCAGAACAGGATGTCTACGATATGGTTGGTGCGGCAAGCCCTGCTGCCATGCTGCCCGTACAGTGGTGCTGCGTCGAACCTGGTGCAAGCCGCAGCACGTCGCCTGGCAGCAATTACGGAGCGCAAACTGTCGCCAGGGGCTTCAGGAGTGCCATGACCTTACGCAAACCAGCATGGATGTGCCGCCGGGTTCGAGCCATCGCCTGTTGCGCGCTCGGGCTCCTCGCCGCAACGGCATTGGTCGGCTGCCCCCCGTCCCCGCCCGGCCAGGACAATCTCCTCAACACGACCGATCCGACCAACAACGGCGCCAGATTCGTCGGCTCCGGGGCATGCGACCCCTGCCATCCCGGCATCGCTCGCTCGCATGAACTGCACGGCCACAGCCACATCCTCAACCAGGTGTTCGGAACGCCCCCCGTCTTCCCCCCACAAGCGACCCGGGCCCGCGTGCCTGACCCGCCGCCAGGCTTCGAATGGGGCGACATTTCCTACGTGCTCGGCGGCTACCTGCGTAAGGCGAATTTCCTCGACAGCCAGGGCTTCCTGCTGACCGATGGCGTAACCGGCGTGAACACCCAGTGGGTCCTGCAGTTCCAGCCCGCACAGACGCAGCCGCGCTTCGACAGCTTCTTGCCTCAACAGACACAGCCGCTGCCCTACTCGTCCGACTGCTTCCGATGCCACACGACCGTCCCAAGCCCCGAAGGCTCGACCGCAGGCCTGCCCGGCGTCCAAGGCAGTTGGCTCCAACCAGGCGTCCAATGCGAGGCCTGCCACGGCCCCGGCTCGCGGCACATCGCCAATCCTCCGCGGGACATTTACCTGAATCCTGCTTCGGCCGCATGCGGCCAGTGCCACAGCCGTGACAGCGGTACCATCCTGGCGGCAAACGGCTTCATCCTGCACGAGCAGCAGTACTCGGAACTGCTGGCCAGCCCGCACGCCCAGATGCGTTGCGGCACCTGCCACAACGTCCACGTCTCGCCCAACTATGACCCCGGCAACGCCCTGATCAATGACTGCCAGAACTGCCATGCCGACCACAACATGGCCCTGCACGCCGGCAAGACCTACGTCCAGGGCGATTACACCGAGCCGCTGACCTGCCACAGCTGCCACATGAGCTTTGCGACTCGCTCGGCCAGTTCGGCCCTCTTCGGTAACGGCCGCACCGGCGACATGCGGACACACATCTTCCGGATCAACGCACAGCCGGTTGATTTCACGACCCTGTTCACCGACGACGGTACGCAGGTCCGCGTCGGACCCGACGGGCAGGCGGCGGTCACGCTCGATTTCATCTGCCTGCGCTGCCACCACGGCCAGGGCAATGTGTTCAAGCTGAACCTGACGTCCGCCAGCGATGTCGCCGACAATATACATCAGATCGCGCAGTAGGCGTCCAGAGGCAGGAGCCCTTGGACGTGCGCAACTTATGGCTGTCTTTCAACCGTGCAACTTACAGGCAGGAGGAACCGCACGATGAAAACGGCGATTCACAATCCCATTTGGGTGTTCCTGGGCATCGGCATCACCACGATGTCAATCTTCATCGTCGGCTGCCCCCCCAAAGGCGGGAATGGTGGGGAACTGTCCGGGCCATTCGTCGGCGCAGCCCGCTGTCAACCCTGCCATGCGAACATCCACCAGAACTGGGGGCAAACGCTCCACGCCGGAGCCATGGATGCCCTCCAGGCAGTGGGGCACGCCGATGATCCGAACTGCCTGCCCTGCCATACCACCGGCCTCGGCGAACAAGGTGGCTTTGTGGATCTGGCCACCACCGCCGCACTGGCGGGCGTGCAGTGCGAATCGTGCCACGGCCCGGCCGGTCCACATGTCATGAACGTCACCGATGCCGCCCTCAGGCCCCCCGTACCCGTCGCCAGCGAGGTCTGCGGCAAGTGCCATACGACCGACACCTACCCGCAATTCCCCCAGTGGAAGCAATCGACACACGCCGTGGTGACCGAGGACCCCGCGACAAACTTCTCGGCCGGCCTGCTGCTCAGCACCTGCGGCCCATGCCATTCCGGCGATTACCGATTCCAGGCGATCATCCGCGGCGAGTCCGTGCCCGGCAATTTGCTGATGGACGTGCCGCGCGACCAGCAACATGCCGTCGAATGCGTGATCTGCCACGATCCGCACAGCCGGACCGGCAACGCGGCCAACCCCGATGACGCACGCGACTTCCAGCTGCGCTACGCGGAAGTAATGCTGCTCCAGCAGAACAACTCCGTCGCTGTCCTCACAGACGAAAGCCGCTACAACCTCTGCGCCCACTGCCACCGCACCCGCGACCGCACCTGGACCAGCACCACACGCGGGCCGCACGAAAGCGTCCAGGGCAATGTGTTCATAGGCGAGATGCCCATGCCCGCCGGGGAGGAGAACACCCCCCTCGTGCCCAATACCAACTCCACGCACCGATTCGTCCCCGCACAGTGCGCCACCTGTCATATGTTCCGCCAGGACACGCCCAGTCAGTTCGCTCCACCAATCGCCAACCATACCTTTGCGGTCCAACTGGATGCGTGCAGCAGCGCCCCGGGCTGCCATCCTTCTCCCGCCGTCGCCGAGGCCGACCTCATCAACCTCCGCACCGAGGTTCGAAACCGGATGGAAGCCATCCTGGCTCGGCTGGGTCCCCCAAGTACTTGGGACTACAGCGCCGAAGGCGGACCGCCCGAACCCCAACAGGCGGCCATTCCCGATGCAATCAAGAAGACCCGCTTCCTGTACAAGTACATCCTCCACGACGCCAGCGAAGGCGTCCACAATCCGTCCTACGTCCGCTTGATGTTGAGCGAAGCGGAGAGATTGCTGACCAGTATCAATAAGTAGCACGCGGCGGGAGGTTCCCTGATCGGACGGACCTCAACAAACGTGCAACCAACGCATTCGGCGGCCGGTGCGGCTTTCGCGCCGGCCGCCTCGCATTTGGACGCCACAAGGGAGCAATGGAAGCACGCGGCGGAACTGGTTGGGAGCGTGGACGCATTTCCACCGGCAGCGCCGGTTCCGCCGAGGAACCCTTCGCAATCCCTCGCAGAGGCCTCTGACGTCACCATCTGGCCGCATCTGTCATATCAGGCTCTCGAGGCAAACAGCACCATTTCAGTGAAGTATAATCTCCTGTCCCAGCCGAGCGACACAAGGTGCTTTTTGTTTTCATCCACGGCCGATGCCTGCTATACAGGCAACTAGGGAACCAGCACGGTCGCACGGAGTTATTTCGGCTTGCGCCGGGTAGTGATCCGGGCATAACAGGCGACGAAGTACAGTGATCAGCCCTGGTGGCTGGGAGTGAAGCGGCATATGACGAATGTATTCGTTCGCAGGCCTGTCTTGTGTGCGCTGATAGCCCTGACGACCATCGTACCCATCATCATCGGAGGTACGTGCGGGGTCAAGCCCCCGCCCGTGGACGCCGCCAGCGGCCTGACCGGCAAGTATGTCGGCGCCCAGCGCTGTGACCAGTGCCACACGAACATCCACAGTAAGTGGACCCAAACGCTCCACGCCGGCGCCCTGGAAACCCTCGAAGCGATTGGACAGGGTGAGAATCCCGCCTGCCTGTCCTGCCACACCGTCGGCTTCGGCGAGCAGGGCGGCTTCGTGGACCGCGCCACCACCAACGAACTCGCTGGCGTGCAATGCGAATCCTGCCACGCCGGCGCCCTGGACCACGTGCAGAACGTGTCGGACGAGAGCCTCCGCCCGGTCGTGAGCATCTCCGCCGACGTCTGCGGCAAGTGCCACAAGGGCTCCCAGCACCCCAACGCCGAGCAGTGGTCCGAGTCCCTGCATGCCAAGGTCACCCCGGACGTGGCCCAGGAACTGCACGACGGGATCGTGGCCACCAATTGCGGCATGTGCCACTCCGGCGATGTCCGCTTCCTGACCCTGATTCAGGGCGGGACGATCACGGACGCCGCCCTGAAAGATGTGCCCGTTGAGAACATGAACGCCGTCACCTGCGCCATCTGTCACAGCCCGCATGAGCGGACCGGCCACGCCGCCGCCCCTGATACCAACCGCGACTACCAGCTCCGTTATCCAGAGGCGGTTTCGCCCGACCCGATCAACGATATCCCCACGATCACGACCGCCGCCCGCTACAACCTCTGCGGCCAGTGCCATCACGACCGTGGCCGCGAATGGACCAGCACCAGCCGCGGGCCGCACCGCAGCGTCCAGAGCAACATCTACATCGGCGAGATGCCGATCAAGGCCGGCCTGCAGCCCCTGGTTCCCAACACTCGCTCGGCCCACCGCTTTGTGACCGAGCAGTGCTCGAGCTGCCACATGTACCGCAAGCCCTTCGAGTCCGAAGAGGCCCCGGCCATCAGCGGCCACACCTTCGCGGTCAACACCGAGGGCTGCGCCTCCGCCGCCGGCTGCCACCCCGACCAGGCGGACGCTGTGGCGGTCAAGGACACGTTGCAGGCCGAGGTACAAGCCTCGCTTGACGGCATCAAGGCCCGGCTGGGCGACCCGCTCACCTGGGAGTACAGTGCCGAAGGCGGGCCTCAGAGCCAGACCGGCATCACCGACAAGATCAAACAGGTCCGCTACCTGTACCACTACGTCACCAACGACGGCAGCCGGGGCGTGCACAACCCCGCCTACGTCCGGCAGATGCTCAGCAAGGCCGACCAGCTGCTGACCGAAAGCGGCAAGTAAACCCGGCATAGGCCAACAGCGGCCAGCCACTTTGCACTCGAACCCCTGCGGCCAGCGTGACCCCCATCACGCTGGCCGCTTCTATTTTCCTCCTCCGATAAGGACCGCGGGCGACGCTCCGCTAACCCCCTGTGGCAACAGGGCGTGCCGTTACCGCCCCCTGCCCCCCGCCCTCTCAATCCTCTCCCCGATCTCCTCCCGTGCCGCATCACACTTCGCCGGGTCGTGCTCCCACACGTCCCACTTGCCGAAACTTCCCTTGCCAAGCGGCCGCGCCACGATCCGTCCCACCACCTCAGTAAACTCCTCCCTGCGGTACAGCACCGTCATGGCCATGACGATCTACAACGAGCAACTGATCGTCGCCGGCAGCTTCACCAGAGCCGGGGACGTCCCCTGCAACGGCTTGGCAGCCTGGGACGGCCACCAATGGACTGCCCTCAGCGGCGCCGTGCCCGACGCAGGGCACACCGGCATGGTCTACACCCTCGCGGTGTACAACGGCGATCTGATCGCCGCCGGCCACCTCACGGACCTCCAGCCGGGCACCACCCTGGCCAACATCGCCCGCTGGAACGGCCAACAGTGGCAATCCCTCGGCACCGGCGTCACTGGCACCGTCTGTTCGATGATGCCGTTCGACGGCGATCTGGTAGTCACCGGCTACTTCATCACCGCCGGCGACAAGATGTCCGCCTACCTGGCCTCCTGGGGCCCGCACTACCCCGGCGACCTCAACGCCGACAGCCACGTAGACGTAACAGACCTGCTGACCCTCGCCCAGAGCTTCGGCAAAACCCTCGGCACCCCAGGCTACAACCCCGCCGCCGACAAGCCGCTGACCAACCCCAACGGGACCCGCTGCCGATCGCCCGCTCCAGCCCATCCGCCGCGGGTCCCGCATCGTTGTAGGCCCTCGCCGCGGTCGTTCGCAGGCCAACACAACACTCACCTGCACCATCTCCCACAACGAAGCACCGCGCTCGCCAGTGTCACATCCTGACACTGGCAGGCTGTACCGCCGCAATACTCTAGTTTTATTGCATTTATGCTTGACAGCCCCCGGCCCCCTGGATAAGTCTATGAGCACGTGCAGTCGCGGCTGGCGCAACCCCTGCTACCGACCTCCTCGGATGCGACCGCACGCCATTTGTTCCAAGACAGTAGTTCCGTTGGATCTTTTTTTCGCGACATAAAACCGGCACTGGCGGCACTGTCATCGGCTCGCCTTTGCCGGCCATGGGGCCTTTTTATCTCCCCGCGGCCAATGCACCACATCGGCACGCGACATGGCCCTCGGTAACAGTCTTCGAGTGCAGGCTGCTCGACCGACCGCGCCGCAGCCTTGCAGACACGATCTGCGTCCACACAAAAAAGGAGACATTTCGCATGCGACAGGGACTCGAACGCTTAGCGTGCCTCGTGTTGATGCTGGCTTGCATGCTCACCCCAGCACTTGCCCAGACCGTCACCTCCGTAACGGTCGCGGAAAAGGCCGGCGTGACCACCGCCAACTATCCCATGACCGTCTCGATCGTCTTCAAACAGGGTGACGTCGCCTCCCATGTCACCGCCAAGGTCGGCAGCACCAACCTCACCACTCAGACCGACGTAAAGGTCCGCTGGACCGACAACACCGTCAAGCACGCCCTCGTCTCGTTCGTCATTCCCAGCATGCCAGCCAATGGCTCCGTCACCGTCGACTTCGTCAGCGGTGGCACCAACGCCAACAGCAGCTACACCACCAAGGCCCAACTGCTGGCCACCGATTTCGACGCCCGCATAACCATCACCCCCTCCGGTGGCACCGCGGCCACCATTACCGCTCGAAACCTCCTCAATGCCATCGCCAACCCCGAATACTGGATCCAGGGCCAGGTCTGCTCCGAGTTCCTCATCCGTGACTTCGCACAGAACATCGCCAATCAGCTCAACGTCCAGTACTACGTCCGCTACTACCCCGGCTGGAACGGCTTCCGCGTCGACGCCGTCGTCGAAAACTGCTGGACCGAATACCGCGGTAACCTCACCTACGACTTCAACCTGCTGCTCGGCAACAGCAACCCCCAGTCCGTCTTCTCCAAGACCGCCTTCGCCCACACCTACAACGCCCGCTGGCACAAGGTCTTCTGGCAGGGCACCACCCCGCCGGCCGTCGAGGTCCGCTACAACCTGGCTTACCTGACCTCCACGAAGATCCTGCCGAACTACGACACCTCGCTCGTCGTGCCAGCCGCCACCATCGCCTCGGAGTACACCAACTGGCAGGCCAGCCCCCATGACATCATGCAGCACGGCATCGTCATGACCTACTTCCCGACCACCGGCGGGCGGCAGGAGATCGGCATCCATCCCGCCTGGACGGCCCGCTACCTGCTGAGCATGGACAACCGCATGAAGGAGATCACGCTGAGTTGCGGCGACGTGTCCGGCTCGATCCCGATCCACCTCCGCGAAGGCAACCCCGCCAAGTCCGCCAAAAACCACGTCATGACCATCGATGACCGCCCGACCGTCTGGGCCAGCTGGTGGGACTACACCTACCAGGACCCCGCGGACAAACTGCCCGCCCCCATCGGCACGATCTCAAGCGAATGGACCGTCGATAACTCCCACCAGGCCTCCTTCGCCTGCGTCCCCTACCTGGTCACCGGCGATTTCTACTACCTCGAGGAAATGTACTTCTGGGGCGGCTGGGACCTCGCCGACGGCAACCACGCCTACCGCAGCGACGCCCAGGGCCTGATCAACGACCAGACCCGCGGCGACGCCTGGGCGATCCGAAACGTATCCGATGCCGCCACCCTGGCCCCCGACGCCCAGACCCTCGAGAAGAACTACTTCACCAACAAGACCAACAACAATATCAACAACTGGGTCAACCGCTACATCACCACCGGTAATTACCCCTCCATCCACTACTGGCAGGACCAGAGCAACATCGGCGCTGACGGCGGCCGCCCGGACGGCGACCTCGTTACCACCTGCCGCTATTACACCAGCCCCTGGATGGATGATTTCGTGCTGATCGTGCTGACGCACATGAAAGACGTCGGCTGGAACACCTCGGGCCTGGTCGATTGGTTGGGGGTCTCAATTATCAACCGCTTCCACCACCCGGACTACAACTGGTACCGCGGCGCCCCCTACCACATCCCCACCGCCTACAACGACGGCAACAACAACGGCATCCGCTACACCACCTGGGCCGCCGTCAACGCCGCCTACGTCGTCCAGCCGGGCCCCACCGACTTCCCCAGTTCTGACGACGTGGCGGGCGGCTATGACTATATCGCGCGGGCGGCGCTCGGCGGCGTGGTCCACCTGGCAAACGGTCAGACAACCTGGGACTGGTTGACCGGCAGCCTTCACAGCAACAGCGACTTGAACAGCACCCCGACCTGGGCCATCCTGCCCCGCGGCGCGGTACCGCCCTCGGACACCACCGCCCCCGCCGCCGTCAGCAACCTGGCAGCCGGCAGCCCCACCTCTGCCAGCCTGACCCTCACCTGGACCGCCCCCGGCGATGATAACAACACCGGCACCGCGACCAGCTACGACATCCGGTACTCCACGTCCACGATCAACGACACCAACTGGGCCAGTGCGACCCTCGTGGCGGGCGAGCCCGCCCCCCAGATAGCCGGCACTGGCCAGAGCATGGTCATCAGCGGCCTGAACCCCAACACCACCTACTATTTCGCGATCAAGACCGCCGACGAAGTCCCCAATACCTCCGCCCTCTCCAACGTCGCCAACGGGACCACTAGTCCCGCCAGCGGAACGCTCCAGGTCGGCCCCGGCAAGACCTACGCCACCGTCCAGGCCGCCATCGATGCCGCCGCGGACGGCTCCACCATCGAGATCTACACCGCTACCTACACACAGAGTGCAGGCTGGGCCAACGTCAACAAGAACAGCCTCACCCTCCGCGGCATGGGCACCCGCCCCATCCTCGACGCCAACGGCAGTTGCCTCTCCGGCAAGGCCATCTTCATCATCACCGGCACCGGCACCACCGTGGAGAACCTCGAGTTCAAGAACGCCCGCAACACCACGGACTTGAACGCGGCAGGCATCCGCCAGGAAGCCGCTAACCTCACCGTACGCAACTGCTACTTCCACGACAACGACGACGGCATCCTCACCAACAGCGGCATCTCCGGCAGCA
>JANYLN010000264.1 GCA_025357795.1 Planctomycetota bacterium
GAATTGGGCAACCTCTGGCACTCCATTCAGACCTGGCTCTTTCCGATGCTGGAAGACGAGCTGGGCGAACTCGACCAGAAGCACCGGGAGTTCGTGGCCGTGTGCGAGACCTGCCAGCCACGTCAGCACCTGGCGGCCTACCGCTGGGTCGGCAACGGCTGCCCGCCCAAGGACCGCCTGTCGCTGTGCAAGGCGTTTATCGCCGAGCGGGTCAATTCCCACCTGCACGACAACCACGGCGGGCGTCACGTCCGGGTGCGTGGCGCAGTGAAGGTGGCGGCGCACCTGTCCTTCGGGCTGCTGGTCATCGCCGGCGAGCAACTACTCACCATGCTGTGCTGAGGCCCTGCGAGCAGGGCAGTTGACTGTCGAAAGTCACCGCCGCAGGGTAGCCAAGGCCACAACTTGCCCAGAGGCATGGCTCCCCAAGGCCCAACGGCTCGCTACGGCCTGAACCACAGCCTGTGGCACCATCCCGTGGGCTTCTAACCCACGCCCACCACCCCCACACCTCGTAACAAGCCGTTACCAAGAGGTTCTGCAAGTGCCTCAGCCAGATGTCAGTAACAACTACAGCCACATCCACAAAAGCCACGACAACGGCCCCGCTGAAGCGGGAACTCGAACAAACGCTGCCGGAAGGCGGTACTATGAACCAGGGCAGCGGCAACAACACGCGGCTCGCAAGCGAGCCGGCTAAATGGGGGAGGCGCAGCCGTTCGATTGTCGCTTAAGATCAACTGGCACAGGCGTTAGCTTACTTCGCCAGTTCGATGTCGATCACCCGCAGTTCGGCGTTCGTCCGGCCGTTCCACTCGTTGGCGATCGGTTCGAAGGCCAAGCGGAACTGGCCCTTGTCCAGGATGCCGGAGAGCCGCTTGGCCATGTTGAAGGCGACCGCCTTGCGGACGTTCTTGCCGTCGGAGACGGACATCTGGAGGTGGTCCTGGTTGCGGCCGACGATGCGGGGCGAGCCGGCGAGGCGCAGCCACTGGCTGGCGAACTTGGGCTTGGGGTTGGCCTGGCCGAAGGGGGCGAGGCGATTGAGTTCGGCGAGCAGGGCAGGGGTCACCAGGGCGAGGTCCAGTTCGGCGTCGAGTTGGAGCGTCTTGGCGAGGTCCTCGGGGCGGAGTTTCTGGGCGGCGTAGGCGAAGAAGGCGTCGGCGAACTTCTGAAAGTGGTCGCGATGGACCTTCAGGCCGGCCGCCATGGCGTGGCCACCGTAGCCGATCAGATGCTTGGCGCACTGGGCGAGGCCCTTGTCGAGGACGAAGCCGTTGATGCTGCGGGCGGAACCCTGGCCGATGCGATCGGGGTCGGCCGGATCGAAGGTTACCAGCACCGTCGGCTTGCCGAACTCCTCGACGAGGCGCGAGGCGACGATGCCGATCACGCCGGCGTGCCAGTTGTCCCCGGTGAGCACGATCGCGCGGTAGTCATCGCGGTCCATGCCGCGGTCGATGACCATCTGGCGGGCGAGGGCGGTGATCTGCTTCTCGATGGTTTGCCGCTGCTTGTTCTGCTCTTCGAGGTAGGTGGCGATCTCGAGGGCGCGAGCCGGATCCGCCTTGGTGAACATCTCGACGCAGAGGCCGGCGTGGCCGAGTCGGCCGGCGGCATTGAGGCGCGGAGCGAGCCAGTAGCCCACGTGGTCGCTGTGGAGTTTTTCGCCGGTGAGATTCGCCACCGTCAGCAGGGCGCAGATGCCGGTGTTCTTGGAGTTAGCCAGGCCGAGCAGGCCGAACTTGGCGAGGATGCGGTTTTCGCCCAGCAGGGGGACGACGTCCGCGATGGTGCCCAGGGCGGCGAGGCTGGTGGCATCGAGAAGGAAGTCGCGGAAGTCCTGTTTGACGCGGGCGCCCGGGCTGAAGCGCTGGGCGATCGCCCAGGCGAGTTTGAGGGCTACGCCAGCGCCAGAGAGGTGCGGGAAGGCGTAGTTGCACACTAGTGGGTGGATGATCACGTCCGCGCAGGGCAAGTCTGGCCGGAGGCTGTGATGGTCCGTCAGGATGACCTTGGCGCCGAGGTCCTTGGCGACCTGGATCTGCTGGCAGGCGGTGATGCCGCAGTCGACGGTGATGATCAGGCCGGCGCCGTCGGCGACGATCTGGCGGACGGCCTGCTCGTTCAGGCCGTAGCCTTCCTCCAGTCGATGCGGGATATAGTAATCGACGTCCGCTTCGGCCATCCGCAGGACCCGCCAGAGGATGGCGGTGCCGGTGACGCCATCGACGTCATAGTCGCCGTAGATGACGATCTTGTGGCCGGCCTTAATGGTCTCGGCGATCAGGTCGGCGGCCTTTTCGGTCCCGTCGAATGCGCTGGGCGGCAGGAGGTCGTTGAGCTTGGGGTCGAAGAAGGCCTTGGCCTGCTCGAAGTCGGACAGGCCGCGGTTGCACAGCACCTGTGCCGCCAAGGGGGAAATGCGTAGTTTCTCGGCTAATTCCTGCCGAGAGGGCGACTGCGTGGCGATGGTCCACTTGCTGGGCATTTACGGCTCCAAGGCATTGCGGCCAAGTGACTACTGACGGCACATATTTGCGTAGCAGAGATTATATCAGATTCTATTCAGGACAATGGCCCCACACAAACATCGAATCCGGTACAAGCAGGTCCTGACCTCCGCGACAGCTGTGCCAACAATGCTTGTGCATCCTGTGAGCACGTGCTAGACTTCGGGCCGCTTAAGCCTTATAGCAAATCGAAAATGCAGCGGCTCGATCCGCGGACAAGGATGCTCGCTGTTGCGCAGCACCAGGTGCTTTGATAACAGCAGTTGGCGATCGCGACGAAGATGGCGCGAGGACTTGGAGAGCGGACGCTATGTATGAACTGATCGCTCTTGCCCTGAATGCCGTCCTATTCCTGGGGATGTTGTATGGGTCCGTGCAAGACCACCCCGTCGTTTTTGCGGCGGGGACCGGGCACGAGGGTCTTGCGTGCACTACCTGCCATCATCCGCACGCGCCGCTGGGGAGCCGGCCCGAATGGCAGCCCGGGACCGAGGAATTGCCGCACTTCCCGTATTATGATTACCAAGTGGGGATGCTGGACGACGGTAGCCGGCTGTGCCTGAGTTGCCACGATGGGGCCATTGCGCCGGCCATCTCCATGCCCGAGCATATGCAGATCACCAGTCAGATTGGCCGCTCGGTGAGCGAGGTGGGCCGGCCGAAATACTTGATGGGAAGTCATCCGGTCGGTGTGCGTTACGATGCGCGCAAGGCGGCGCTGGTTCGCCAGCCCGGGCTTCGCGCTGGTGTGGAGATCCCGTTACCGGACGGCCGGATCCAGTGCGTCAGTTGCCATGACCCGCATGGTACGACCGGGCACGAGAATCTCCTGGTTGTCTCCAATCGTCGCAGCGAGTTGTGTCTGACGTGTCATCAGTTGTAGGAGATACTCTGGAAAAGACTCGGTGCCCTATGCCTGTGCGGACACGCCGCATCGCAGTGCCCCGTGCCGTTCGATGGGGCACGTTCGCGAGCATGATCGGGGCCTGCGCCGCTTGCGCTGCGCTGGTGGGCTGTCGGGCTGCCGCTGTGCGGCCGGAAGGTGGTGTGGCATCAACACAGGCCGCTGCCGTCGCACCGGTTTTCTATCCTGGGCCTCCGGCTCGGGCCCACATTGTCGCGATTGGACCGCTGACGGGTCATGCCCTGGCAGCGAAACCTCCGGGCAAGCTGCGGCGAGCGGTCACAGGTGAGACGACCGGGCCCGCCCTAGTCTCGGAACTGTTGCGCCCCTTATCGCTGACGGTGCGTGCGGGGCAGATCCTGGTGGTCGATGTTGGCCGCAATGCCATTGTCCAGATCGATCCTGGGACCGGCGAGATCCGGTCGGTGGCTCTAAAGGGGATGGGGGAGTTTTTCCGACCGGTGGCCATCGCGACGGATGGGCAGGGCGACCTCTATGTGGCGGATGCACAGGCCGGGCGGGTGATTGCGGTTGGTTCGGGCAACACCGTCCTTCGCACGTACCGTCTGGGTGACTCAGCGCCGTTTGCGCCGATCGATCTGGCTGTCTCGGCGGAACGGCTGTATGTGGTGAACCGTGCGGGGCGGCGAGTGGAGATTTTCGAGCGGGACAGCGGCCGGTATGTCGGGCCCTTCGCCAACAGCGGACCGGGCAGATCGGCCTTTCCTGTCGGGGTGGCTCTGGATGGGGAAGGCAATGTGTATGTGGTTGACATGGCCGCCAGCCGGGTGCGGGTCTACGACCCTGGGGGCGTGCTGCTCCGCCAGATAGGTGCGCCGGGCGATCGGCCGGGGCTGCTAGCACAGCCTCGCAGCGTGGCGGTCGGACCGGACGGCATCACGTACGTGAGCGATGCCGCGACACAGATCGTGCAGATGTTCCGGCCGCCGGCGTCGCTGCTGATGTACTTTGGCGGCACCGGTGGTACGATCGGCAGCATGACGATGCCCGCCAAGGTGATCACCGATCGGACGCTGCTGCAAACCTTTGCTTCGCGGCTGCCGGCGGGATTCGTACCGCAGTATATGATCTTCGTAGCCAATCAGTTCGGACCGGGACGGATCGGGGTGTACGCCTTCGGTCAGGTGCCGCCAGCAGGCGAGGAGCCGACTGCGCCGTGAAGGTAACGGTACGGGAGACATCCTGTCGTTGGCCAGCGTCCGCGCGATGCGGAGCATGGTATGTTGTGCCGTTGGGGCTGCTGGTCCTGGTTGGGGTGCTTGCGGTCAATACCGCGCAGTTTCCGCCGGGGCGGGCGATCAACCCACACTGGCTCAAGGACGCGTGCGACAAGTGTCACGTGATGAAGAACGGGCAGGCGCAGCCGACCATTCCGCTGCCTGAGTCGGAGCAGTCCTGCCTGAGTTGTCACGACAGCGTGCATGCCAAGGCGGAAGCGCACCCAGTGGGGCGGTTGTTGGACCCGGAGCAGTTCCGCCATCCGGGCTGGCCGCTGCTGGAGGGGCGGCTAGCGTGTGCGACGTGTCACGATATCAGCCTTACGAGAGGCCATAAGAACGCGCAGACTGCGCCGTCGGAGTTCCTGCGGCCGGCGCAGGCGCAGGGGCCGGATGCTTTTTGTGCGTCGTGCCATAAGCCGGTCGATTACAGCCGGATCAATCCGCACCGGATGATGACCGAGGGGCATGTGGTGCCCGCGGACTGCCTGCTGTGTCACAAGCAGCTGGCCGACAACCAGGCCATGACGCGGACGGGCCGGCCGGACCTGCGGACCGACGTCATGATGCTCTGCCGCAGCTGTCACTATTACCACGTAGACTGGTATGAGCCCGGCCACATGGGTGCGAAGGTGCCGGCGAAGATGGTGGCGTATATGCGTGCCAAGGAGATCGTGGGGCCCACGACGCGGCCCAGCCGGCAGATGGTTGCCAAGCTGCAGGCCACCGGCACACGGCCCGAGTTCTGGCCCGTCGGGCCTGAGAACACGCTGGTCTGTACGACCTGTCACAACCCGCACCAGCAGGGGGTATTCCCTCCGGGCAGCGTCCTGGCGGTTGGTGCGATGAAGATTGAGAACGGTCGGGTGGTCTCTTCGATTGAGACGCCGGGCATATGTCTGCGGTGTCACAACCTGTAGGTGTCACCCGCCGCTATCGCCGAGAGCAGTCAGAGACTGGTCAAAAGAGTAGTAGGTGCATCATGGCCAATCCGGACAACCAGGCGGATGCAAGAAAGCCCCAGAGAAGCCGCTGGCGCCGATACGCCCTGGCGGGGCCAACGCGATGTTCGGTTCACGCGTGAGCTGCCTAGGTTGCCACACGCACGCCACGGTTGATCCGAAGGGTACGCCGCTGATTGAGGCGACCAAGCAGGCATGCGCGATCTGCCACTCCCAGGACTATGAGCCGTTGTTCGACCAGTGGATGACCCGGTTGCAAATCCGCCAGGCGGAGGTCGGGCAGTTGCAGCAGCACGTGGACCAGGTCGTGGCGCGGCGGGGAGGTGCGGAGCAGCTCCCGGTCGAGGCCCGGCAGGCCCTCGAGACGGCCCAGGCGACGGTGAGCTTTGTCGCGGCCGCCAAGGGCATTCACAATCGCAACTACGCGCTGACGTTGCTGGACAATGCCGAACTGGATCTGCAGCGGGCGCTGCAACTGATGGGCGAACCGGTGCCGCCCCTGCCGCCGGCGCCGGTGCCGAGCACGAGGTCTGCGGCCCTGACGCACCGCTTGACTGGAAGTGCCGTTTGCCCCCTGGATATGGGCCGCTCGCCGCCGGACAGCCCATGGATTCATCCCTGGACGGACTGAGCTGGCGGCGGCCAGATGCAACGTTGGGCACGAACATGCACAGGATGTCCCAGGATACACAGGAGATGAAGACAATCAGCCGCCAGCGACTTGCCCCGCACTATCGTTTGACCGCCGCATGGTTCGTCCGGCACGTTCTGGCGGCGGCGGTGGTCGTGCTGGCCGTGGCCTGCCCGGCCGCGGCGGAAGATCCGGAAGGCTGCCTGACCTGCCATCGCTATCAGGGGTTGGCGCGGCTGGATCCGCGGGAGAACCAGGTACACCTGTACTACGTGGACCCTAGCTACTACGACCGGGCGTTAGGCCCGCATGCGCGGCTGCGCTGCACGCAATGCCACGAGCGCAGCGAGGTCGAGGTGATCCCCCACAAGGCGGTCAATCCGGTCAACTGTACGCGGGCGTGTCACGTGATCGGCGCGGAGGGGATGGAGATCCAGTTCTCGCACAGCGGCATTGAGGGCATGCTGCAGGGTTCGGTGCATGACGCCAAAGCGCTGCAGACCTCGAACGAGCTACTGGGCAAGCCGTTGCGCGAGGGGCAATCGTCCTGCCTGCTGTGCCACGACGAGCCGCGGTTCCACCGGGGGACGGAAACCTGGGCCCAGCAGGCCGCCCCGATCCGGCGCTGTAACGTCTGCCACACGGAGGCCCTGCCGGTCAACACGGCGTACTTCTACTGGCATGTCTTCGCCCGCAGCCGACCTGCCCGCGGCAACATCGACACGGTCCGCGTCTGCGCGGTCTGCCACCACAATCAGGCGATCCTCCAGCAGACCAAGATGAGCGACGCGGTTTCCAGTTACCTGTTCAGTTTCCATGGCAAGGCCATGCTGCTGGGCAGCGAGGAGACGGCCTCCTGCCTGAACTGCCACGTGGGCGAGATGCAGAACGTTCACGTGATGAAGTCGGCGCAGGATCCGAACTCGCCCACGAGTCCCATGCAGGTGGCGGACACCTGCCGCAGCCCGGCCTGCCACCCGCTGGCCGGCGCGGAGATGTCCCAGGCCGCCGTGCACCTGGAGCTGGCGAGGGGCTTCGGGATCGAATGGCTCGTGGCGGTGGTCTTCATCGGGATGATCGTCTTCACCTTCGGTCCCTCGCTGATGCTGTCGGCCCTGGAGATGCTGCACATCGGCATCGGACGGGAGGACCCGCACACGCACGAGCGGGCCAAGGTGGCCGCGGAGTTGCTCGAGCACCGGCGGGGCCGCCGGCTGCTGGAGCGGTTCAACCTGCACCAGCGGCTGCAGCACTGGACGCTGGTGGTGGCGTTCGCGACGCTGGTGGTGACAGGGTTCCCGCTGAAGTTCGCCGATCGGGACTGGGCGGCCTGGACGATCTGGCACATCGGAGGCGTGGACGTCGCGCGGCACGTGCATCGGGTGGCGGGCGTGATGCTGATCCTGGGCTTCGTGTATCACATGGGCTACGTGGGTAGTCTGATCATCCGCAAGAAGCGCCGCGAGGGCACCGGGCCCATCCAGACGATCTTTCGCATGCCGCTGGCGGTCAGTCCCAGCGACATGAAGGAAATGCTCCACCTGATCCTATACCTTGTGGGGCTGCGCAAGACGCGGCCGCTGCAGGGGCGCTTCAGCATGCCGGAGAAGTTCGAGTACTTCGGCGTGTTCTGGGGGACGCTGCTGCTGGGGCTGACCGGGATGCTGATGTGGCACAGCGACTGGACGACCCGCTACATGTCGGGGCGGGTGCTGACGCTGGCGTACCTGATACACGGGTTCGAGGCGTTCCTGGCCCTGTTGCATGTGGGCGTGGTGCACATGGTCAGCGTGATCTTCTCGCCGGCGGTGGCGCCTGTTTCGCCGGCGATGTTCAACGGCCTGAGCGGGCCGGAGGAGCTGGCGGAGGCCCATCCGGCCTGGGTGGAGGAGGCGAAGCGCAAGTTCGATGCCGGCCAGGGCGGGGAGGCGAACCATGGATAAGGCCCGGTCGGCGATGGGAGCCATCGGCAGGGTAGGAAAGCGGCTCTACGCGTTCATCCTGGTGCTGGTCCTGCTCTACGTGTTCTACCTGACGGTGGCGTATCTGGTGATGATGGTTTTCTACCCGTCGCCGGTGCCGGCTCGATTGCTGGAGTGGCCGGGGCATCTGGATGCCAGTTCGCTCCGCAAGGCGGACGTGCCCGGGGTGACCGGCCCGGCGGCCCGCGCGCCGTTCGCTCACTATCACCAGGTGGGCCAGTGGATGCAGTTCGACCCGATCAACGGCTGCACGATCTCGGGCTGTCATGAGCCCCTGCCACACACGCGGTCGGCCAATGTGCGGGCCTTTGCGAACCTGCACGCGACGTTCCTGACCTGCCAGATGTGCCATGAGCCGGTGAAGGCCAGGCCCGTCAAGGCGGGCTGGGTGAGCACGCAGACGGGGCTGGCCACCGACGCGCCGGGACTCGTGCAGTTGATGCGTCTGCTGGAGACCGAGCGGGAGCCGATCGCCCGGAACCCGGCGGCCTACCACGAGCAGATCCTCTCGCTACTGGCCCAGATCGTGACGGTTTCCAAGGATCCGTTGCTGCAGTACCTGCAGATAGAGATCACCACGACCGTGCCGGGCAGTCCCGTCTGGCGCGACGTGCTGGCGCGGCTGACGGACGAATTGCCGCTGCATGCCCGCGGCGAGTATGGCGCCAAGATCGCACACTTCGAGGCTCCCGACGATTACCTGCGCGTGTCGCAGCATCTGAGGGAGACGGGCAGGACGTTCCTGGCGGCGGCGCCTGAGGCGCCCGAGCGGAAGCGCGTGCAGGACCAGATCCACTCGCAGATGCAGCTGTCGCTCGATCGTTGCACGGCCTGTCATGGCGATTCGCCGCCGCTGGTGGATTTCACGGCCCTGGGCTACTCGCCGAAGCGAGCGGCGTTCCTGACGAGCATGCCGACGGCCCGGCAGGTCCAGAGCATTCGCGAGGGACGGCAGTTCTACCTGCCCAGTATCACGGAGGAACGCCGATGACCGGGGCCCGTTTGGCGGTTGTCGCGTTGGCCGTATTGACCAGCGCCGCCATCTGTGCCGCCGCGGCGATTCCGCCGGCCCAGCGTCTGCGGGCGGAGATTGTCGCCACGCTGGCGGCCCCGGCCGACGGACCGATGGCCATGCCCACGGGTGTGGCGGTCGATGGTGGCGGGCGGGTCTACGTTGCCGACGGAGTCAACCATCGGGTTGTCGTGTTCGATGCCGAGGGGCGGTTTGCCGGTGCGATCCGGTCCGCGGGTGAAACAGAGTTGGCCCGACCCATGGGGCTGCATGTTGATAGGCAGAACCGGCTGTGGATTGCCGATGGCTCGCTGAATCGCGTGGTGGCGGTAGCGACGGCTGGGGCCAACTGGCCTGCCCGGGCCGATGTGCTCGTGGAATTGCGGCTGCCGCTGGTGCGGCGCGGCGAGCGCCTCGAGCCGGCGGAACCGACCGATATGACGGTCAGCCGGGACGGCACGCAAGTGTATATCGTGGACAACAATCATCATCGCCTGGTCTTGCAGGATCTGAAGACGCAGGCGGTGCAGATCGTCGGCGGCCCGGGGCAGGGCCTCGGGCAGTTCCAATGGCCCTTTACCATCAGCCAGGGCCCGGACGACTATCTCTACGTCTGCGAGGTGATCGGCGCACGGGTGCAGCGGCTCAGTCCGGCGGGGCGGCCCGCGGGGCGGATCGGGCGCTGGGGCGTCGAGATGGGCGAGTTATACCGACCCAAGGGGGTGGTTGTCGGGGCGGATGGCTCGGTCTACGTCAGCGATTCGACGTTGGGGGTGGTACAGGTGTTCCGCACGGACGGCACGCTTCGCGGCGTGTTGACGGACGGCCAGGGCGCGCCGCTGCGCTTCCAGCATCCGATGGGGGTGACCCTGGACGCACGCGGTCGGTTATATGTGGTGGAACTGACGGCGAACCGGGTGGCGGTCGTGACAGTTCCTGGGATGGCCCCTGCCACGCGGCCCGCGGCACCTGCGGGAGGGCCCCGGCCATGACGCGCCGCATGGCGTGCCTGTGCATGGTCCTGATGGTGATCGCAAGGACGATCGCCGCGGCGGCCCAAACGCCGCCGGCCAGCGCCTCCGCGCCGGCGACCCAGCCGGGGCCAGGGATGGAAGCGCCTTGGTTGATACAGGCGGCCCGTGCCCGGCCGACCGCCTCGGACAGCCGGCGTGACTGCGTGATCTGTCATCTGACCTGGGCCGAAGCCTTTGACCGGCGTGACGCGGTGCTGCTAATGGACCGTCCGCCGGGGCCGGTGGTGGCCGAGCCGGAAACCTGCCTGGGATGTCATGACGGGGGCGTGGGCGACGATCGCCGCCGGGTCTGGACGGAACACGGCCACCGTACGGGCATCAAGCCTCCGGCAACGATGCAGGTACCGTCCGTGCTGCCGCTGACGGACGGCGAGATCACCTGCCGGACGTGCCACACCGCCCATGGCGGCACGGGTCCGGAGACGATCGCGACCATTGTATTTCTGCGGGTTCGCAACGAGGGCAGCCAGTTGTGCCTTTCGTGCCACCCGGGCATGGCCAAGGGGCCGAGCATGGGCACCCATCCGCTGGGCGGCATGCCCTGGCCGGTGCCCGAGGAAGTGATCATGGCCGGCGGGCAGGCCGGTCCGCGGGAAAGCCAACTGATCTGCCAGACCTGCCACACCGCGCACGGTTCCGCCCAGGATCACCTGCTGGTAATGGGGACCCAGAGCAGCCAGCTATGCCTGACGTGCCATGCCAAGATGAGGCCGGGCATGTTCCGGCCGGACATTCCGCGGGAGCATCCGCAGAATCCGCCGCTGCAGACGCCGGCCCAGCATGAGGCGATCGCGAAGATGGGGACGAAGACGGGCCCCGGCGAGACCCTGATCTGCCTGTCGTGCCACAAGGTACACAACGGCCTGGCGGGCCGGTACATGCTCGCCGACACGCTGCATGACAGCGACCTGTGCATTCGCTGCCATCCCGAGCGTGATGTGATGGTGAGCACGCCGCACGATTTGCGCAAGACGGCACCGGAGTCGCACAACCGGCTCGGCCAGACGCCGGAGCAGAGCGGTCCGTGCGGCGCGTGCCACAGTTTCCATACGTTTGCGCGCCGGCCGGACCCGATCGCGGGCGATTCGACCGGCCTATGCACGAGCTGCCATCAGCCGGGGGGGCCGGCGGACAAGAACACGGGCTTGCCGGTCAGCCATCCGACGAATGTGACAGCCAAGGACATTCCCGGCATGATCGACCTGCTGCTCTATCCGCCGCTGGGCGAGGCGCAGCCACTCCAGTTGGCGTGCCTGACCTGCCATGATCCGCACCGGGTCCGCCAGGGCGAGTTCCTTCGCAAGGACAAGCCGGCGCTGTGTGCGGAGTGCCATGCCGACCAGTCGTCGAACATGGCCGACGCCCATAACTTCGTGGACAAGCCGGACCTCAAGAACGCGCGAGGGCAGAATGCGAAGGAGGCCGGCCCGTGCGGGTTCTGCCACGGCGTGCACAAGGCGCTGGGCCCGATGATGTGGGTCGCCACGCAAGATGCGCCTGATAGTCCTGATGAGCTGTGTACGGAGTGTCATCGGGCCGAAGGCCTGGGGGCCAGCAAGCCAGCCAGCCTTTTCACCCATCCGACCGGGCCTGCCGCGGCGGGCAGCAAGGCTACGGTCAGCCAGTCGTTGCCGCTGTTTGACGCCCAGAGTCAAATCGTCAGGGACGGCTTTGTCGCGTGCGGTTCGTGCCACGATCCACACATCAGCGCAACGAAGTCGCCCAGCATGCTGCGCGGCGGG
This sequence comes from Planctomycetota bacterium, assembly GCA_025357795.1. Taxonomy (GTDB): domain Bacteria; phylum Planctomycetota; class Phycisphaerae; order UBA1845; family JANYLN01; genus JANYLN01. The sequence continues at coordinate 12,019 of JANYLN010000264.1, forward strand.
CGGGAACCGGTCGAGCTGTGTGTCGAGTGTCACAAGGCGCAGGCGTCCGTAGAGGCCGGGCCGCATGACATCCGCAGAAAGCCCGATGCCTGGCCCAAGGATCTGCAGAGTCCGGGCCAGCTCTGCCTGGGCTGTCACAAGGCGCACAGCAATGACCGAAGCCGGCAGTTGTGGACGGTCGAGCCGGCGGCGGGGGCGCCCACGCATTCCGACGCCATCTGCATTGCTTGTCATTTCCCGGCCAGGTGGTCGATCGATGGCCAGCCGCAACTCCGCCAGGCGATGCACCCGCGATGGATCGAGCGTCCGCTGGATGCGGCGGATCTGCCGATCGCCCCGGCGGAGCCGCCTGGCGGCGCGGCGGCCGTGGAGTGTCGGACCTGCCACAATCCGCACCTGGATTCGGCAAAGGACCACCTGCTGCGCCAGACGCAGTTTGCCGAACCGAGAGGTGTCTGCTTCGTCTGCCACAGCGATGCCCGTTCGATCGAGCACAGCTTGCACGCGGGGTGGGTGGACAAGTCGCTGACGTCAGAGGGTCGTCCCTGCGGACCTTGTCACGCCGTGCATGCCATCAAGGGCAGTGCAAGGGAGAATCTCTGGGCGGCCGGGCTGAACCCGGCGGGCGCGGATCGTACGCAGCAGGAATGCCTGGCGTGTCACACGCAAGCAGGCCCGGCGAAGGCCATAAACGTCGTGCAGCATCCGGACGTGATCGTGCAGGAGTTGCTCAAGAGGCACGTGGCGGTGCCGGCGCCCGTGCATGTCTTGATTCCGGAAGGCCGGATCACCTGCACCACGTGCCATCTGCCGCATGGGCGTCTGGACGTCCAGGTTGCGGTGCCTCCGCCGGCCGCCACGCAGCCGACGCTGGCTGCGTTGCGGTCCCTCAAGCCGATGCTGCGGTCCAGGGTGCCTGACCAGCTCTGCGCGACGTGCCACGGGTTCAACGCGGCCCGGCGGTACCTGTACTGGCACAGGCCGGAGCTGCGGCCGCTGGAACTGCCGGCCTCGACGGAGCCGGCGGCGCAGTAGCCGCTGATGCCGCGAATTGTGGATCTCTGCATGATGCGCGTGTGCTCTTACAGGGCCGCTTCGGAGGAAGCCTCGTGCAGGCCGGCCTTGGGGGTCCTGTTTCGCACCGCCCACATCCAGAGCATGAATGCAGTCTCCGCCGCCACGTAGAGCCCTATCCACAACTGGCCGCCGCTGCTGAAGCCGTACGAGTGACGGCCCTGCCCCAGCACGAAGTTCACCCCGTAGTACGTCATCACGACCAGCTGGAAGCAGACGATCGATGAGATCGCCAGGCCGAACGAGCGGATCCAGCCGACCAGCCGGCCGTGCAGGATCGCCATGTAGCCCAGCAGTGTGATCAGCGACCAGGTCTCCTTCGGGTCCCAGCCCCAGTAGCGACCCCATGACTTGTTGGCCCAGACGGCGCCGAAGATGATCCCGGCGGCCAGGAACACGCACCCGACGATCAGCATCCCGTACAGCAGGCGACCTGTCTGCTGCGCGCGGTCGGTGTCCGTCGGCCGGTATGCCAGACGGGCCGCCTGCACGTGCCCCACGCCCATCGCCAGGGCAAATGCGCTGTAGGCCAGCATGATCGTCAGCACATGGTAGGTCAGCCACATCGTGTTCCGCAGGACCGGTATCAGGGGCGAAGCCACACTGTCGACGGGGGCGGTATCCGCCAGGATCAAAATGGCGGTTGCCACCGCCGCTGCGATTACCAGCGTGGACCGCAACTGCGCCACCGTCGCGGTCACCAGGCCGATTGCGACGGCGCCCCAGCCCATGAAGACCAATGACTCGTACATCGTCGCTAGCGGGGCATGTCCGGCGAAGGACCATCGCATCACGATGCCGGCGTTCAGCGCGACAAAGCCCGCTGTCAGTAGCGCCCAGGTTGCATAGCGCAGGGGCCTCTTGGGCCAGCCCAGCTCGATCAGTCCCAGTGCCATCGCCAGGCATGCCAGCACCCAGCCCAGCCGGAACGGCCGCAATTGGTTGTATCGCACCTCGAGCGAGATCAGCGAGGGGTTCACTCCGGCAGGCGCTTGCACTTGCGCCAGTGCGCCAGTCAGCTCCTGTGCACCGCCCGCGAAGCCGGCCGGATTGGCGGTCAGAAAGCCGTCGCGCATTTTCTCGAAGGCGGCCTTTACTCGCGTGCGATCCGCCTCCGTGAGGGTCGTTAAGGGCTGGTCCACCGTCGCCCACGTCCCATGTGCATCCTTCGAGGGCACGAGCCGGATCAAACGGCCGCTGAAGGCTTGCGCGAGCAGATCCAGCCGAGCACCGACCTGCTGCGCGTTGCGCCGGAGGGCTGACTCCTGCGCCGGACCGTCGGCTGCCGTGTTCATCGCCATCAGCTGCATGAGTGGCTGGTTGGCGACCAGTTCCGCGTGACTGAATCGCTTGCCGTCGGCGGCCAATCCGATCTTTTCCTGCAGGTCCGGCGCGCCGACCAGCACGATCGGCTGATCCCGCCAGGCCTGGCCTTGCCATGTCCAGGCCAGCAGAAGCCGCACTGGATCGAGCCCCTGTAAGGATTGCCTGCCGGTGACCTGCCAGACGACCTGCCGTGCCAGGGTATCCAGCGGCATCACCCGCCCGCCGTACTGCACGGGAAGGGCCCGGGCCGCATCCAGATCCAGCGCGGCCCATGCCGGCTGACTCGCGGGTGTTTCGGCGGCAAGGGATTCCGCCGCCATTGCGCCTGTCGACGCCAACACAACCAGCAGCCCCAACGTGCGGAAGTACTTATGCATGATCGGCCCCCACCGTTTTCTTAGAGGTGACTCGTGCGGCCGTCGTCGTCGCGGTCTTGGCGGCTCCACGGTACTGCGCCTTCAGTCTTTGGATCGCGATGATCACGGTCCCCAGGATCAGCATCGCCGAACCCCAGTAGACGATCGGCTGGCCCGGGTCCTTCGATGCCGAGAGGATCGAGACTCTCTGCCGTCCGTTCAAGGAATAGCTGCTCTGGAAGAACGACCAGCCATCGTACTCCAGGGGTTTGTTCATCTCGATGACGGCCGTGCGCTGTTCGCTCTGGCGCTCGTCGAGGACCTTGAGCCGGCTGCGGTACATCGCGGGCATGTTGGTCCCGGGGTACTGCTCCATCTCGAAGCGATCCAGCCGCAGCGTGAACGGCAGGCTCACCTGTTTTCGCTGGAACGTCAACTGCAGCGCATGCTTGCCGGCGGCGAACATCGCCGGCTGCGACCAGATCAGCCAGTCTCGCTGCTGGCCGGCGGGGCCCGTGAGTTGAACCTCCATGGCCGGCTGCGGATTGGCTGGATCGCCGTCCTTCTTCTCGGTCACGAGGTAGCCTGGCCTGGCGTGAGGCATCTGCCGGCTGATCACGAGGGATACAGGCATGCCTTGGAGCGTCACGGGCGTGCCGGGCTGTACTGGGATCTGCTGGAGCAACCGGGCATCCTTCTGCTCGTACAGCACCCATCCGCCTGGCTGGGGTACGAGCACCACCTTCATGCCGGCGTCGGCGACCATGGAATGGCGCAGGGAGAGGCGCACCGCATCGCCGCCGCTGGCCCCGTGCATGCCGCGAATGTCGCCGAAACGGGCGAAGACGGTCCGCCGTTCTTTCTTGCCGTCGTGCGTCAGTTCCACCACCACGGCGGGGTTCATCGGTTTGTCCGGGTCCTCGCGGAGTTTGCCTTTCTGCATGACCACGGCGCGGTCGTAGTACTCCTTGACCTGCAGCGTCGTGCCACCGTCGCCGATTGCCACCGGGCCCGCCGTTGCCTGCTCGACGCCTACGTCATGGTCCTGACCGTCGATCGTCACGACGAGAGTGCCCTTGGCGGGCAGTGTCGTGGGGGCCGCCGGGGCTGTGTAGTGGCTGGCCGCGAACAGCGAGAAACCTGCTGACCGCAATGCCCACCGGGTCGTGTCGTCGACCAGCAGCCAGTGCTGCATGCCAGGACCGTGCATGCCGGGCCCGTGGGGGTCACTGCCGTCGGGCTGTTGTATCTCCACGAGGATGCCGGCCGGGTCCTCCGGCGAACCTTCCACCAACTGCATCTTCGCCTCGACGTCGGGGAGGTAACGAAGGATCTCGAGTTGGTATGCCTGGTTTGCCAGCGAGAAGTGTGTTTTCATGGGGGAGCGCGGTGGCTCCTGGATTGGAACCTGGGCCTCCGCCAAGGCGGCGCCGTCGTGCCCGGCTGCTCGTATCACCCAGGGGTCCTGGATCACCGTGTTTTCCTGTCCGCCTTCCTGGATGGTAACGCGGCCAGTGACTCCGAGCCAGCGGGTGGACAGGCAACCCCCCAGGATCATCAGGATGGCCAGGTGGGTGATGGCGAAGCCCGCCAGTTTGGGCGACCAGGGCCATCGCACGACTGCCGAGGCGACGACGTTCAGTCCGAGCAGCAGGAGGAGCAGATCGAACCAAGCGGCCTGGTAGATATCGCGCTGCGCGGCGGGACTGCCGTACTTCGACTCATAGATGGTTGCCGCCGCCAGAACCATCGCCAGCGTGCCGAGCACCACCACCGCCAAGCGAAGCGATGCCAGGCTTCTTCCCAGTCTCGTAAGGTGTTGTCTGATCGCTAAAGTCATTGCCGCCAATGCCCCTATTCCGTGGAGTTATCTCGTCGCCCAAAGATGACCAAGTCGTTGCGTAACATCGGAAACGACTTGGTGGTGGAAATCAAGGGCCAAGGGCACGAGAACCACCAGATTCGTAATCCTATGTTGCGTTTGTGGGATGCACGTACGGGCCTTTGTGGGGCGGTGCTACTGGGCGCCCACAGATTTGGTGTGCAGCAGGCGGGGGCTGGCCAACTCGGGCAGGCGATGTTACGGGCCAGGCGCATGTTCGACCTGGACATGTCCCCGGCGCGGCACCAATACCATTCGGGATAGCTGCACTTGTTGGATGGGTGATGTTGCCCCGGCGCGCCTCGGCTGATCGGATCTTGCGGCGACGGCGCTGGCCGCAGCGCCGTAATTGCAGACTTGAAGCCAGCCTATCGGAAGCGTTAGGACTTTCCCTGGCTGACCCGTCAGCTCTTGTGCCAGAGGAGGACGTCCTGGATCGTCAGGAAGATGAACGCCACGAAGACCATCGCCAGGCCGAGCCCCTGCGTCATCATCTGCGTGCGCACGCTAAGCGGCTTGCCCTTGATTTTCTCGATCAGCAGGAAGAAGAAGTGCCCGCCGTCGACGATCGGGAAGGGCAGGAAGTTTACCAGCGCGAAGTTCACCGACAGGAACGCCAGGAAGTAGATTAATTGTGCCGGCCCCGCTGACGCGATCTGCGTGCCGATGCGAATGATGCCCACTGGCCCGCTCATCTGCTCCTCGCCGATCTGCTGCGTGAAGAGCATCTGTCTGGTAGTGATGCACACCTGGATCAGGAAATAGCCTGTCCGCTTGACACCCAACCACATGGCGGTCGCCGGGTTCGTAATTGTCAGGAGTTTCATCTCCGGATAGGGAATGAGCGTCTCGGCGTACGAGACTCGCATGGTCCAGGGGTCGGTCCCGTCGGGTGTGACGAAGATGCTCTTCTTGTGCGGCTCGCCACCGATCAGGTATTCGATCTCGACCTGCCGGCCAGCATCCTGTTCGAGCGCCGCCTTGACACCCTCCCACATGCCGACGCTATGCTCCCGAGGCTTGCCGTCCGGCCCGTTGGCCATCGCGGTCTTTTTGCCAGCGATCGAGACGATCACGCCGTCGGGCCAGGGAGGGAGTTCAAGGTCCAGGACCGTGCTGCGAGGCACCGTCAGTTCGCCCGTATGGACTCGGCCATCCGCCTCGAAGGTCAGTTGAACCACGTTGCCGCCATTTCGCTTCAGGGTGTCGATCAAGGCGAACCAGTCCGAGACCGACCTTCCATTGACGGCCGTAATGCGTCCCCCGTCCACCACGCCCGCCTTACTCATGGGCGAGTCGGACAGGACCTTGGCGATGACCAGATCCATCTCGTTGATCTCGTTGCCTGCCGAGGCATCCCCGATGCGCATCCGGGGCACTGCGCCCAGCAGGTTCGGGTCGGAAGCCGGCAGCATAGTGATCCGGGCTCGCCGGCAGACAGTCACTTCTTTCGTGACTTGCTTGCCGCTTTCGTCCAGGACCGGCTCGCCGTCCCCGTCTTTGACGGGGCGCTTCACGGTCAGCTCGACCGGTCCGCCCTGTGCGGCGGCGATGCTCCGGAGGACCTGGTCAATATCCGTCACGGGCTTGCCCTGCAGGGCGATGATCTCATCGTCCACCTGCAACTGCTGGTTCTCCGGGGGCCCGCCCGCCGAGCCCGTGTAGGCCACGGTCAGGCTCTGCGGGTTGCTGATGCTGATTTGCCGCAGGCCGGCGATAGCGTTGTATTCTGGTTCGAGGCTGACGGCCCGCTCGTGCCCATCCTGAAGGACTCGCATTTTCAGGACCGTGTCCGGGTCCGCGAGCGTGATGGCCATCATCACGTCGGCCATTTCGTCGATCGAGGCGCCATTGATCGTCAGGATCTGGTCGCCGGGCCGCAACCCTGCCCGCCAGGCCGGCGTATCGGGCAGGACCGTCCCAATCCTGGCCGGTATCACTCGCATACCGATCATGAAGGCGATCATGAAGAGGATCGACGCGAAGATCACGTTCATGACCACGCCGGCCGAGACGATCATCATCCGCTGACCAACGGGCTTGTTGCTGTAAGCTCGCGGATCGTTCTTGACGTACAGCTCGCCGGCCTTGTCGACGGCGAAGTCTTCCTGTCCCAACATCTTCACGTAGCCGCCCAGAGGCAGGATGTTGAAGGAATAGCGGATCTGCTTTCGGGTGAAGCCGAAGAGTTCCTTGCCAAACCCGATCGCGAACCGCTCGATGCGGACGTCGCACCACCTGGCGACCAGGAAGTGGCCCAGTTCGTGAACGAAGATCACGAACGAAAGCCCAAGGACCAACAGCAGGAACGTTCCGGTCTTGCCCGGTAAGGCCAGTCCCAGGATCGACATCGCCAGAGGCGAAAGGATTTCCGAGGCCAAAAGAGGATCTCCTGCACGGCGTCAAATACAATGGGCCGCCCCCACTGCAGCAAAGCCGCTACATCCTAAACCGAAACGATCCCGATGGCCAATGGTCGCCACATGGCGGCACCTGCTTCGAGGGCCAAAGCAAGAGGCATGAGGGGCAGAGTTTTCCCTGGGCTTGGCCGTACGAAAGATGAGAGCAGGAATCGGGCGTGGGCCTGGCGCCGCTGGCTCACCAGACCCCCGGCAGCAGGCGGTATCGCGTTTGCCGGCAGTACGCTGCGTAGCCCGGCAGTTTCTCCTGTAGCACCCGGTCCTCCATCGCCGTACGGAACACATAGAGCAGCGCAAGTGCGCCTACCGGCAGGTACGCCCATGCAGAGCCCAGGATCAGGGGGGCGCCTGCAATCATGATGGTCGAGCCGACGTACATCGGGTGACGCACGAACCGATACGGACCGACAGTGATCGCCTTATGGTGCCGCTCCTCCTGGATGCGGACGGACCCCTCAAGATAGGGGTTTACAGCCATGACCGACAGAACCAGACCGGCCCCCAAAAGGTGCAAGGCAATGCCGGGCAATATCGTTCCAACTCCCAGGCTCGACCACTCGAAGCGCGCCGCATCCAGGCCCGCGACGCAATAGATCGCCAGTAGTATTGGTACGAGCAGCAGAAGGATCCCGTGGTCGAAAGATTCCGTTCCCTTGTGTTTCCGGAAGCGTTCCCGCAGCAACACCGGGTTCGCATGAGACAGTATCCAAACCTCGAACGGCATCGTGAACAGTCGCAGGCCGATGAGTACCCATCCCCGCAGCCAGTTCCATCGCCCGGCCGCGATGAAGAGCACAATGCCTTGAACAACGATTGGCACGCTCATCGAGAGCATAGCCCGCAGCGCGGGGCGCCCGGTGTCGAAGTTCTGGTGGTTCGGTGCGTTCTCTGACATCAACAATCTCCTGTTTCCATTATCGGGATACACGCGCTCTGCCGGAAGCGGCGGTGCCGTTACTGCGGCGACGACAGAAATCCTCTTCTGCTGTACATCTTTTCCACTTCCCACGGGATCAGAGGCTGCGGCAGCAGGAGTTTTCCCTGGATGGCCTCGGTCAGTTTCCGCGGGTCACTGAGAATGTTCTGGTCCGCCTCGAAAAACTCGTGGGCAGCGTTCCAGTTCGCGAAAACCACGTCGCTGACGTAGTGCTTGTCCTCCGGACTGCTCAGGACGATCAGCGGCAGCATCTCGTTGGGGGCATACGCTTCCGTATCGGACTCGCGGTTGCCGATGCCGATCAGCAGGTTTGGCCATTGCCGACGCCAAACTGCCAAGGTCTTTCGCTTGAACCTGGTCGGCCTGGCTGCTATCGACAGCGTCGGCGCGGTCACAACCGGCCCCTGCGGGAAGTTGTAACGACCGAGCCATATTCGGGTTTTCTCCAGCAGGAATCGCGGCCGGGCCGTCAGGTACATGATATAGTACCGCTCCGCCAGTTTCGCCAGGGTCTCTTGCGCCCCGGGGATCGGGGGAAAACTGGTGGGTTCCGCCCGCAGGATAAGCCTGTCGAAATCCGTGGCGGCTACCGTGTGATCGATGTCCACGACGATGATCACACGATTTTCGTCCCATCGGAAGATCCTGCCGGCAGCCTCGATGTCACGACCTCCCACGGTCGAGCGGACGTCAAAACTCACAGGTAGCGTGGCAGGCAGTTTTGTCGTTATTGAGGCCCGACCGTACCCATCGCTTTCGACCTGGCCTACACGGTTGCCATCCACGGAAAATGAAACGGGCACGTGCTTGACCCGGCTGCGCAGCCCCAGCAGATGCTGGCGTCGCACCAAGGCCGTGAGGGTAACAGGCTCGTCGCCTTTCGTGACGCAGTCGTCCACGCTCAAGACAAGCGGCCCACAGCCCTGGATGGCAATGAGTAGCAGCCCCGCGGCAAACCAAAGGCGTATACGCAGTATATGAGGCTCGAACATGAGATCCCCTCGCTCGCGGCAGCCGCCAGTCTCTGCCCCAGAAGCGCGCACTGCCGGCGGGCCTTTGCAGGCTTTGCCGGCAGTGCGTCTCCCTGTAGAGCCGTATTTACAGCGTGCGTGGTGTCAATCGTTATCTTCTTCGTCGCCCGCCTTGGCTTGCTTCCAGTTCAGGGGCTCCAGCACGGTGCCGTCGGCGGCAACTTCGATCGTGCCCTTCTGGCCGTTTGCCGCCA